>CAYWBO010000014.1:0-46623 GCA_964456625.1 uncultured Lentimicrobiaceae bacterium | reverse complement strand
TTTTCATCAGAAATAATAAAATCAGGGTGTCGGAAAAGGTGAGCAAAATGCCCCAAATCATCGGAATATGGAAAAGCAGTTGAAGCCCGATAGCCATGCCAACGACTTCCGCCAGGTCGGTGGCGATAATGGCGATTTCAGCTAAAATGTAAAGAATAAAGTTGATGGATTTCGGATAGGATTCACGGCAGGCCTGTGCAAGGTCCCGGCCACGCACAATGCCCAGCCTGACGCTAAGGCTTTGAAGCAAAACCGCCATCAGGTTCGACATCAGCAAAACCCAGATCAGCTGATATCCGAACTGGCTTCCACCGGCAATGTCGGTGGCCCAGTTTCCGGGATCCATGTAACCTACGCTGATCAGATAAGCCGGTCCCATGAATGCCAGCAGTTTTCTGAAAATGCCTTGTTTTGTTGTGGTATCAATAGAGGCATTTACTTCCTCGAGTGAATGGTTTAGTCGTTTATTGTCCATCATGTTTCACCATTAAGTTTTGTGTCGTTTCTTTTGATAAAAAGCAGGAATTTCCTTCAATAATGATCTCCATTGAAAGGTCGTAATCTTCGATTTTCATAATTAGAAATTCGGAGCCGATGCCAAGTCCGACTTTGTTCAGGTAACGCAGAAAAACATCGGTAGGTTGTAAAACGGCTTCCAGAACGTAGGTTTTACCCGGCTTTGCCGTTGAAAGATTGATCAGATGCTGAGCCTGCATCTGAACTTTTCCGTCTCTTCCGGGGATGGGTTCTCCATGCGGGTCCGTTTCGGGGTATCCCAAAAAAGCATCCAGCTTTTCCACGAGGCTCTCCGATTGAATGTGTTCAAGCTGATGCGCAATTTCATGTACTTCATCCCAGCCAAAATTCAGGCGGTTTACCAAAAATGTTTCCCATAAACGATGTTTTCTGACCAGGGCCAGGGCTGCTCTTTTTCCGGCAGCGGTCAGGTTTACGCCCTGGTATTTCATATACGTCACCATGCCCTTTTCTTCCAGTTTTTGCATCATATCAGTAACGGAAGAGGCCTTGGTCTCCAGTTTTTCTGCAATGGCGTTGGTGAGTATTTTCCCTTTTCCGGTTTCTTCTAAAAGAAAAATCGTTTTAATATGATTTTCTTCTGATTGTGTCATTATTGAGTTTTTTGCAAATATAAATAAATATTTAGATTAATCTAAAAATAATTTTAAAGACGTTGAAATTAAAAATTTATCGGAATGGAGGTTTCATCAGGCTGGAAATGAAGCATCTTTAAAAAATGTTAATATCCTGAAGAAAATATTTGCAAAACTACATCGCTTCACAATGAGCATTTTATATATTTGCGGCGGTAAGCCTTTAACCACAACGCAATGATATACTTTTATTCCAACGATAAGGTGCATTACTTTCTGGTTGATACGCCGCAACCACTCACCTTTACAAACCATCAGAAACTATCCTGGTTATTCGGTAAAACCAGGTTATGTTCTGAAAAAGAAGTGGAAGGCTACTTTCTGGGTCCCCGACGGGAAATGATTACACCGTGGAGCACCAATGCCGTTGAGATCACACAAAATATGGGCATTCCCGGTATTTTGAGGATCGAAGAATTTTTTAAAAAAGACAGCAGTTTTACAGATTACGACCCCATGCTCCAGCAGTTGTACAACGGGCTGGGACAGGATGCATTTACCATTGCGCACGAGGCGGACCCGATACGTTATGTAGAAGATATCGATTCTTATAATGAAGAGCAAAGCCTGGCCTTAAGCCCGGAAGAGGTCGATTATTTAGAACAGGTTAGCGGCAAAATAGGCAGGAAATTAACGGATTCGGAAATTTATGGTTTTGCTCAGATCAATTCAGAACACTGTCGCCATAAAATCTTCAACGGAACTTTTATCCTGAACGGGCGGGAAATGCCCGATTCGCTTTTCGCACTGATCAAAAAAACATCCAAGGAATCGCCACGTTATCTGGTTTCGGCTTACAAAGACAATGTCGCTTTCGTTAAAGGCCCTCAAATTGAGCAATTTGCACCTGCTGCCGGTGATGACGCTGCGTTTTTCGAGGTCCGAAAGATCAATTCTGTTCTTTCTCTGAAAGCAGAAACGCATAATTTCCCAACAACGGTGGAGCCGTTCAATGGTGCCGCCACAGGAAGCGGGGGTGAAATCCGCGACCGTATGGCTGGAGGACGGGGTAGTGTACCGCTGGCCGGTACAGCCGTTTATATGACCTCTTACCCGAGGCTGGGGGCCGGACAACCCTGGGAAAACAAAATTGCCAAGCGCCCATGGTTGTATCATACCCCGACTCAGATTCTTATCAAAGCTTCCAACGGGGCATCGGATTTTGGAAACAAATTCGGACAGCCGTTGATCAATGGAAGTCTGTTTACTTTTGAACATCAGGAAGAAAACAAGCTTTTTGCCTATGACAAAGTGGTGATGCTCGCCGGAGGTGTGGGGTATGCCAATGCCCGCGATGCGGAAAAAGCAGCGCCGGAAGAAGGGGATATCATTGTGGTCCTGGGGGGCGATAACTACCGGATCGGAATGGGTGGAGGTGCTGTTTCTTCTGTGGATACGGGAGAATATAGCAAAGGGACTGAACTCAATGCGGTTCAACGGTCGAACCCTGAAATGCAGAAAAGAGCGGCCAATGCCATTCGGGCCTGCATCGAATCTCATATTAATCCTATTATTTCCATCCATGATCATGGTGCCGGCGGACATCTGAACTGCCTTTCGGAGTTGGTGGAAGATTCAGGTGCTGTGATTGATATCAAAAAACTTCCTGTCGGTGATCCTACATTATCGTTCAAGGAAATCCTGGGAAACGAGTCGCAGGAACGTATGGGGATGGTCATTAAAGAAAAAGATTTTGATCTGGTCTCAAAAATAGCTTCACGCGAAAGATCCCCTATTTACAAAGTAGGAACTGTAAAATCCGATCAAAAGCTGGTAGTACAGGGAGACGAAAAAGACCTTCCTGTGGATCTGAATCTGGAGTATCTTTTTGGAAAACCGCCCAAGACGGTGTTGACCGACCAAAGTCAACCTACGAAGTTTACCGAACTTGAATATGACCTTTCTAAATTTGAGAAATACCTGAACCAGATTTTACATCTGGAAGGGGTTGCATGTAAAGATTGGCTTACCAATAAAGTAGACCGTTCAGTAGGCGGTAAAGTAGCTATGCAGCAAGGCACGGGCGCTCTACAATTGCCATTGAACAACCTTGGGATCATGGCGTTGGATTATAATGGTGAAAGGGGTATTGCCACTGCTTTGGGACACGCAGCAGCTCCTGCACTGTTGGATCCTGAAAAAGGGTCAAGGCTTTCGGTAATGGAAGCATTGACAAACCTTGTCTGGGCTCCGATTGAAAACGGACTTTCCGGTGTTTCTTTGAGTGCCAACTGGATGTGGCCTGCCAAAAATCCGGGAGAAAACGAACGGCTTTACAGCGCCGTGAAAGCTTTAAGCGACTTCTCGGTAGCCCTGGGAATTCCGGTACCTACCGGTAAAGACTCTTTGTCCATGACGCAGAAATATCCTGACGGACAGGTTGTTTATGCGCCCGGTACGGTCATCGTATCTGCCGCGGGAGAAGTGACGGATGTAAAAAAAGCGGTAACCCCGTATCTGAAATCTGGGAAAAAATCCAGACTCATCTACATAGATTTTTCCAATTCACCTTTTGCCTTGGGTGGGAGTAGTTTTGCGCAGGTTTTGGGTAAGTTGGGAACCGAGAGCCCTGATGCAAATGACGCCGATTATGTAAGAAATGCCTTCAATACGCTGCAGCATCTAATCCAGCAGGGGCTGGTGCTGGCGGGTCATGATATTTCTTCCGGAGGACTGATCACTACTTTACTGGAAATGAATTTCCCGAATGTTGACCACGGCATGAAATTGCGGTTGGATCGCTTCAGCGAAAAAGACTTTATAAGACTCATGTTCAGCGAAAAACCGGCGGTGGTCATTCAGGTTAAAAATAAAATGCTTGTAAAAACAATCCTTTCTCACGCCGGAATAAATTTCAAAGTCATAGGCAGGGTTAGTAAAAGGCACCATATTGCCATCCGGCATCAGAAAAAGAAAATCCGTTTGGATATCGGACGATTCCGAGATGTATGGCGTGAAACGTCTTATCTGCTGGATGTAAAACAAACGGCTGGGCAACTGGCTCATGAACGGTTCCAGAATTATAAACGTCAGGATTTATATTTCCAGTTTAACCGAAACTTTACCGGAAGGAAAGAAACGCTTGGGATCTTACGCCATCAGCAGGGCAAAAAAAGGATGAAAGCGGCCATCATTCGTGAAAAGGGTGTTAACGGCGACCGTGAGATGGCTTATGCCTTGTATCTGGCCGGTTTTGATGTGAAAGATGTCCATATGACGGATCTGATCGCCGGAAGGGAAGATCTTTCGGATATCGGATTTATCACTTTCGTAGGAGGATTTTCAAACTCTGATGTCCTGGGCTCGGCAAAAGGTTGGGCCGGAGCCTTTCTGTACAATCCCAAAGCCAAAAGAGCGCTCGAAAATTTCTACCAGCGCGATGATACAATGAGCCTCGGCGTCTGCAACGGCTGTCAGCTGATGACAGAACTCAATCTGATCTATCCCGAACATCCGGAGAAACCGGTTATGCTGCGCAATGAATCGGAAAAATTCGAGTCGGCATTTTTGAATGTCAGCATTCATGAAAACAATTCGATCATGTTGAAAAGTCTCGCCGGAAGCCGTTTGGGTGTGTGGGTTGCCCATGGTGAAGGGAAGTTTAGTTTCCCGTATTTCCAGGATAAGTATCAGATTCCTTTTTCTTATAGCTACGAGAAATATCCGGGGAATCCTAATGGTTCTGACTGGGCTGCAGCTGCTATCTGTTCTAACAACGGGCGCCATCTTGCCATGATGCCACATTTGGAACGAGCTATATTTCCCTGGCAATGGGCAAATTATCCCGAAAGCAGACCCAACGATCAGATCACACCCTGGATAGAAGCTTTTGTAAATGCCAGAAACTGGCTTGAAGTACACACTGAATTATAAGATAGCCTTACTTTTTTTGGATAAAAACAAATCTATTATTAACCGATATGATTGATAACCAGGATTTATTGTAAGTAAGAGGGCTAAATATGTAAAAAGCTATTTATTTTTACAGAAAAAGAAAGGTTTGGGAATAAATTTTTTTAAATTAGCTCAAAATTAACCAAAAAACATTACCATGAGAAAAATTACAATTTCACTATTAAGCATGTTGATGATGGTCAACTTTGCTTATGCCGGTGGATTGGTTACTAATACTAACCAAAGTGCAGCTTGGTCAAGGATGTTGGTTCGTGATGCATCTACCAGTATTGATGCTGTGTATTTCAATCCGGCAGGCCTCACAAAATTGGCCGATGGTTTATACGTATCATTAAGCAGTCAAACGATTTATCAAACGCAAAAACTTGGTGTTACACATCAAAGCTTTGGCTTGAATCAGCGTGAATTTACGGGAAATATCTCGGCTCCTGTTTTTCCAGATTTGTATATAGCATATAAAACCGGAAAATGGGCATTTTCAGCTGGATTCAATGTTGTTGGCGGCGGCGGTGGTGCCGAGTTTAAAACAGGTGTTCCAATGGCTGAACTTCCAATCGCCGATATTGCTTCTCAGTTTGCTTTTTTGGGAGTAAGTGGATATTCGATGGATGCTTACCTGAAAGGTACTTCCATGTATTTTGGCATTCAGGCCGGGATTTCATATGCCATTTCACCTACGGTTTCTGTTTACGTTGGCGGCCGCTATAACATTGCACAAAATTCTTATACAGGATACCTTAAAAATATTCGGTTTATTGCTGGAGGGCAAAAATATGTCCCGGGTACCTATGTAAAGGGTTATGCAGATGGATTTAACGCTGCCTACATGGGGCTGGGCGGTCTTGTTGCCGCGGGCGCCGGATCTTACACCTTAAGCCAGGCTGCTGCCGGTAATGTCATAACGGCTGCACAGTTACAGGGTATAGAAGCTGCTCTTGCCGGAATAGGGGTTTCTACTTCGGCGATCGGTTCGATGTCAATTTCGGACTTGAACACCTATTATGGCTCGGCTCTTTCTGCTGTTGCAACGCAATTGAGTGGTGCTGCTGCGATGTTGTCGGCTGCTTTTGTAGATCAGAATCTGGATGTTAAACAAAAAGGTACCGGTTTCACTCCGATTATTGGTGCAAACTTCTCTTTCCTGGAAAATAATCTGGACATCGGAATTAAATATGAATTTAAAACCAATCTGACCCTGACCAATACAACCGCCACCGATCCGACAACCGGATTACAGGAAGGTTTCCTGACGGGATATAATGGTGCCACTCCGGTTTACATGTTCCCTGACGGAGCCAAAACCAATGCCAATATTCCCTCTTACCTATCTGTAGGGATCCGTTACAACCCCTGCAAACTCATTAGTTTACAGGCCGGATACCACCTTTATGGGGACCGCAGCTCAGGTTGGACGAATGCAAAAACCGAGGTGGGAAGAAACTATCAGGAATATGGATTGGGAGCTGAATTCCATGTGTCTGACAGAGTGCTCGTCAGTGGGGGATATCTGTATTCCCAAACCGGAGTTAACCAAAGTTATCAGAATGACTTGAATTTTAGCCTGAATGCAAGTACCGTAGGTCTTGGTGGTGCTTATAAGATCAGCGACAAAGTTACCTTGCAATTGGGTGGTTATCTGGTTTCTTATACACCCAGTACTTATACGATGCCCGGAACAGATTATACTTTTGATGAAAGATTTCAAAAATCAACCTGGGCAGTTTCGGCCGGTCTCGACTTTAGCTTTGGGAAGAAAGCCAAAAAGAAATAGTTGATTGAGAAGTAAATGTTCTTCAAAGCCACGAGACAGTGTTTCGTGGCTTTTTTTATGCCCTTTTCATATCTCTGATACGAATAAAACATTGCCGGGAAAATTTCTTTTCGTCAAAATGACCGTTGTCTTAAATCACGAACGGAAACGTTATATAGAAATCAAATATATATGATTTTTATCATATATATTTGATTCTCATAATTTTAAACTGGAAAAGATATCTCTAAAACAGGGTTGAACCTGACTCATTTTTTTTACTTTTGCCGTTCATTTTTTAACAGAAACAGTAAAAGATGGACTTTCGAAAATATATTCTGATCTTCTTCCTCGGACTCCTGAGCCTGGCCTCTTCTGCGCAAAGCGACACGGTTAATCTGGCTGAAGTAAAGATTTCGTCTTTGGCAAATGAGACAGTTTTTAAAGGAACCACACAATTTATCCAGGTGATTCCCAGCAAGACACTTTCTGAAGCTCCGGTCACCAATTTTGAAGATATCCTTCAGCAGCTGGCCGGATTCGATCTGCGCAAGCGTGGTGTCTTTGGCATGCAGGCCGACCTGAGCATCCGCGGCGGTACCTACGATCAGAACCTGATTATGATTAATGGCATTCCGGTAAACGATCCGCAAACCGGACACAACAATCTGGATCTGGCGCTTACCCCGGGAGATATTTCAAAAATAGAAATCGTTCAGGGACCTTCGGGAAGATGGTTCGGCCCCAATGCTTTTTCGGGAGCCATCAATATCATCACAAAAAAACCAGTGGGAAACAGCATGGATCTTAACATTTCAGGAGGACAGTACGGCCTGTTTTCGGCTTTCCTCGCAGGAAACTACCGGACCGGAAAGATTCAGAACCATACTTCAGCCATGATGCGCAGCTCCAGTGGTTACCGTTGGGATACCGATTTTAAAAACTATGGATTTTATCATCAATCGGCTTACAACCACAAGAGTACTTCGGCTGCTTTGCAGCTGGCCTATCAGGACCGGGCTTACGGCGCTTACGGTTTTTATGCGGCCCAATATCCTGATCAGTTTGAACATACGCGCAGTTTCTTTTCCAGCCTGAATCTGAACACGGGTAAGAAAGTTCGCTTTCACGGACAGCTTTCATGGAAACGGCTCTTTGATCGTTTTGAATTGTTCCGCCAGGGGAGAGGCTGGTTTGAAAAACAGGGCAATTGGTATGTCATGGGTGCCGACAGTGCGGGCTTCAGAACGCCTTACGGTTTTTTTCCTTACACGGGTCCAAATTTTCATCGCACAGATGTGCTGAACGGAGATATCGGACTTCATTTTGATTCGAAACTGGGTAAGAGTTCCGCAGCTTTTTCGGTTGCCAATCAGCATATTTTGAGTAATGTGCTTGGATTGCCTTTGAGCGATACCATTCACTCATCGGTGATGCAAGGCGGTTTTTATGATCATGCTGCCAACCGGACCAATTTCAACCTGAATCTGAATCAGTATTATTCGAAAAATAATTTTTCCCTTTCACTGGGAACCGGCATTTATTACAACAAGCAATACGGGACGTTGTGGTCACCGGGACTCGATCTGGGCTATTTCATTAACGAGAATTTGAAGTCGTTTGTTTCCGTGAATCAGGCCATCCGCATTCCGACGTTTACCGACCTGTATTATGACAGTCCGGGCTACACACCCAACCCCAACCTGAAACCGGAAAAAGTGCTGGGTCTGGAAGCCGGGATAAAATATATCAGAAAGAATATTGTCACGACGGTTTCAGTATTCGACCGCATGGGTCGTGACCTAATCGACTGGGTAAAAGCCGATCCGCAGGCCAACTGGGAAAGCCGCAACCTGACAAAACTGAATACTTACGGCCTGGCGTTGTCGGCTGTATACTACAACGATCATCCGCAACAGAAATTTATCCAAAGCATCCGCATAAACTATACGTATCTGCAAAGCAATAAGAGTTCCACAGGATACATTTCGGCATATGCACTGGATTATCTTCATCACGATTTCACCCTTTTTGTGCAGCATAAAATCCTGAAAAAACTCAGCGCCGGCTGGACTTTTTCAGTTGAAAAACGAAACGGTGGTTACCTGGATTATGCAAGCTCCACCGTGGTTCCGTATGCCACAGTCTTTCTGCTGAACGGAAAGATCATCTATGCATTGAAAAATGCTTCGATTTACATTCAGGGAAACAATCTGCTGAATCGTCCCTATCATGAGATGGGAAGCGTGCTTCTCCCGGGGATCTGGATTTTCGGCGGTTTCCAGTACCATCTGCCTATTAAGTGATTTAAAATCAGGTGATAACGAAATGAAAGCATCAGCGAAAGCTATTTTTAAAAATTCGTTATCTTAGCGACCCGATGTTAAAAATGAACAATGCAGAAAATTGTACTTATTACGGGCGCGACCAGTGGTATCGGTCTTTCCTGTGCCCGGAAATTTGCTGAAAACGGCTGCGACCTGATCATCACAGGGCGCCGTAAGGAAAGACTGGAAGAAATTATTACCGAATTAACCCAAAAATATCAGGTAAAAGTTTATTCATTGAATTTTGATGTCCGTGATAAGGATGCAGTGGCAAAAGCCATAGCGTCGTTACCTTCAGAATGGTCAAAAATTGATGTGCTGATCAACAATGCCGGATTGGCTGTGGGGATGAGTACGCTCCAGGAAGGGGTTCTCGATGACTGGGAAAGGATGATCGATACAAACATCAAGGGATTGTTGTACATCAGCCGTGCGGTACTTCCCGGTATGGTGGAAAGAAACGGCGGACACGTGATCAACATAGGGTCTATTGCAGGTAAAGAGGTTTACCCCAACGGCAACGTTTATTGTGCTACGAAACATGCTGTGGATGCGCTCACCAAAGGAATGCGGATCGATACCGTACATCATGGTATCAAGGTCACGCAGATTGCTCCGGGCGCTGTGGAAACAGAATTTTCTGTCGTCAGGTTCAAAGGCGATCAGCAAAAAGCGGATTCTGTTTACAAAGGCTATGAACCGCTCCATGCTGAGGACATTGCAGAAGTAGCATGGTTTGTAACCACACTTCCGGTCAATGTTAACATCAACGACCTGACCATCATGCCGACTGCTCAGGCAAGTGCAGGGGTTTTTCATAAAGAGCTTTAATAGTCAAAGCTTTCCCGCAAGGGAAGAGGGTTTGAAGCTTATATATAACTAATTTCTTGAAAATGAAGGTTCGAAGACTGTTTGACCTCCTGGACCACTATGAGCAATCATTTCAACCGAAAGATGATGTTCTGGCCGGGAAGGTAGATGGCGAATGGGTAATGTACGATTTAAAAACCATTCGCGAAATGGTCGATAGCATCAGCTATGGTCTGCTGGCACTGGGAGTAAAAAAGGGTGATAAAATCGGTACCATTTCACCCAACCGGCCGGAATGGAACATCATTGACATGGCCATCCTGCAAATCGGCGCCATCCATGTTCCGATTTATCCCACCATCAGCGAAACGGATTACAGGTATATCCTGGAGCATTCGGAGGTGCTTTATGTTTTTATCTCCGGCTGGGAGCTGTATCGCAAGATAAAACACATCATTCCCAACATCCCCAACATCAAAGGTGTTTACACGTTTAAACATTTTGATGATGTCCCGCATCTGGAAGAATTGATAGAATTCGGGAAATCAAATGCGAATGAATTGTTGCTGGAAGAATCGCGTGCGACGGTCTATCCAGAAGATATCGCTTCCATCATTTATACTTCCGGCACGACGGGGAAACCCAAAGGCGTGATGCTTTCTCACAAAAATATCATGAGCAATGTTTTGAATCTCTACCATATTTTTCCCGTGGACGAACATTGCAAGGTGGTAAGTTATCTTCCTTTATGTCATGTATTTGAACGTACCAACGTCTATATTCTGCTCTACCTGGGCGTCTCGATTTATTATGCTGAAAACATGGGAACCATCGCGGCCAACATTCAGGAAGTGAAACCGCATGTGTTGACAACCGTACCGCGATTGCTGGAGAAAGTATATGATAAAATCATGGCGAAAGGAAGGAATCTGAGTCCCGTTGCCAAGGCCTTGTTTTTTAATGCGGTATCGCTGGGGAATAAATACGAATACGACATCAAAAATCCCATTTTCCTGGCCCAACGGAAATTTTATGATAAGCTGATCTATTCCAAATGGCGCGAGGCTTTGGGTGGCAACATGCGGGCTGTCGTTTCCGGGGGCGCCGCTTTGCAACCGCGATTGGCAAGAGTTTTCAATGCCGCCGGAATCCCGATTGTGGAAGGTTATGGAATGACGGAAACCGCTCCGGTAATTTCATGCAACACTTTTGAAAATGGAAAGCGGAAAATCGGTACCGTAGGCCCTCCGGTAAAGAATGTCCAGGTGAAGATTTCCGAAACGGGAGAGATCCTGGTGAAAGGCGACAACGTGATGGTGGGCTATTTTAAAGAGCCTGAAATGACTAAAACCACTGTCGTAGACGGATGGATGCACACCGGAGACGTGGGAATTCTGGATGAAGACGGCATGTTGAAGATCACCGGGAGGGTGAAAGAAATCTTTAAAACTTCCATGGGAAAATATATTTCACCGGCATTGATTGAAAACAAATTTAAAGAATCCGCTTTCATAGACCAGATCATGGTTGTAGGTGAAAATCAGAAGTTTGCAGCAGCGGTGGTGGTTCCCGATTTTGAATATCTGCAGGGCTGGTGTAAACAAAAAGGATGCCCCTATACCAACAACGGTGACATTATTTCACATGCGGAGATCATCAACCGGTTTAGGGAAGAGATCAACAACTACAATAAATTCTTTGGCGACACCGAGAAGATCAAGAAATTTGAATTGCTCGACCACGAATGGACGATAGAATCAGGCGAGATAACCGCCAACCTGAAACTGAAACGGGAATTTATTTCTCAGAAATATTCCGATCGCATCAATAAGATGTTCAGTTAAAAACAGTTTTTCAGGCGAGCACTTGTAGGGTAAAATCTTTTAACGGGCCATAAGAAGTGGAATCGCGCAGCCCGACCCCCTTGCATTTCAGATCCAGATCGTGAAGCTGTGCTACGATTTGTTTGAGCTTTTCAGGCGGGTAATTTTGGGCTGCCGTGCGGTACTCTTCATAGAAAAATGGATTGATTCCCAGCTTCGAAGCCACGACATTCTTACTTTCTCTGCTGACCTGATGAAAAAGAAACACTTTCATGAAAAAAGAATACAACATGGGAATGACCAGGAACAAAGAATTTTGTTTTGGATTGGCCTCGAAATACTGAATGATCCGGAAAGCCCTGAAAGCATCCCGTGTGCTGAACGCTTTGGTAAGTTCAAAAATGTTGAACTCCTTGCTGATGCCGATGTTCTGCTCAATGTTGTCGGAAGTAATGGGATCGCCGGGTTTTAATCCGATCATCAGCTTTTGAAGCTCGTTGCTGATCCGGCTCAGATCGTTGCCAAGATATTCCGATAGCAGCAGGGCGGAACCGGGTGAAATGGTGGACCCCATGCCTCTGACTTTGTCGCTGATCCAATCCGGAACCTGGTTGTCGTAAAGTTTTGCCGACTCAAAAAGTACAGTCTCTTTCGACTTACTGAGCAGTTTGTAAACCGATTTTCGTTTGTCGAGTTTCTTGTATTTATAATTGACAACCAGGATGGTAGAAGCTGAAGGTGCCTGGAGATAAGGCTCCAGAAGTTCGATATTACCCAGGTCCTGGGCTTCTTTCACAATCACCAGCAGATAATTGCTCATCATCGGGAACCGGCGGGCCAGATCAATGATCTCGCGGGGGGTGGTATCGCGGCCGTAGACCACAGTCTGGTTAAAGTCGCGGTCGGCTTCTTCCAGCGTGTTTTGTTCGATGTAGGTCGTTAGCTCATCGATGTAATATGGTTCTTCCCCGTAAAAGAAATATACAGGGCTGAAGATTTTCTTCTTTAAAGGTTCTAAAACCTGTCTGTCGGACGTAAAAATCAAAATCGTAAGTGTTTGACGGAAAGACCTTTGTTTTTGAGTTCTTCCAGTGACTTGATGCCAATTTTTACATGCTCTTCTACATATTTTGCATTGACGGCTATGTCACTTTGCTGGGTTTTGATGCCCTCCGGGACCATGGGCTGATCCGTTACGAGGAGCAAAGCCCCTGTTGGAATTTTATTGTAAAATCCCACACTGAAAATGGTGGCAGTTTCCATGTCGATGGCCATGCTTCTGGTTTTGCGCAAGAGTTTTTTGAATTTATTGTCATGTTCCCAAACCCGCCGGTTGGTGGTGAAAACGGTTCCTGTCCAGTAATCTCTTGAAAATTCACTGATGGTGGTAGAGATGGCCTTTTGAAGGTTAAATGCGGGTAGTGCCGGCACTTTGGAAGGGAAGTAGTCGTTGGAAGTCCCATCGCCACGGATGGCTGCAATGGGAAGGATAAGATCGCCGACCGCATTTTTCTTCTTTAGTCCGCCACATTTCCCCAAAAATAACACGGCCTTGGGTTCAATGGCGGCCAGTAAGTCCATAATGGTAGCCGCATTGGCACTTCCCATTCCGAAATTTATGATGGTGATGTCGTCGGCGGTAGCGGCGATCATAGGTTTATCTCTGTCGGCTACCTTAACATTATTCCATTCGCAAAAAAGGTCTATATATTGATCGAAGTTGGTGAGGAGTATATATTCTCCGAAGTGCTCAAGCCGCATCCCCGTATAACGCGGAAGCCAGTCTTTGACGATTTCGAGTTTCGTTTTCATCCTTTTTACATGCAAATTTACAATAATCTCAGTTTCCTGCGATGGTGGTTTTTTCTAAAAAACGGAAAAGAATAAGAACAAAATGAATTATCTTAATTTTACCACTTAAATAGGAAAAAGGTATGGATTTAAATTTGCCAGGCTACGATTTCAGGATTCGGGAAGATGAAAACGGGGAAAGAGAAATCTTCGATTCCTTCCGGAAGAAGTTCGTAAAACTGACACCGGAAGAATGGGTCCGACAGCATTTTCTTCATCTCCTTTCTGACGAAAAGGGCTATCCTGCCACCCTGATCAGTGTCGAAAAACAGCTGATCATCCTGGGAAGAAGCAAGCGTTTTGATACGGTGGTTTTTAAAAATGACGGCACGCCATTGGTACTGATAGAATTTAAAGCCCCGTCGGTGAAATTGAATCAAAATGTTATTGAACAGGTTGCGAGTTATAATTTCGTTTTGCATGCAAATTTTCTGATGGTAAGTAACGGTTTAAGTCATTATTGCTGCAAAATGGATTATGAAAATCGTACCTATCATTTGCTCAGCGAAATCCCTTCGTTTAAAGAGTTGTAAATGTTATATTTGCATGTGGGAATTTTTAAATCCAGGTTAATAAAACAATTGTCTAAATAGAATAAAAAAAATTATAAATTTGTCCGGTAAATTAATTAAGCATGAAAAACAAAATTATTCAAACTGTTTTAATAGCCATTATTGTAGTTTTAGGTTATTTGATTTATGACAGCATCATGACCCCGGTGCGGTTCGACAACGTAAAAAAACAACGTGAAGCAGTTGTCATTAGCTATCTTAAAGGAATCCGGTCTGCCGAATTTATTTACAGACAGTTGAACGACAGATATACCGGTTCGTTTGATACTTTGATCAACTTTATGGGCACCGCTGAAATTCCTGTTGTTAAAATGGTACCGGATCCGACGGATACCACCTATACAAGGACGATCAACGATACCGTGGGCTATGTACGTGTTGCTGATTCTCTGTTCGGAAAAAATCCAAAGTTTGATTATCACAAGATCAATATTATTCCATTCTCAAATGACTCAACCTTTAAACTGCAGGCAGGTGTTATTAAAAAAGGTGGTGTGATGGTAAATGTTTTCCAGGCGGAAGCTCCTTACAGTGCCTACCTTGCTGGATTGGATAAACAGTTGGTTATTAACCTGATTGCCAGTCAAACAGAAATTAAAAAATACCCCGGACTTAAGGTTGGCTCCATGACCGAGCCTTCTACTGACGGCAACTGGGAATAAAAATTTCCCATTATGCCTTTAAGCATAAAGCCACATACCAGTTATCTGGATAAGTCTTTTAAGGAATCCCATACAAGATCTTATGTCATGGCCATGCAATTCAGTTTGCATGGCCTTGCTTTTATCATCTTTCATCCTGAAAAGAATAAGATCCTGGGATTGCAGGCCTATGCTTTTGAAGAAAAAAAAGAAATTTCAGAGATCCCGGTTTTCTTCGATTTAATTCTCAGCCAGCAGGGATGGTTTGCGTATCCTTTTAAGGAGTTTTATTTTCTGATGCAGAATAACTTCAGCACGCTAATACCGGCGCCGTTGTTTGATAAAAACAACAAAAATCTTTATCTGGGATTCAACCAGCCTTTTCAGGAGGACCACCGCATTGTTTTCGACAGCCTGAGCAGTACGGAATCCTATAACGTCTACTATTTGCCTAATTCGGTGGCGGAAAAGGTGAAGAGCTTCTGGCCCAACGCCAGGATCGCGCATTATTCAACGGCCTTGATCGAAAGCCTGTGGGCTGGATATAAAAACAAACTCGATCCCAACCATTTTTTTGTGGATGTTCACGAAGACAACTTCGATCTGGTGTATTTTAAAGAAAACAAGCTTTTCTACCACAATAATTTCTCATACCGTACCAAGGAAGACTTTATCTATTTCCTGTTGTCAGCTGCCGAGCAATTGCAGTTGAATCCTGAAACCATGCATCTGGTGATGATGGGAAATATTGATAAAAGCAACCCGAAATACGAAATGATCTACCGGTATATCAGAAGCCATGAATTTATTCCCAGGAACGACAGTTTTCAGTATTCGTACTTGCTGGATGATGTGATGCATCATCAATATTACACACTTTATAATGCGCTGCAATGCGAATTATAGCAGGTTCTCATAAAGGCAGGATCATCCATACGCCCAATAATTTGCCTGTCAGGCCTACCACCGACATGGCCAAGGAATCGCTGTTCAACATCCTTAATAACCTGATCGACTTTGATGGGAAAGCGGTGCTGGATCTTTTTTCCGGGACCGGATCCATCGCTTTTGAATTTGTGTCAAGAGGAAGTGAGTGGGTGGTTGCCGTGGATCAGAACCGAAGTTGTGCAGAATGGATCAGAAAAGCTGCCGGCCAGTTTAAAATGGATAACCTTTCGGTTCAGCAATCCGAAAGTTTTAAATTTATTGCCAAAAGCTTCCGGAGCTTCGACATCCTCTTTGCAGATCCGCCTTATGATATGGTGAACATTGAAGAAATTCCCGATGCTGTTTTCAGCAGCAACATTCTGAATCCGGATGGCTGGCTGGTTGTGGAACATTCTAACCGCATCGACTTTTCGGCTCATCCTCATTTTTACGATCATCGGAAGTATGGCAAAGTGAATTTTACTTTTTTCCATAGAATTTCCGGCGAATAGTTCCTTAAAGGCACGAACCATTAGCAACATTGTTTCTGATTAGAATGAGAGCTTGGTAGGCGAAAGCATTGCCAGTTTTTTATACATTTACTGAATCAAACCCTTGTTCCATGAATCGAAGTGCTAACATTGACAAATTAAGACGGACCAAAGAGTGGGATGTGATCATCATTGGTGGTGGTGCCACGGGCCTGGGCTGTGGCGTGGAAGCGTCTACACGGAATTTTAAGACAGTTCTTTTAGAGCAGAGCGATTTTGCAAAAGGCACCTCGAGTCGAAGCACCAAGCTGGTTCATGGCGGAGTTCGGTACCTGGCCCAGGGTGATGTTTCGCTAGTGCTGGAAGCATTGAAAGAACGGGGACTGCTGCGTCAGAATGCACCGCATCTCGTGCGGAACCAATCCTTTATCATCCCCAATTATGACTGGTGGGGCGGCCCTTTTTATACCATCGGATTAAAGGTTTATGACATGATGTCCGGCAAACTGGGACTCGGTCCTTCTGAACATATCAGCACCCAAAGCGTGATGAAAGCGATCCCCAATCTTAAAAAGGAAGGATTGAACGGCGGTGTCATATATTTTGATGGGCAGTTTGACGATGCAAGGCTGGCCGTTAATCTGGCTCAGACCATGGAAGACAACGGCGGGACGCCTATAAACTATATGAAGGTAACAGCACTACTTAAGGATTATAAGGGGCTGATAAACGGGGTGCATGTCGTGGACAATGAAACTCAGGAAGAATACGATCTGAAGACAAAAGTGGTCATCAACGCCACAGGCGTGTTCACGGACAGTATCATTCAAATGGATGAACCGGAAAGCAGGAGGACAATCGTTCCCTCGCAGGGCGTTCATATTGTCCTGGATAAGAGATTCCTTCAGGGAAAGTCGGCCATCATGATTCCCAAGACCCAAGACGGACGTGTGCTTTTTGCCGTTCCCTGGCATGATAAAGTGGTGGTGGGGACCACCGACACGCTGATGGAAGACATTTCGCTGGAACCGCGGGCCCTTCCCGAAGAGATAGATTTTATTCTTGATACGGCCGGACAATACCTGACTTACCAGCCTAAGAAGTCGGACGTGTTAAGCGTCTTCGCAGGACTCCGGCCGCTGGCTGCGCCGGATGAAGAAGGCGAGAAAACAAAAGAAATTTCAAGAAGTCATAAAGTGGTCGTTGCCCCGTCAGGACTGGTGAGTATTACAGGAGGCAAATGGACTACATACAGGAAAATGGGGGAGGATACGCTTGACAAGGCGATCATGGTAGGAGGGCTCGAAGAAAAGCCTTCCGTGACCGCTCAGATGCCCATTCACGGCTATGTAAAAAATATCGACGAACAGGATCATCTGCACTTTTATGGTTCGGATGCAGTCAGGATACGGAATCTGATCCGTGAAAACCCCGATCTGGGAGAACCGTTAGCTTATCCTTACCCGTACCTTAAAGCCGAAGTGATCTGGGCGGTACGCGAGGAGATGGCCCGGACGGTGGAAGACTTTCTTGCCAGAAGAATCCGGTTGCTACTGCTGGATGCGCGGCAAAGCATTCAGGCCGCTCCGGTCGTGGCTCAGCTGATGGGTGAGGAGCTGGGTTACAGGCGCCGCTGGCAGCGGGAGCAGGTGGAGATTTATACCGCGCTTGCCAAAGAATATATCCTGGAATAGAAAAGCCTTTTCAAACCAAAGACTTGATTATGAAAGAGAAATACATTCTTGCTTTAGATCAGGGAACCACGAGCAGCAGGGCCATTATTTATGACAAGTCGGGGAAGATCAGATCGTTTGCCCAAAAGGAATTCATGCAATATTTTCCGAAACCGGGCTATGTGGAGCATGATCCGCTGGAAATTTACAGCTCCCAGATCAGCGTGGCAGCAGAAGCCATCGCAAAAATGGATATCCATGATCTGGCCATTGAAGCCATAGGGATCACTAATCAAAGGGAAACAACCATTGTATGGGAGCGCAAAAGCGGTAAACCTATTTATCGTGCTATTGTATGGCAAGACCGACGCACTTCGGGTTATTGCGATCGGCTCAAGGCTAACGGATATCAGGAGCTGATCCGCCGGAAAACCGGATTAGAAATCGATGCCTATTTTTCAGGAACCAAGATCAAGTGGATCCTGGACAGCGTGCCGGGCGCTAGGAAAAAGGCCGAAAAAGGCGCACTGGCCTTCGGAACGGTGGATTCGTGGCTGATCTGGAATCTGACCAACGGAAGGAAACATCTGACGGATGTCAGTAATGCTTCGCGTACAATGTTATTCAACATTCATACGTTGGAGTGGGATGAGGAATTGTTAAAACTGTTAGACATTCCGACTTCCATCCTTCCTGAAGTAAAACCCAACAGCTTTCAATTTGGCGTAACCGATTCGCTGATATTTTCCAAAAAAATTCCCATCACCGGGGTGGCCGGCGACCAGCAGGCTGCTTTATTCGGTCAGATGTGCATTCACAAGGGTATGGTGAAAAATACTTACGGAACGGGCTGTTTCTTAATGTTGAACACCGGCAATGAAGCCATTGAATCTAAAAACCGGTTGCTTACCACGGTGGGGTGGCAATTGAATGGAGAAACCATTTATGCGCTGGAAGGCAGTGTTTTCGTTGGAGGAGCTGTTGTACAATGGTTGCGTGATGAAATGGGTTTTTTCCGGCAGGCAGCTCTCAGCGAAAAGTTGGCTGCTGCTGTGGAAGACAACGGGGGCGTGTATTTTGTTCCGGCGTTTACCGGCCTGGGGGCACCATACTGGAACCAGGATGTCAGAGGAATTATTTTCGGGATCACACGCGGTACATCAAAAGCTCATATTGCACGGGCTGCGTTAGAATCCATCGCTTTTCAAAGCTATGACGTGATTAAAGCCATGGAACAAGATGCCGATTTTAAGATCGAGAAACTCCGTGTGGACGGCGGGGCTTCCGCCAACGATCTGCTGATGCAAATCCAGGCTGATATTTTGCAAACAACGGTACAAAGACCTGAGATGGTAGAAAGTACCTCGCTGGGCGCTGCTTATTTTGCCGGTTTGCAAACTGGATTCTGGTCCGATGTCAGTGAAATTGAAAGTCAGTGGCAGATGGAAAGAGAATTTGTTGCTGAACAGTCGCTGGAAAAAGTTCGGCCTATGCTTGACCAGTGGCACAGTGTTGTGGCGATGCTTACGAAATAAAACGTCCCGGAAAATTTGTGAAGATGGCATCCACTCCCATTGCTTTCATTTTTTTAAATTCTTCCAGGCTGTTGATAGTATAAACCCACACCTGTAGCCCGTTTTTATGAATTTCTTCCACCAGCTTTTTATTCACCTGATTTATTGAAAGATTGATGGAAGAAGCGTTGAGTTCATGTGCCAGTTTCTGATAACCTAGTGGACGCCTTTCATATAAAATTCCGATTGGTACATCGGGCATCAGCATGTGAAATTCTTTGAGTTGTCTGTGATGAAAGGAAGAGATAACAAAATCTTCAGCTTTCCACTTTTTTTCCTGTATGGCTGTCATTATGAGGGTGACAGTTGCTGTAGCAACATGCTTTCCTTTTAGCTCGATGTTGATCTTTGCTTTTCTGCTCACAAGATCAAAGACTTCGTTGAGAGTCGGAATCTTCTCACCGCTGCCTGCATCCAGACTCTGGAGTTCGGCGAGCGTCTTGCGTGAAACAAATCCGCGGCCGTTGGTCGTCCGGTTGACGTGGTAATCATGGATCACTACCAGTTCGTCGGTCTTGCTTAGATGCACATCCAGCTCGATCATTTCGGCACCAAGCTCCATTGCTTTGCGAAAAGAAGCCAGGGTGTTTTCAGGTTGTGTGCCGCTGCTTCCGCGATGTGCAATAACTAACATAATCTTCTATTTATGCGCCATAATGATCACTAGAATACAGACATTCCTGTTTTCGTGGTAAACAATTCCAGCGCCTTGATGCCTCTCACGGAATTTCCTTTTTCATTGAGTCTGGGGCTCCACACGGCAATGGTGAACTTTTCGGGATACAACGCGATGATACCGCCTCCGACACCGCTCTTCCCGGGTAAGCCTACCGTAAATGTATATTCTCCCGATTCGTCATAAAAACCGCAGGTTTGCATCAAGGCGTTGAGTCGTTTTGTTTGGCTTTTTGTAAGTATATCATAATCGTTTCCAGGTATTTTACCATGATTTGCGAAGAGCAAAAAAGTCTTGGCCAGCTCTTCACAACTCATCTCGATGGAGCACATATTAAAATACAAATCCAGCACTTTTTCCACCGGATTGTAGATGTTTCCAAAGGATTTCAATAGGTCGGCAACCGCCCTGTTCCGATAACCGTTTCGTTTTTCCGACAGTGCCACAGCCTTGTTGTAACTGACTTTTTCGCCTCCAGACAGATGGCGGATAAAATGCAGCAGTTCTTTTTTGGGATCGTTCAACTGCGAAACAAGGATATCTGCCACCACCAGCGCCCCGGCATTGATAAAAGGATTTCGCGGGATTCCCTTTTCATATTCCAGCTGCAGCAAAGAGTTAAAAGCCGTTCCCGAGGGTTCCACGCCCACACGTTCCCAGAGTTTTTCTCCCAAAAAGGAAAACGCCATCGTCAGCGCAAAAACCTTGGAGATACTTTGGATTGAAAATCGCGTGAAGGCATCGCCTGTATGGTAAGCTTTTTCATCCAGCCCCTGAAGGAATATCCCAAACTGATCAGGGCTTACCTTGGCCAATTCCGGGATATAATCGGCAACCTTCCCCTGCTCTTTATAGATCAGGGTTTCTACCACGATTTCATCCAGGATTTTCTGAAAATCAATTGCCATTTTTTTGTTGATCGTTATAAATTCTCACTCCGTGAAATCCGTCTGATGTGGCATAGCCTCTGTACATGCCGGGGGTGTTGAAGGTCATGGTGAAATTCCCGAATTTGTCAACGGCAATAAGTCCACCGTCGGCATGCTGTTTGACAAGCTTGTCAAGGATGATATGATTGGCGGCTTCTTTCAGGCTGAGCTGGCCGTATTTCATCAGAGCGCCCATATCATAAGCCACGTCATCCCGCATGAAGAATTCGCCGACGCCGGTGCAGGAAACGGCACAGGTAGCATTATCGGCATAGGTTCCTGCCCCAATGATGGGGGAGTCACCGACTCTTCCGGGCATCTTGTTTGTCAATCCTCCGGTGGAAGTTCCAGCTGCCAGATTGCCGTGTTCATCCAGAGCCACACAACCTACCGTGCCTTTTTCTTCGGCTTGTTTGTTTTCCTCCTTCATCTTCTGAAGGGCTTTCCATCTTTTTTCTGTAAAAAAGTAAGAAGGCGGAACGATCTGGAGCCCTTGTTTGGCTGCAAATGCTTCGGCACCTTTGCCTACCAACAGCACATGGGGAGTGTGTTCCATCACGGCACGGGCTGCCAGAATGGGATTCTTAATGTCGCTGACACAAGCCACGGCCCCGGCCATCAGATTTTTTCCATTCATGATGGCAGCATCCATTTCATTGGTTCCAGCAGACGTAAACACAGCTCCTTTTCCGGCATTAAATAGCGGGGAGTTTTCCATGATGGTGATACATTTCGTAACGGCATTCAGCGCTGTACCACCGTTTTCAAGGATCATCTGCCCGCTGTCCAGCACCTGCTGCAGTTTGTCGCGGTATTGTCTTTCCATTTCAGGTGTCATATCCTTTTTCAGGATGGTACCGGCTCCTCCATGGATTACTAAAACCCATTTCCGCTTATTCTTGGTTGCTTCGTTCTTTTTAAGTTGTTGGCAGGATGTAAATGAGAGGACAAACAAAAGTGCCAACAGATAGTATATTGCGGGTTTCCCTTTCGGGAAGAAATTGGTTTTTAACTCATCTTTCCTACTTTTTCCGAAGAATGAAACTTGTGTTTTCATGGCTATAAGGATTCATTATTTGATTTGATGCGCATGGTGTATAACAGGGAACAAAAGTGTCTGAAAATCATAGATCCCGAACATCTGGGCAGCGGTGATCAGGACAACGATAACGATGACCCATTTCACAAAATTAACGCCTTTCTTTACGGCCATCCGTGAAGCTACCAGCGCTCCGATCATATTCCCCACCGCCAGGATTAATCCGTATTCCCAGTTAATTTCATGATTAAAGAAAAAGATCAGTAGCGTAAAAGGTGTGTACAGCAGGATGATCAGCACTTTCATGGCGTTGGATTTTACCAGGTCGTAACCGGCTCCCAACACGATGCCTGCCAGCAGGAAATAACCCACTCCCATGTGGATGAAGCCGGCATAAATTCCGATAAAAAAGAAGATTACATATATTTTCCAGCTCAGCTTTTTCTCTCGTATCTCAGCTCTTCCGTAAATATAATTCTGAGGTTTGAAAAGGATAAAGATCAGCATGATCAACATGATGACCCCAATCGCCACCTGAAATACCTGTTCATTGATGTCTACCGCAATTTCAGCTCCTACCAGCGAACCGAAAAGTGTGGGAATGGAAAGATAAAGTGACTTTTTCCATTCCAGGACTTTCTGCTGTTTGAAACTTGACACAGCGACCACATTCTGCAATCCAATAGCAATACGGTTAGTCCCGTTTGCCACCGTGGCAGGAAGTCCCATCATGATTAAAATAGATAAGGAGATAACACTTCCCCCTCCGGCCAATGTATTGATAAAACCTACCAAGACACCTGCTACCACCAACACAACCACTTCGATAAAAGGCATACTACTTTCTGATGATTAAATTGAATAATAATTGAAATAACTCATCCGGTTTAAAGGGTTTGGCAAGAAATCCGTCCATGCCGGAAGTCATGGCCTTTTCTCGATCATCTTTTAAAGCATTGGCAGATAATGCAATAATGAAAGCGTGACGGTCGTTTTTGGATGCTTCAAATTCACGGATCCTTTTTGTCGCTTCCAGACCGTCCATCACGGGCATTTGGATATCCATCAGGACAAGATCGTATAATTGTTGTTGATATTTCTCAAATCCTTCCACGCCGTTGTTGGCCAGATCAACCTGGCAACCTTCTTTTTCAAGTGTCATGCGCGTGATTTTCTGATTGATCAGGTTGTCTTCAACGAGTAAAACGCGGTATTCGTTTAGTAATTCAAGGATTTTCTGCCGGTTATAAAAAGAATCGGTTGCTTCCGAATCCTCCACGATCAATGGAATGGTGAACCAGAATTTCGAGCCTTTTTGCCATTCACTGTCTACGCCGATTTCTCCTTTCAGCAGGTCCGCAATTTTTTTCGAAATGGCAAGCCCCAACCCCGTCCCCTGATAAGTTTTAGTGGAAGAAGTATCCAACTGCGTGAAGCTTCCAAACAGCAGATCCCTGTATTGTTCCCGGATGCCGATCCCGGTATCTTCGACTTCAAAACGCACGACCAGCTTGTTTTCCGTAAGATGGGTCACCGGTGCAACACGTAGGGTGATGGTTCCTGTTTCGGTAAATTTCACCGCGTTGGAATACAGATTTCGAAGGATTAAACCCAGCAACTGAGGATCTCCTTTCATTGTTTTGGGAAGGGATTCATCAATTTCAATAGCTGACTCTATGAGTTTTTCCGAAAGCTTCTCTTTGAAGTTCTGCGCTGTTTTCTCAACGAGTGTTTTGACATTAAAGGATTTCATCGTGGGTTTTACTTCTTCTTTTTCCAGCGATGAATAGGTAAAAATATCATTGATGATCGATATCAGATGCTCACCTGAATTTTCCAGCGTTTTTAAATATTCCTGTTGCTTTTTGTCCAGTTTTGTCTTGCCCAGGATTTCGGCCATTCCAATAATACCGTTCAACGGTGTCCGGAGTTCATGGCTCATATTGGTAAGAAACTGATCTTTGATCTTTTCTCCTTCTTCGGCAATCTCTTTGGCATGCCGAAGTTCCGCTTCATATTTTTTCTGATCGGTGATATCCCATGAAACCCCGATCAGACCAATAATTTTTCCTACATGATTGCGCACCGGTGCGATATTGGTATGAACCCAAACGACATTGCCGTTCTTTTCAAGCTGTTCTTCCACATTGAAAAAGAACTTTCCCTGCTCAATGACCGATTCTTCAAAACTTTCGTAATCCCCTATGGGGATGTAACTTTTGAAGACTTCTTTGAGCTTCTTCCCTTCAAGTGCTTCCTGGGTTATTCCTGAAAAATCAAGAAAAGCCTTGTTTGCCAAATGATAGCGTAGTTGACTGTCTTTAAAATAAACCAGCGCCGGAAGCGTGTCCAGCAGGATTCTCAGTTCGTCTTTCTGAGTTCTGAGATTCTTCAAAGCGTTTTCCAGGTTTTCAGAGGTTTTGGCAAGCAGCGAGTTCAGAATATTTTTGTCCTTGATCCCTTTTGTAATCGTAAACTCGGCCATGCTGATCTCACTTTTCAACTTTTCCAGATCCTGAAGGGCCTCATAACGTAATTTGTCCGGATGAGAAGTCCTTCCGATCTGGTTGATCTTATTTTCCAACGACTGCAAAATTTTTTTCATAGGTTCTGGACAGGTTTTTCTGTGAGTAGGGCCAGTGTGAAACTTTGATTGTAAAATTTGCTGGGATTGTCATGGTCGTTTGCAATTTCCCCGTATTCGAAACATCCGGCCAGCGGAACTTTCCATTTGATGGCTGCCAACTTTATTTCCGTGTTGATCAGCGGGCCGATGGCCAGCTTGCGCGCCACTGCTGAACACAAGAGTATCAGGTCGGCATGCTGGGTTTTTTCATAAAATTCAATAACTCTTTCGCGTGTTTTCTCCAGAATTTCAAAACCCGGTGAGGCGGAAAAAGAAAAAGTCGTGCCCTCTTTGATAGAAGAACCAAAAATCAACGCGCGTTTCTCTTTATCGATTTTGATGATGGATCTGAAAATCGATGTTTCATCCTGATCTTTGATCATCAGGGGATATTCCAGTCCCATCATCGGCAGGTCATCCTCCGATATGTTCAGATAGTTTGTATAAAAATCCAATGCCGGATGGTTGTCAATTTTCAGTACTTCATTGGCCTTCGCACTCGAGATGGAAAAGTCTGTTCCCAGCCCGTTCCATCCACTGGTTGTCATTCCCGAAAGGGTGATTTTTTCTTCATCCAACATCAGAAAAAGAGCGCCATCGTCGGTAATTTCGCTCTCGGTAAAAACCAGGGGTTTTTCCAGCTTCAAATCATCACCGGCCAGACAGCCAAACATTTTAAGATGACTGTTGTTTTTATCTCCGATGCCATCAATAACAGCCTGTATATCTGTGCCTAACCCACTGAAAGCGGTCAGCACAGAAGGAAAACTGAAACTTTTTTTGATGATTTCACCTGCGTTATTTCCAAAAGCATTTGCTGTGGCATGATCTCTTTTCAGCAGCTGTAAATGAAAACATTCTTCCGGAATATCGGTAAGAATGAAAACGGCACCTTTATCCAGCATGATATCTCCCGCATCGTCAAATGAAATCACACCGGCACAGGTGGTGCCGAAAAGACTGATTTTATGGGCCTTAAAGCTGTCCATGATCTGCGGAAGCTGGAATTCCGGCGTGGCGAATCCGAACGCTAGGGTGGGAGTAAAATCGAGCCTGTTGAGTGTATTTCGCAACACCGCAATAAATTCGCACGGAATCTCACACACAAATGTTGAAGATGATATCATGAAACAGGCTCATTGATCCATAACAAAAATAGTAAATCTTTCCAACACTGTTCTGTAAATCACTCCCGAAAACGTTTTCAGAAAACCTGACAGAATATGACTCCCGGAAAATGAAGAGAGATAGAAATGAGCTTATTCAGAAAGTCCAGAGATTTAAAGTTCCCTGAAAGTTGTATGCATCCGGGCCGGAAAACGACTATTCTTTTCTGAAAGCATCCCAGCCCTGGGCCGACAGTTCGATCACCGTGTTGTCGTTGGAAATCAACCGGTTTCCTTCCGATATGTCGGTGATGTATCCGATCACGTGGACCTGTGGGATTTTCAGCACCTTGTCGTAATCCGATTGAGAAATGGTAAACAGCAGCTCGTAATCCTCACCGCCATTCAGCGCTGCAATGGAAGGCAGTATCTGAAACTCTTCGGCCGTGGTGTATGTTTCCTGATCGATGGGAAGCTTGTCTTCATAAATGGCCACGCCCACACCCGACTCTTTGGAAATGTGCAATGCTTCCGAGGCCAGTCCGTCGGAAATATCGATCATGGCTGTTGGCAGGATGTTTTCCTTTTTCAAAGCTTCCGTAATGTCAATGCGTGGTTCGGGTTTTAACTGCCGTTGAAGAATGTAATCCTTTCCCTGAAGCTCCGGTTGCACCGAAGGGTTGGCTTTAAAAGCCTGTTTCTCTCTTTCCAGCGTCAGAAGTCCCATGTAAGCCCCGCCCAGGTCACCGCTTACACAAAGCAGATCGCCGGGTTTGGCGCCTTTGCGGTAGGTCACCTGATCTTTGTCTACATCCCCGATCACCGTAACCGAAATAAACAACCCGCTCAGGCTGCTGGTAGTGTCGCCACCCACAAAATCGACATGATAAGCCTCACAGGCTTTTTTGATGCCCCAGTAAAGCTCTTCCAGTGCTTCCAGTGTGTACCTGCTAGACACACCCAGACCAACTACGATTTGTCTAGGTGTTCCGTTCATGGCGGCAATATCCGATAGATTGACGGCTGCTGCTTTATAACCCAGATGCCTTAACGGCGTATAAGTCATGTCGAAATGCACCCCTTCTATCAGTAAGTCGTTGGAAACCAATGTGTATTTTTTGCCTCCCGTTTTCAACACGGCGGCATCATCGCCAACGCCCATTACAGTAGAGGGCTGCACATGTTTAATATCTTTTGTCAGCCTGTCGATGAGGCCGAATTCGCCTAATTCGGAAATATTTGTAAGCTTGGATTGGTCCATATATAATTTTTTGCAAAAGTAATAAATCCGGTCTTTGGCATTGATGCGATTGTGTTTTGAAATAAATTAGCGGAAAATCATAATTTTGAATACCGAAACCCGTTAATCTGTCGATGATGCGAAGATGGTACATACTGATATTAATGTTGGCGCTGCTGGGAATAGGTTCCTGTTCCAAAAATCCGATTAACCCGGAGATCACACCTGCCATCGTGCGCATCGACATCAATCCCAATAATATTTTTTATCAGCAGCTTAATACCGTGGGCGGATGGGTGTACGTGAAAAATGGTGATAACGGTGTCTACCTAAGCAGCGAATCGCGCGGAGTCATTATTTATCGTTCCGGCATTGATACTTTTAAGGCCTATGACCGCATTCCACCCAACAATCCGAACCAATGCGGCAGCTCCACCGTTCTGGTAGTGAGCAGTGTTCCTTTTGTCAAAGACCCGTGTACAGGGAATCTTTACTCGTTAACGGATGGCACGTTGGTTAAAGGCACTGGAAAATATCCCATGGTTCAATACCGTGCCGAATACGACGGTACCCTGCTTCATATTTACAATTGATTCCGGACCCCGGATTTTATCCACACTTGGAATATCCGCAGGAACTACAGATAAGACAACCGTCCTGATAGATCAATGAAGCTTCGTGGCATTCAGGGCATACATTATCAACAGCCTTGGCTCCATCTTCGATAAAGCGTTTCAGAGCTCTTACCACACCGTTTTTCCAGGTATTGATATTTTCTTCATCCAGGTTCAGCTTGGAAACCAAGTTGATGACGTAGAGCAATGGCATACCGTGACGCAACAGTCCCGAAATGAGCTTGGCGTAATTCCAGTAGATCTTGTCGAACGACCGAGACAGGCCTTCATAAGTTACTTTGTAGCCCTGTTTGTCTTCAAACTGGAAATCGTAACGTGAAGGTTGTCCCTTGATTTTGGTTTTGATCACCCAGCCGTGTTCAATAAACGGAGGCAGGAAGAAGTCATCGGCTTTTCCGGTGAAAATCTCATAAGGACGTCCGTTCAATTTGCCGACAAAAGCCACCCATTTTTCGTAGTTGTTCTGGAAACGCAAAACGTCTGCTTCCAACACTGCCGGACGCTGCGGGGCACTGGTTTCCTTAAATTCGGATTCCTTTTTCTCGGTGTTGCTGATAAGCACCCCCGAACGGGAACCTTCGCGGTAGATGGTCATCCCTTTGCAACCACTTTCCCAGGCGGTCATATAGATCTGGCCAACAATTTCTTCCGTGATGTTTTCAGGAATGTTCACGGTGACACTGATGGAGTGGTCAACCCATTTCTGGATCATTCCCTGCATCTTTACTTTACTCACCCAGTCGATATCGGCTGAAGTAGCTTTATAGTAAGGAGACTCTTTGATAATCTGTTGTAGTTCTTCATCCGGCAATGCTTTCACCTCATCTACGTTGTAATCATGGACCTGAAGCCAGGTTTCAAATTTGGGATGGAAAACGTTGTATTCTTCCCAGGAATCTCCCACTTCGTCCACAAAACTGACGTTCACATTTTTATCGTTCGGATTTACTTTCCGGCGTCTTTTGTAGGAAACCATGAATACAGGTTCAATACCTGACGTAGTCTGGGTACAAATGCTGATACTTCCGGTGGGAGCAATGGTCATCATGGCAATGTTACGACGTCCGACACGGGTCATCTTATCATAAAGCTTGGGCGCATTTTCTTTGATTCTGCCGATGAAAGGATTGTTTTCTTCGCGGGTGGCTTCATAAATCGGAAAAGCACCGCGTTCTTCAGCCAGGTCGACAGAACTACGGTAAACCTCCAGTGTCAGTAGTTTGTGGACCTCCACCGAGAAGTTAATGGCGCTTTCAGAACCGTAACGTAGTCCCAATGCGGCAAGCATATCACCTTCAGCGGTAATTCCGATGCCGGTACGTCTTCCCTGCAGGGATTTTTCCTTGATTTTTTCCCAGAGTTTCCGCTCGGTATATTTAATTTCCTCTGATTCAGGATCAGCATCTATTTTTTTCAAAATGGAATCAACCTTTTCAATCTCCAGGTCTACGATGTCATCCATCATACGATGGGCAATGCGTGCATGTTGGCTGAACAGGTCACCATTAAAATAGGCTTTGTCCGTAAACGGATTTTCCACATAACTGTAAAGATTGATGGCCAGCAGGCGGCAGGAATCGTAAGGACACAGCGGAATTTCCCCGCAGGGATTCGTCGATACAGTCCTGAATCCTTTGTCGGCATAACAATCCGGAACAGATTCGTGAATCACGGTATCCCAGAAAAGAACACCCGGTTCAGCGGATGACCACGCATTATGGATAATCTTGTTCCATAAGGTCTGCGCGTCAATTTCCTTTGAAACCATTGGATTTTTGGAGTTCACAGGATACTGCTGAATAAAAGGTTTTGATTCTTTCACAGCCTGCATGAATTCATCACTCATCTTCACCGAGATATTGGCTCCGGTCACTTTTCCCTGCTCCATCTTTGCATCGATGAAACTCTCGGAATCCGGATGTTTGATGCCGATGCTCAGCATCAGTGCCCCACGGCGGCCATCCTGGGCCACTTCTCTTGTGGAATTGGAATATCTTTCCATAAAAGGTACCACCCCTGTGGAACTGAGGGCGGTATTTTTAACAGGACTTCCTTTGGGACGAATATGGGTCAGGTCATGACCCACGCCACCACGGCGTTTCATCAGCTGTACCTGTTCCTGGTCGACTTTCATAATGCCTCCGTAAGAGTCGGAATTGCCATCATTTCCGATAACGAAACAATTGGAAAGTGAAGAAACCTGATGTTTGTTGCCAATTCCGGCCATCGGGCTTCCGGCGGGGATGATATATTTAAATCTGTCCAGGACTTCAAAAATTTCGTCTTCCGTTAAAGGATTCGGGTATTTTCTTTCAATTCTTGCAATTTCCTGGGCCAGTCTCCGGTGCATTTCCTCCGGCGTTTTTTCATAAATATTCCCCATGCTGTCCTTGAGTGCATATTTATTGGCCCAGACACCTGCAGCCAGGGTATCCCCGTTGAAATATTCGGTAGCCGCCGCTACGACATCGTCGTGGGAGAGCGGTTTTTCAGCCACTTCCTGAAAAAGGTCTTCCGAACTTTCCTCTTGAGAACCATTCTTAAAATCCATCGGGACGAGCACTTTTTTTATAGGGTCCTTGCTCGAGATCTCATTTTTTCTGCGCTCTTCCAGAACCTTTTCATAAAAGTCTTTTTCTTCCTGGGTTTTCACCAAGTTTTCATCAATATTTTGTTTTGTATCATCGTTAAACTTAAGTGATAAATTGTTTTCCATATTTTTGCTAAATGATGATTGTTGATGTTTTAAAATCGTGTGAAACAGGATGCTAAAAAGCATACATAAATTTCCTGTTTTTTCTGCAATGTACAACACAAAACGAAAAGTCAAATCAAAATTTTATCAACAGAAAATATGTGAATAAATAGTAAATACCGCATAATTAATTTTTTAGGATATGAATAGCTTGTGCATAACATAGAAAATATTTTTTAAGGAATTTTAAACTTTCTTTTTTGTCCGTTTTAAAATATTGGAAAACAATAATATATAAATATTTCCGTGTAAAACCGGATCAAATCCCCTGCAAATTGTGGGTTTGGGTGTGCCTGACACTTTTTACAGGGTTCAAAAGGTAAAAATAAGAGGATGGTTTTTAAGACATTTTTGACCTCTTTTTTTGCGAAAATCTAAAAACGAACAGGAAAAATCATTATCATTGCATAGAAGAAAATAAAATCTGAAAAGAAAGATATAAGATACTAGAAAAAATCAGATTAAATAACCCAAAAAGATTTAGCCAATTGAAAGTTGAATATTTTTTACTTTCTGAAAATCCAAAAAATAAGTTGTGGACAAATTTGATTTTAAAAACAAAACGATTCTTGTAGTTGAAGATACTGAATCCAGTATGCGATTTTTCGACGCTGCATTGAAAAGGACGAATGCCAACATTCTGCTTGTGGGCGATGGCGATGAAGCAATGAAGGTATTTGACAATCATGATGTTGATTTGGTTATCCTGGATTTGAATCTTTATACCACAAGCGGTTTCGATGTTTTAAGACATATCCGTGCAACAGACAAAAAAACACCGGTTATTGTTCAGACGGCTTACATCCTTTCCGGGGAAGAACATGAAAGCATGGAGTTGGGAGCCAACGATTTTATGGCCAAACCCATCAAGTTGAGCAATCTTCTGCTCTTATTAGATAAGTATCTGCGTTAGTCTGAAAATTCCTGAAAGTTTGTTTCCCGGGAACAAAAGCCTCGAGGGAGGATTCATTGAAGTTTTTCATTTTGTCGGACCCGATGCTGATCGGGATGAACCTGCGACCATTCCAACAGGTTGGGACATGCTTGCCAGAGTTTAAAAATTGAATACTGATGAAGTATAAACAAAAAAGCTCTGAAGAAATGAATCTTCAAAGCTTTCCTTCTGTCGGAGTGGCAGGACTCGAACCTGCGACCACTTGCACCCCATGCAAGCATGCTAGCCAACTGCACCACACCCCGTGTTATCTAAAGAACGGCTCCTTTCGGAGAGCTTGATTTCAGGTTGCAAAATTAATAAAAATATAAACTGAAAAGATCATTTATCCGATAAACTTTTGTCATAGTTCACCGGTTTCTGTTTAGACGACCAGATAAGCAAACCGATCCCCAGTAAAATAAGGGGGATGCTTAGTAATTGTCCCATATCCAGCATCATATGCTTCTCCCAGATCTCCTGAGGCTCTTTGAGGAATTCTATCAAAAACCGGGCAGAAAATATCATCAGCGAGAAAAAACCGAACAGCGTTCCCGGTTTCAAATGGGTTCTGTGTTTTTTGTAATAATGGAAAATGAAGAAAAAGATCAAAAGATAAGCGAGGCCTTCATAAATTTGTGTAGGCTGGTGTGGTCCGAACCTCAGGTTGGGTTCCATGGCACGGACAAAAACAAATCCCCATGGCAGGTGCGTAGGATAACCAAAAATTTCAGAATTCATCAGATTGCCCATCCTGATAAAGAAACCTGCCAAAGGCACTACGATCGCAATGCGATCCAGTACCCATAAGTATTGTTTTTTATGGCGCCGGGCAAAAATGTACAATCCAAGCAAAATACCCACGGCAGCACCATGACTTGCCAGTCCGCCGTGCCAGATTTTCAGTATCTCAAGAGGGTGGGTGAAGTAAAAATGGGGTTCATAAAATAAAACTTGCCCCAGCCGGGCACCCAGGATGGTGAAGATAAACATGTAAGTGAATAAATCGTCGGTAATCTTCTGGTCAATACCCTCTCTTTTGAAAACCTTCTGAAGGATAAAATATCCAAGAACAAAGCCGGTGGCAAAAAATAATCCGTACCATCTTACTGAAAAACCACCAATGATGGGGACACTTGCCGGGATCGAAAAAATTTCAGGGTTTACGTTCCAGACGATATAATTTAAAATCATGATAATCCTGTTTTTGGCAAATGTAGAAAATTTGCCTTTCCGGGAGTTTATTAAAAGGGTTAATAAATCGGAATGGGCTTCAGGCAGCTAGACAATAGCCGGTTTGCCGGATTGCGGACCGGCTGGAAGATGCAGTTACAAAAGTAAACCTAATCCAAAAAGTATGGTGAATAGCAACGTGGAAAGCGCCAGCTTTTTCAGGAATGGATCCAATTGTGATTTATCTTCCATTTTGAATATGGTGATCAGGTCTTTTAAAAACAGGGGGAGTGAGAGCAGAAACAAAAAGTTCCAGACCCTTCCGTAATTCATGGACACATAGATGATCGTCAGCAAAAATCCCAGAAAAATCAAAGTGGCGTGGTATAGGCGTGCTTTTGGATAACCCAGTCGCGAGGCGATAGACTTTTTCCCGGATGTTAAATCATTGTCCATGTCACGCATGTTATTGAGGTTCAGTACGCCGGTACTCAGAAAACCCAGGGCAGCTGCAGGAAGCAGGATGTCAAAACGCCAGTACAGCGTATTCAGAAACCAGGCTCCAATGACCCCCGTCAGGCCGAAAAAGAGAAATACAAACAAATCACCCCAGCCTTTGTAGCCGTATGCATGTTGCCCCATGGTATACTTGATGGCGGCGGCAATGGCAGCCAGCCCCAACGCTAAGAAAATGAGCGCTACCCAGAGTTTGTCACCCAGAGCAAAATACAACAGTATCAATCCGGAAATCAGCGAAAAAGCGGAAAAAATAATGGTTGCATTTTTCATTTGTTGCGGTGTGATTCTGCCGCTTTGTACGGTTCTCACGGGACCCACGCGTTTTTCATTGTCGGTGCCTTTTACCGCATCCCCGTAGTCGTTGGCCAGGTTCGACAAGATCTGAAGGAAGACGGCAGTGACGGTGGACATGATAATAACGATCCACTTATATCTATGTTCCGCCAGTGCGATAAAGCTTCCTGCGATGATGCCGGACAGGGCCAAGGGCAATGTCCGTGGCCTCATGGCTTCGATCCAGTCGGCTGTGGAAGCGCTTTTCACTTGTTTAAACTCATTATTTGGATCCACTTATCAGGGGAATTTAGGATACTTATGGAAATCGGGATCTCGTTTTTCGAGGAAGGCATTTTTCCCTTCCTGGGCTTCGTCGGTCATGTAGTAAAGCAGGGTGGCGTTTCCGGCAAATTCCTGCAATCCCACCTGTCCGTCCAATTCGGCATTCATCCCCAGCTTGATCATGCGCAGCGCCATAGGACTTCTTTTGTGCATGGTAAGACACCAGTCAATGGTTTCTTCTTCCAGCTTGTCAAAGGGAACTACTTTATTAACTAGTCCCATTTCCAGCGCTTCCTGAGCCGTGTATTGTTTGTTGAGGAACCAGATCTCGCGGGCCTTTTTTTGACCCACGATGGCGGCCAGATAGGATGATCCCAATCCGGCATCAAAACTGCCGACTTTGGGTCCGGTTTGTCCGAACCGCGCATTTTCAGATGCGATTGTCAAATCGCAAACCACATGCAGTACATGGCCTCCGCCGATAGCATATCCGTTGACCATGGCGATGACCGGCTTCGGAATGGAACGGATCTTCCGCTGAACATCCAGCACATTCAGCCGCGGTATACCGTCTTTTCCTATATAACCGCCTTTGCCTTTCACATTCTGGTCGCCGCCGGCACAAAAGGCTTTGTCACCTTCACCCGTAAAGATGACCGAATAAATGTCCATATCTTCACGGCAGATATCCATGGCAACAGCCATTTCCGTGGTTGTGGTAGGTGTGAAAGCGTTATAATATCTGGGCCGGTTGATGGTTATCTTGGCAATGTGGTTCCACTTTTCAAATTTTATTTCTTCGAAATCTCTGATCTTTTCCCAATTTATTTTGTTCATGATCCTAAATTTTTAGTGTCCGCGAAGGTACGGATTTTTTAAAAATTTGCCGCGAAATTCGTAGCTTCGCAAAAAGCTGAATACGCAACGAATTGACAGAAAATGAAATTTGATACCCCCTTGGTTCAAGGCAGATTAATTCAAAGATATAAGCGTTTTTTGGCGGATGTGGAGCTGGAAGACGGAAGTGTGGTGACGGCACATTGCACCAATTCGGGTTCCATGAAAAGTTGTATTGAAAAAGGGGCTCCCGTTTACCTGACCCCGGTAAACGATCCGAAACGCAAGACAAAATTTACCTGGGAAATGATCTTCATGAACGGTGACTGGATTGGGATCAATACCTCTGTTCCGAATGTACTTGCCTTCGAAGCCGTTCGTGACGGGAAAATTGAAAAGCTGAAAGGGTATACTCAAGTCAGGAGAGAAGTAACTTTCGGTGACAGCCGGTTTGATATTTTCTCCGAAAATGATCATGAAAAATGTTTTGTGGAGGTAAAGAACGTAACAATGAAAGAAGATGATTTTGCCTTGTTCCCGGATGCGGTGACGACCCGTGGCAAAAAGCATCTGGAAACATTGATGCAGGTAAAGAAACAAGGTATCCGGGCGGTGATGCTGTATGTGATCCAACGCATGGATGTTAAAAAATTTGGGCCGGCCAAAGAAATAGATCCTGACTATGCGGCTACTTTGAAAAAAGCGTATGCTGCAGGTGTGGAAATTATTCCCGTTCAGGCCAGTGTGACGCCGGAGCGGATTGAGATCGTTGGGGAAATTCCATTTGTGTTATAAAGTATTGTTTGTGCTTTTTATTTTCTCCATGTCGATTAATTCCCTAATTTTAAACCAGTAATTCAAAACCCGATTTTATTATTCTGACGTCATGAGAATACTTGGAAATCTTATTTGGTTATTATTCGGTGGCCTGGTTACAGCCATCGAGTATTTTATTGCCAGTATTTTATTGTTTATCACCATCATTGGCATTCCGTTCGGGCTACAGACGCTGAAAATTGCCGAGCTGACTTTATGGCCTTTCGGCAAGGACACCCGAACCGTAGAACATGCGTCGGGATGTTTAACCACGCTGATGAACATTGTCTGGATCCTCATCGGAGGGATATGGATCAGCCTGACGCACGTGCTTTTCGGTGTCCTGCTCGCCATTACCATCATTGGCATTCCGTTTGCCAAACAACATTTTAAACTGGCCGCCCTGGCCCTGGCTCCTTTTGGCAGGGAAGTCATCAACAAGAATTAAATTTCATTTTCCATTTAAATAATTTATGTTACGCATTATGAAAACTCAGAAGTTGGCATTTGTGGTGATTTTGCTTTTTGTGGCGATCCCTGTTTTCGGACACAAGAAACTGACTCCGAAACAAATTATGAAGAAAAATTATCAGCCTGTTGTTCCTTATGTTCACGGAGATCAAAAGCCCGCGTTGGATCAGTTTCCGTCGTATCCGGGAGGAATACAGGGACTGTACAAAGACATCTACAATAAAATGATCTATCCGATGAATGCGAGGAAAGAAGGCGTTCAGGGAAAGGTTGTTGTAAAATTTGTAGTGGAGGAGAACGGAACCGTGGGGGAGGTCCGGGTCACAAAACATGTAGGTAAGCTGCTGGATGAGGAGGCGATCCGGCTGGTGAAGCATCTCAGACCCTGGGTTCCGGGATACAAAAATGGAAAACCCGTAAAAGTCGGATATAATTTGCCGATAGATTTTAAAATTAACAGAAAATTCCCACAACAGTATTAGTTTGAGAGGATAAGAAAGCAGGCTTCTAATCTTGTTGCCGGTATGCCTTTCCTGCAATAAGTAGAAAATAGGTGTAAAAATATTTGGTTTGTAACACAAACTTAATTAAGTTTGCATTGCAAACCAGATTTATTAACCTGCAAACTACTAGAAAAATGAAACAACAAAATCCCGATTCATTCGATGAGAACCAATCATTTCAAGTGATTCGTGAAATGATCGAAGTTTCCAGAAATAATTTTAGAAACGATGGAATACTCTTTATTTTGTGGGGATGGATATTTTTTATCTCTGCGATTGCCCGTTTCCTTTTAAGGGCCATGATTATCACGCAGCAGGTGGCCTGGATTACAAATCGGTTTCTGCTGCTGCTTTTACTGATAGGAATTGTCTTTTCCATCAATTACATTTACAAAAAGCGCAGGGCAGTCAGAACCTATACGGGACAAATTCTGCGATATTTATGGGGAGGCATTATTTTTCTGAATTTATATGTGTTGATTTTTCAGTTGAAAGCCAGCATGAACATCGATTGGTTGCTTACGCAATACATGATTATGTTGGCTTTGGGAACTTTTGTAACGGCTGGGATCATCAAATTTAAGCCCTTAATTTATAGCAGTATAAGCTTTATAGTTCTGGCGCAGGTCAGCATGTTCTTTCATCATGAAATAAGTATTTTGGTGGCTGCGCTTTCTTTTGTTACCGGGCTTATTATACCCGGCCACATGTTGTACTCAAAACGCAAAAAATAACAGATGTTTCGTGATTTGGACCCTCTATTGCATTCCCAGGTGCGGCTGGCAATTATGTCGCTGTTGATGACCGTCGAATCGGCCGAGTTCAGTTTTTTGCTCGAGAACATCAATACCACAAAAGGAAATCTCAGTTTTCAGCTATCAAAGTTAAAAGATGCCGAATATATTGAGATTATGAAGACGTCAAAAAAGAATTATCCCTTAACTGTTTGTAATATAACTACCAAAGGGCTTGATGCTTATGAGGTTTATGTAACTGCCATCAATGAATATTTTAAAGAATTTAAAAACAATAAAAAATAGAGCTATGAAAAAGGTGAATTACATTTTTATGGTGATGCTAGTTGCTTTGTTTTCATGTAATTCTGCTGTCAAAACAAACAGCCAGAAAGTAACCTTCGGGATTTATACAATCGCAAAGTCGGTCGAAATACCCCAATCTGCTATGGATACTTTAAAATCAAAAGGGGTACTGATTGAAAATGGTCGACAGCCGGTGATGGGCTATGTTGAGAAATCGGACTCCATGGCACTTCGGCTGGATTTGTCAGGTCAGAATTTTAAGCTTTTGAAAACAGCAGATCCTGTTGATAAGGACCAAAAATATTGTGCCGTCGTTGAAGTTGGAACGAAGCCATTTATTGACAATGCCGACATCGAAAAGGTGAAAGCATCAGGTAATCAAATCGAAATTGATTTCAATTACAACGGGGCAAAAAAATGGGCGGACTTTACAAAGAAAAATATTGGAAACTGGGTTGCATTTGTAGTCAATGGCAGGGTTTATTCCATGCCTCTGATCAATGGCGAAATAAAAAGCGGTATCGCCATAATCAGCGGATTTAAGGATGAAGTATCCGCAAAAAACATGGCCGCATTGTTAAATGCAAGTATTTCAAATTGAGTGATGCAAAAAGCGAGATCGGATAACGAATTACCCGAAGCCCTTGAAAAGTGGGGCTGGAAATATCATCACCTGGGCATACCAACAAATAAGGTGATGCCGGATGAAAAGTATTTACCTCAGTTTAAATTCTATGTCTCAGGTTTTAGTACGAGTCCCTTTGGAGTCGAATGGATGCGATTTGAAAAGGATTGCCCTATACATAAATTGATCCAGACGTTGCCACATCTTGCTTTTGAAGTACAAGACCTGGATTTTGAGCTGAAAAATCGGAATTTTAAAATTATTTCGGCTCCCGGTTCTCCTTCTCAGGGGGTAAGGGCCGCCATGATTGAGCACCACGGAGCTCCGATAGAGCTGATTGAATTTAAAAAAGCGGTTCCTCATTCCTAAATTCCGCAGGCGTACAATATCTCCTTTCCATAAGCATAAATCACAATGTTTCTGAAAATTCCTTTGGCGCAAAAGGGAAAAAAGTTAAATTTGTAAAGCGCTGATATGTAATTTTCTTTCACACGATTACAATGACGCACAGAGACATATCCATCATCTAAATTATGACCCATGAAAAAATTAATCTTAGTAGCTCTTGTTTTTGTGGCAACGAGTTCTTATGCACAAAACATTGTAAATAAATTGACGTTTGAAGATTGTCAAAATTCGGCCGTATTTCAGAATATAAGAAACAACACAAGGGTTCTGGAGTACGTAGCCGCGAATGGCGCTGTTTTAAAAATCGGGGATACACTGGTTATCGGGACCCCCTCAGGAAGGACGACCTCTACCCATGTGATAGGAGACGATGCCGCATATTCAAAGACAAGAAGCAGTTTTACCGATATTATCATGGGAAAGCCCGCCAGTTTCGGCAATTTTATGAATGCCATGAATGGCGAGAGTGCGACCAATGCCAGTGCAAAAATGCAGGGAGAAGATGTCGTGGTTTCGGAGATGAAAGTTTTTCACAAAGGAAGCAGAAAGAAACCTCTCCGATTAGTCGTGTTACTAGGTGAGCCGAATGGAAGAGCTTTTGGTCTTTATAAATACATGTCTGTTACGGACTATGAAAAGGCCGTGCTGGCAGGCGAGATTAGCAGTCTGCATGCCCCCATGACTCGGGAACAAGCGATAGCGAAATTAAAGGAGGCAAAAGAGTTGCTGGATTTAGGCATGATGACACCTGAAAAATTTGAGGCGTTAAAGAAAAAACTGGCCCCTATTATTATGAAGAAATAGAAGATTTGTAGCAGATTATTAATAAATTACAGAATTTACAAACCTTAATATAACGATTATGAGTCAGAAAGTTCAGGGGCAAGCCGGCTCCGGTGCCATATACGGTCTCGGATTTGTCGGTGCTGCCGTTTATTTTATTTCCACCGCCACCAGTTTCTGGGTGGGCGTGTTGGGTTTTATCAAAGCCATCGTCTGGCCTGCCGTCCTTGTGTATGATGCATTTAAGGGGCTGGGGGCGTAAACTGAAATGAAAAAGGGGCTGTCCGCCTCTGGCGGACAGCCCCTTTTTGTTTTAAATTTTAAGCACTTTCGTACACTTTTACAAAGGAATGTTCCCGTGTTTCTTCGGGGGAATTCTTTCCGATTTGTTTTGTGTCATTTCCAATGCCTGGATCAGCTTTTTACGCGTGTTGCGCGGGTAGATGATCTCGTCGATATATCCCACTTCCGCTGCTTTGTACGGACTGGCAAAATTGTCGCGGTATTCCTGTACTTTTTCTTTCCGTGCTTCGGGATCCGTGTTTCTGAAGATGATATTTACAGCCCCTTCAGGTCCCATCACGGCAATTTCAGCCGTAGGATAGGCATAATTTACATCGGTGCCGATGTGTTTGGATGACATCACATCATAAGCTCCGCCGTAAGCTTTGCGGGTGATCACGGTAATTCTCGGTACGGTGGATTCCGCGAAAGCATAGAGCAGCTTGGCGCCGTGTTTGATGATGCCGCCGAATTCCTGTGTCGTTCCTGGAAGGAAGCCCGGTACATCTTCGAAAGTGATCAAAGGGATGTTGAATGAATCGCAAAAGCGCACAAAACGGGCAGCTTTGGTCGAACTGTCGATATCCAGTACACCGGCCAGCACCTGTGGCTGATTGGCGACAATACCTACTGAGCGTCCGCCGATGCGCGCAAATCCCACAATGATATTCTGAGCATAATGCGGCTGAACTTCGAGAAAATGTCCGTTATCGATTACCGAGTGAATGATGTCCTTCATATTATAGGGCTTGTTCGGATCCACGGGAATAATCTCATCCAGATGCGGATCTTCCCGGTCGGGATCATCGGTACAGGTCTTTCGCGGCGGATCTTCCATGTTGTTGAGCGGTAAAAAGCTCATCAACTCGCGGATGGTCATCAGTGCCTGCTCTTCATCATCGGATGAGAAATGGGCCACGCCGCTTTTTTTGTTGTGCGTCATGGCTCCGCCCAGCTCTTCTTTGGTCACTTCTTCATGCGTCACCGTTTTGATCACATCCGGTCCGGTAACAAACATGTAAGAGGTTTCTTTCACCATCAGGATAAAATCGGTGATGGCAGGGGAGTAGACAGCCCCTCCGGCACAGGGCCCTAAAATGGCAGAGATCTGAGGGATAACACCCGAAGATCTGACATTTCTGTAAAAGATATCGGCATAACCAGCCAGACTTTCAACGCCTTCCTGGATACGGGCACCGCCCGAGTCATTCAGACCGATGACGGGGGCCCCCATTTTCATGGCGAGGTCCATGATCTTAATGATCTTGTTGGCGTTGGCGCGGCTTAACGATCCGCCGAAAACCGTAAAGTCCTGTGCGAAAACATACATCAAACGACCGTCGATCTTCCCGTAACCGGTAACGACACCGTCGCCCAGGATCTTGTTTTTATCCATTTCGAAATCAGTGGCAGTATGGGTTACAAACTTGTCGATTTCCACGAAAGTGCCGGGATCCAGCAGCGTAAGGATTCTCTCGCGTGCGGTTTTCCTTCCGGCTTTGTGTTGTTTGTCGATTCTTTCCTGACCGCCGCCAAGTTCGGCTTGTCTATGTTTTTCTTCTAGGATTTTAATTTTCGATTCCAGTGTCATGTTGCAATTTTTTGTAATCTAATGGTTAAACACAATGTTACTCAAAAGTGATCAAAGGCTGATCACCGTCGATTTTATCTCCTTCTTTTACGAGAACTTTTTTCACCACACGATCCTTGGTGACTTTATACTCGCTTTCCATTTTCATGGCGGAGACAATGATCACGGTTTCGCCTCCTTTGACGGCCTGACCTTCTTCTACTAAAATTTTTACCACCTGTCCGGGCATGGGTGTCGAGATGTAATCCGCATCCTCGTCCTCATTGCCTTTTTGGTTTTTCATATAGCGGCTTTCGGCATCAATGATTTCGACGTCCAGCGTTTCCTCCGGAGTCTCTACTTTATATTTTTTTAAACCCGTGGGAACCAGTTGAATGTTGAAATTTCTTCCGTCGGATACAATTGAAAATATCCCTGGTTCAGGTTCCAGAACGTCGAGATCGTAGATATGATCGCCTACTTTGACTTTGATCTTGTCTTTGTCGCGGCTCAGAATCTCAATAGAACGTTCTTCCCCGTTTATTTTAACTTGATATGACATATTTTCTTTGTTGAATTAAATACAACCTACGGCTTTCTTTCTTCCAAAATCTTTCCAGGCATTGGAACTGATGTGCACCCCATTATGATTGTTGGTGTTTTTGCTCTCTGCCAGTTTCATATAATCTATAAAAGCAGCCACGGCAGCAATATCCTTGCATTCTTCGCTGCAGCGCTGTTCTGCTTTCAGCTCTTTTTCATGATTCTGAATAAAATGGGTTGTGTATTTTCCTGCTTTAAAGGCGGTAGCATTCATAATTTTATACAGGAAAGGAATGGATGTTTTCACGCCGCTGATCTTGAAGATCTTCAGTGCCCTTTTCATCCTTTCGATGGCTTCCTTGCGATCATTCCCCCAGACTACGAGTTTGGAAATCATCGGGTCGTAATAGATGGGGATATCGTAGCCGTTGTAGACATATGAGTCGTGACGGACTCCCGGTCCCAGCGGGAAATGGATGTTTTTGATCTTTCCGGGACTCGGCATAAAGTTGTTGTCCGGGTCCTCGGCATAAATTCTCACTTCGATGGAGTGTCCGTGTTGCGAAAGTTCTTCCTGTTTGAAACGGAGCGGTTCGCCCATCGCGACATTGATCTGTTCTTTTACCAGGTCAACACCTACCACCTGTTCGGTGATAGGATGCTCCACCTGCAAACGGGTGTTCATCTCGAGAAAGAAATAATTCAGGTTGTCGTCGGTGACGAATTCGATGGTCCCTGCTCCTGAATAATTTACGGCCAAAGCAGCAGCTACCGCGTGTTTGCCCATTTCCATCCTGACTTCTTCTGTCATGATCGGAGAAGGCGTCTCTTCAACCACTTTCTGATGACGCCGCTGCACCGAGCACTCGCGCTCAAACAAATGAACACAATTTCCGTGTTTGTCTGCTAAAATCTGAAACTCGATATGATGCGGTGAATTGATGTATTTTTCGATATAAACGGCATCATTTCCAAAAGCTGCCTGGGCTTCCGATTTGGCGGCTTTTACCGCTGAAATAATGTTTTCTTCTTTGTCGACCATCCGCATCCCTTTACCACCACCACCGGCACTGGCTTTGATCATCACGGGTAAACCGATTTTTTTGATGGTTTTGACCGCTTCGTCCAGATCGGTGATAGGATCTGTGGTTCCCGGAACAACCGGAACCCCGGCAGCGATCATGGTTTTCCGGGCGGTGATCTTGTCGCCCATGGTATTGATGGCATAAGCGTCAGGACCTATAAATATAATGCCTTCTTCTTTACAACGTTCTGAAAAAGCAGCATTTTCCGATAAAAAACCGTAACCCGGATGAATGGCTTCTGCCCCGGACTTTTTTGCCACTTCAATGATCTTTTCCAGATTGAGATAACTTTCCGTCGAGGGTGCCGGACCAAGGAGATAAGCCTCATCGGCATATCTCACATGAAGCGAAGAACGGTCGGCTTCCGAATAAACTGCCACCGTTTGGATACCCATCTCACGACAGGTGTTCATAATGCGGATAGCAATCTCACCCCTGTTTGCAATTAGGATCTTTTTAAACATGGTAATGGTTTTATTTGTTTGAATTTCAGCCAATTAACGCGAATCCCCTAAAAAATTGGCGGGGTAAAGATACTAAAATATAAATGTGATTGGCAAATATTAATCTCATTTGAGGGTTGTCGTCAGGTATTTTGCAACGGTTTCCGATATCGATTTCGTGCCGTTTTTGCTGCCTATTTTATTGTGAATTAATAGCAACCTAAAATTCACCCGGATTCAGATTCCCTTTTGAAAAATCACGAGGTCACGAACAAAATATTTTATGATCTGAAACATCATACGCTCCCCCTTTGAATTTGTTTCGCAGGACGCAAAATGACTATCTTTGCTTGATTTTAAGGCAATCGTATGGAGGATAAAATTTTTAACGTCGAGGAAGTCAGCAAATTGAACAAGGGCACCCTGATGGAACAACTGGGTATCGAATATCTGGACATCCGTGAGGGATACATGAGCGCCCGCATGCCGGTGGACGAACGTACTTTTCAACCTTATGGGATCTTGCACGGTGGTGCTACCATTGCGTTAGCGGAAACCCTGGCCAGTTTTGGCTCTGCCTTGATGATGGACACTGAAAAATATGACATTAGGGGACAAAATGTGACAGTGAACCATGTGCGTAGTGCCCGGGACGGTTGGGTTATCGGAGAAGCCAGGATCATTCACAAGGGAAGGACAACCCACATCTGGAATGTGGACGTGAAAGACGAAAAAGACCGGCTGATCTCCACTTGTCGTTTGACCATATTTGTTTCTCCCAGGAAAAAATAGACAACCTGTGCCTTACCCAAAGGGGAAAATTATCAAACATCTTTCTCTTGAAAATGATCATCAGTCAAATTTTATCGAAGAACCTTCCCTTTGCAGCTTACCGGATGCCGGGTGAAAAGCAGCCCTTTATAATTGTTCAGGATCAGCGAGAGATCGCCAAGTTCGATTTCACCGAAGTGGAAAATCAAAAAGGATTTGTGCTGGCACCTTATGAAAGTTATAAAGACGGTAGGGCTTTTTTGCTGAAGCCTTCTTTTTTTGTGTACGATGAAAAGGGGAGAGAACAGTTGTCAGAATTTTTAGAAAGACTACCGAATGAATTGCCTGTAATACCTGAGCAGGAAGTAAATATCGCCCACAAGCGTCTTTACCTGGGCCAGGCTCAAAACATGATCGATCAGATGAAAGCAGGACGTTTAAATAAAGTGGTACTTTCGAGAATTCTGATCAAGGATATGTCGGCAAATTGTGAGATTGATCTGTTGTTTGAACAACTGTGCCGGCAATATTCCAGGGCTTTTGTTTATGTTTTCCATCTTCCGGGCATGGGCGTTTGGGCGGGGGCCACTCCGGAGACGCTGTTGCAAAAGCAGGGTGATACCTTTGAAACCATGGCACTGGCCGGAACACAAAAGAAGCCGGAGGAAAACAAAAAAATCACATGGGGAGAAAAGGAGATTCAGGAACAGCAATATGTTTCGGATTTTATCGATAACCGGTTGAATGACCTTGAAATTTCTTCTTATGAGAAAAGTCCGGCAGAGACTGTTTTTGCAGGCTCGCTGGCCCATATCTGCACCCGGTTCCGGATCCCGTTTCAGGAACTCACCGGCAAGACAGGCGCGCTGATCAGATCGTTGCATCCCACACCAGCAGTCTGCGGCATTCCGAAAGAAAAAGCCTGGCAGCTGATCTCCGACATCGAAAAACACGAACGGCGATTCTATACCGGATTTCTCGGTCCCTGGAATTTAAATAATAGGTCACATCTGTTTGTGAATCTGCGTTGTGCGCGGATCCTGGAAAAATCCCTGGAAGTATATGTGGGTGGCGGACTTACTGCTGATTCGATGCCTGAAAAAGAGTGGCAGGAGACCCTGGATAAATCGCAGACCATTTTGTCCGCTATTGAAAATTTACGGAACTTTGCGCCATGACATCCGATAAGAAAATCGTCAGCTTGCTGGCTGACTTGTTTGCAAAGAAAGGGCTTGAACATATCGTGATCTCTTCAGGTTCGAGAAATGCCCCCATCATTCTGGCCTTTGCCAATCACCCCGAAATAAAAGCAATCAGTGTTATCGACGAGCGCAGTGCAGCGTTTTTCGCTTTGGGAATTGCACAGCAAACGAAGAAAGGAGTAGCTATTGCCTGCACTTCGGGTAGCGCCGTGCTGAATTATGCTCCTGCTGTCGCGGAAGCGTATTATCAGAAAATTCCATTGCTGATTCTTACGGCTGACAGGCCCCCGCATATGATCGACATCGGCGACGGGCAGACCCTCCGGCAGGAAAATGTCTTTTCACATTATATAAAAAAGAGCTATTCACTGCCCGTGGATTTTTCCGAAAACGATGATTTTGAAAAGGTGAACCGGGTGATCAATGAGGCGCTGGATGAACTTCATTTTCCGGAAGCAGGCCCCGTGCACATCAACCTTCCGTTTGATGAACCGTTGTACAATATGACAGAAAAAGGCCTGGCAGGGGAAGTGATCGACCCCCGTACTCCCGTTGCTCCGGTAAGTGAAAGTATTGAAAAAGATTTTGCAAAAAAGTGGAACCAAAGTAAGAAAATATTGCTGCTGGCCGGACAGGCAAACAAGTCGGAAGCCCTGGAAGAAGTACTTTCGGTTTTGTCCGGTTTCCCGCAGGTGACGGTATTGACGGAGACTACTTCTAATCTATATCATCCCGATTTCATCGATGGCATTGACAATGCGCTGACAACCATCCATCACGAGGAATGGCAGGATTATTTTCCGGATTTTCTGATCACTTTCAGGGGTGCCATTGTTTCCAAAAAAATCAAAAGCTTTTTGCGTCGCCAGAAAATTAAACAACACTGGCATATCTCAGCTTCCGGAGAGAAGATGGACACCTATTTTTCCCTGTCACAGGTCGTCACGGCCGAACCTGCCGGTTTCCTTAAAAAGATGTTGCCTGCACTGAAGGAAGGGCAGGGTAATTTCAGAAATCTTTGGTTGCACAAGAAGAATCTGACGGTGGAAGGCAGAAAACAATACCTGGACTCGATTCCGTTTTGTGATTTTAAGGTCTTTGAAACGTTGATGGAAAGGGTCCCGGCCGGGTCGGTATTGCATTTCGGAAACAGCACGCCGGTGCGGTATTCGCAGTTGTTCGGAAGCTCAAAGGAATTTACCTATTTCTCCAATCGTGGGGTGAGCGGTATCGACGGGCAGACGTCCACGGCCTCAGGTGTGGCGTTTGCCAATAAGGATATCAACACGATCATTACGGGGGATCTGGGGTTCTTTTATGATTCCAATGCCCTGATGAACCTGAATCTGACACCAAATTTCAGGATCATTGTCATCAATAACAGCGGCGGCGGAATTTTCAGGTTTATCCCGGGACCGGACACCAGTCCGCAACTGGAATCTTTTTTTGTCGCCAAACATCCCTGGAAAGCAGAAAAACTGGCAGAAGCTTTCAACATCCGTTATTTCAAGGCTGAAAATCTGCAACA
>CAYWBO010000013.1:31023-47006 GCA_964456625.1 uncultured Lentimicrobiaceae bacterium | reverse complement strand
GCCCAGGTTTCTTTCGGGTCCCAGCCCCAGTAACGGCCCCAGCTTTCGTTAGCCCAGATACCGCCCAGGAAAGTTCCCATGGTCAGCATGTAAAGCCCGATGGTCAAACTACGTTCGTTGATGGCCGTTAATTCGCGGATGCGGTCCACGATGGTTTCCTTGTTTTTAGGCGACTTGAGAATGGACAGGATCAGGTTGAAGAATCCCAGCAAGGCACTTAATGCCAGGAATCCGTAGCTTGCCGTGATGACCGAAACATGGATGGTCAGCCAGTAAGATTTCAGTACCGGTACCAGATTGGTGATCTCGGGATCCATCCAACTCAGATGTGCTACCATCAGAATGATGGAGCCCAGGATGGTGGTGGCCGCCACCGACATCATGGAACGTCGCGAGAAGATCAATCCTGCCAGCATGGTAACCCACGCGATGTAGATCATGGATTCATATCCGTCGCTCCAGGGCGCGTGTCCTGAAATGTACCAACGCAGTATCAGGCCAAAGGTTTGAACGATAAACGAAAGTACGATGATCCAGAGGAATATCTTCAGAACGAATTTAATGGCTTTCGAACCCCTTAACAGATCGATGAACAACAAAATGATCATGATGAATCCGATTGTGCCGTAAATCATGCTTAAACGATCAAAAATCATCCATTTGTTGTACAGAATCTCAGCACTGATTTTTTGTTGGGACGGCAGGACGGTTCCTCCATATTGTTTCTGGAAATTGCTGATTTGTTTTGCCAGCCCGTTGGCCAGTATCGCATTTCCTCCGGCCACGGCCCTCAGATAATCGGGTACTACTTTGACCAACATCATGGAATCAGCAGCAGAGAGCTGGCCATGTTTGGAAGGAGCATACCAGCTATGATCCGGGTTTTGGGTGTCGGGAATAAGTTTCAGGAAATCCCCCTGGAAAATCATGTAGCAGATGTTCACTCTTTCATCCACCTTCAGGATATCTTTGTCCGTCTGGTTCCTTTTTGAAGGCGATTCTGCATCAATTCTCTGCACATCTTGCGAGAGTTTATAGTTTCCGGTCTTTACATCAATAAAATCCAGAAAAGAAGCATAATTTCCTGTTATGCCAATCCTTTCTTTCAGCGTTTTGTCACTTACTTTAATAATGGGAACCAGTTTCCAGTAAAGCGCATTACCCATCATCCCCAGAAATACCTGGTCGGGATTTAACCCCTGAAAACTGCTTTTATAGGCAATTTTCCTCAGCAGTTGGCTGGAAAGCGTATTCATCGGTTCAAAACGACCCTGGGGCGATTGAGTGATCAGTTTGCCAAATGTGGCAGCTTCCTGTTTGGTAACGGTAGGGATCTCTTTAACTGATAAATGTTTATGCTGCGCAAACAAAGAAGGGGAACTTACAAGCAGGAAAATCATGATGAGGAGTGCCGTATTTCTGGTTTTGGAAGCTTTCTTCAGAAATCTTCCCAACACAGCAAAGCGGCTGTTGCGGTTTATCAACGCAAGCACCATGCCCAGGGCCATCAGGAAATATCCAAGATAAGTAAAGAGTGTGCCCCAGTAATCGTGATTCACAGACAAAATACTTCCCTGCTCATCCATGTCATACGATGATTGGAAAAAGCGGTATCCTTCATAATTCAGGACGTGGTTCATATAAATGCGGAAAGGCATTTCTTTATGGTTTTTCGGATCGATGACCGTAACTTCGCTGGCATAACTGGAAGGGCTCATCGATCCCGGGTAACGTTTTAATTCGAAGCGGTTCAGTTTTAATGAGAAAGGAAGTTTGATAATCTTAGCACCAAAACTCATTACCAGTTGAACCCCGTTGATTTCAACAGTGTTGTTTTCACCGATGAAGCCGTCCCCGCCTTGTAAACCAACTTCTTTTGTCTCGTTACCGGATGTAACCCGAACCATTAACACATTCTCCCGGCCACTGTTTTTCTGACCTGAAGCAACATAAGTTACCTTGGCGTGCTGGATTAACTGAGCAACCACAACCCGCATGCCGCTGATTGTGTAAAGATTACCCTGAACAAAAGGAGCACTTTCGTGTGGTAAAATAACTTGTTGTTTTCCGCTGCCCATGACAACATAACTTATTGTGTCGGGAGCCATAATTTGTAACTGGCCGTCTTTCAAAAAGAGATTGATCATACTGTTATCAATCGCTCCGCCGAATTTTAGTGAATAAGCTCCCAATGTGCCCATCTGACCTTCGATAAGCTGAATTGTTTTCTGGGTTCCGCTTCCCATAGCAGTAATCATGATTGCAGGGTCCCCGGTATCTGAAGGGATGACTTTTTTCAGCGCTGACTGAATGAATTTGACGGCTTTGACAGTAACTTTCTTATCACCAATTTTTAGGGTTGCATGATAATCTGTCGGAGTCAGTTCCGAAAGCAAAACCGGTTTTTCTGAAGTAACGGTTTGTGTGCCTTGGGTTGCAGTAATTCCTACATAAGTGCGGTCCGAGACCATCGTATTGGAAGTTTCACCGTTGCGGAGATGTATCATTCCTTCATAGCTGACAAAACGGGTAATCGCTGAGCCCAGCAAAATAATCAGGAAAGCTACGTGGAAAAGCAACATGCCGAATCTTCCTTTCCGGTACATTTTTTCGCGAAAAATATTTGCGATCAGGTTGATGGCAAGAAGCGCCAGCAGCAGGTTAAACCAGGTAGCATTATAAACCAATGCATGAGCTGCCGGCGTGCCAAAATCATTTTCGATAAATGTAGCAACAGCGATGGAGGCAGCAAAGATTAAGAGCAAAACCCCCATACTCGTCATGGAGAGAAAGAGATTAGATATTTTTTTCATCTGGAAAATATTTCTGTAAATATGTGGATGCAAAATTAGGAATAGTATCTGTTTGAAATTTCACAGAAACATGATTGACGTCAATAATTATGTGCGATATAGCGTTTAAAATTGTATATTGAAACAAATTTTGATTGATAAATGTCATTTTGTATTTAAAAACTATATATTTTTTAACTTTAATTTTGTAAAAAAATTGTTGTGGAATTTCATAAAACATTAGATTGCAGCAACTGTTCGATGGCCTCTCCGGTATTTTGTTTTTTGAATCATCAGGAGGTGGCCAAAATTGATGATAACAGGATTGAAGTTTCCTTCAACCCGGGAGATACCATCATGAAGAGCGGAACTCCCAAAACCCATGTTATGTCGTTTTACCAGGGACTTGCCAAAGTTACGCTGGAAGGGAAAGACGGCAAAAATTTTATTCTGGATTTTATTCGACCGCAAACTTTTTTTTCCGGCCCTGGATTTTTTTTCGATAACAAACATTATCTCACCATCACGGCCGTTGAGCCCTGTAAAGTGTGTTTGATCGATATCGATGTTTTCTTCCAGTTGATGAAAGATAACTTTGAGATGGCTTTTGCTTTCATGGAAAATTCAAACAAGTTCATTTTGAACCTGATCCATAAGATGGAAAGCCTGCTCATCAAGCATCATCACGGTCGCATGGCGGAAGCATTGCTGTATCTGAGCAGCGTTATTTATCAAAGCAATCCTTTTTACATGAGTATTTCTCGAAAAGATCTGTCTGACCTGACGGCCCTGCCCAAGGAGAGTGTTTCTCGGATACTTCAGGAATTTAAAAACGAGGGAATTATCAGTCTGACGGACAATAATGTCCATATCCTGAAGGAAGATTCGTTAATGCAGATCAGCCATAACGGCTAAGATTTTTTGCGTTTTGATGTTAGATCTTTGATGGGTGGCAATTCCGCTTCCCGATATGCAAAAAGGCTGTCCGCCTCAGGCGGACAGCCTTTTTGCAGCATCGAGAGTTTCTTCTTATAACGACCAATATTTTCTAATAGAGGTTCTTATGACAATCCACACAATTCTGTGTTTTCCAGGCTTCGCCGGTGTCAACAGGATGTTTGAATTGCAGGGATTCCTTTCCATTGGCATATTCCATGTGTCCGGGAGTTCCTTCCGCCGTGATGTTGTGACACAGATCGCAACGTCTGGAAATGACACGGCCCGTAGTACTTCTGAAAGAACCGTTATGACATCTGAAACAACCGATTGTTTCCAGGTGGCCCAGATAATTCGGATGGGCGAGCCAGCTGGCTTTCATCGTCGGGAAGATATTGGCTTTATACCCTTTCTGTAATACGGCGATGGTCTGGTTGATCAGCGCCCTGGCGGTATCATATACCTGCGGGTAGTTCTCTTTGTAATAAGCCAGGAATTTGGTTTTGATGAACCGGTTTGCACTGTCCACCGTCGGGAATGTATTGTCATAGAGAATCGTCATGGCCTCCGTTTTTACATCGGGCAGGCTCCTTGAAATACTGCCTTGATTCATCGCTTCATTGAAGAATGTGCTGGGCGATTTAAAATCATGTGACGGCCTGTTATGGCAGTCGATACAATCCATGGTACGGTGTTCGAATTTATCGATTTGCTTTTGCGTGTAAACATTGGCCGTATCCTTGTAAACGGTAACCTGACCTGTTTTCAGGTTGGTATAAATTACCTCTGCAATGGTGTCGCGTTTTTCGTTGGCGGAAACATATTCAATTTTCACTTCCGGATTGACATGCCAGTGGATTCCGCTTCTCAGCCCTTTTGCCTGCAAATCAGGACCTGTTTTCATCAGGAGGGTCATATCATATTCCGTGGTGTTTTGATCTGCCAGATAATATTTTTTATTGATAATTTCCCGGTTATAGAATTTCTGCGGCCAGTGGCATTCTTCACACGTTTCCCTTGCAGGGCGCAGACTTTCTACAGGAGTTGCAATAGGTGTTGGCCAGGAATGTGTCAATTCAGCATATACCTGGCGCAATCCGGACAATTTTGACTTTACATACCAGGTTGCTCCGGAACCCACGTGACACTCCACACAATTTACCCTGGCGTGAGGAGAATTTTGATGCGTCGTATACTCAGGTGCCATTACATTATGGCATAACATACCGCAAAATTTATTGGATTCCGTGATGTGAAATGCAGAGTAACTACCCAGCGCCGTAAAAAGAATGAAGATAGCCGTTCCCAGTGTAAAGATGAAAACCACCATCCGTTGCGACGGATCGTTCAGATCCACTTTCGGGAACTTGGCTTCTGCGTGTTCCGGGTCTTTTTTGTCTTTTCTGAATTTTCTCCAGGCACCGAGGGGGATCAGGATCAGTCCAATAACCAGGAATGCGGGCATAATAATGTAAGTGAAGAGCCCAAGGTATTGACTTACCTGAGTCGGAAACAGCATCGAGATCAGCATTAAAAATATGATGATGAAAAGGCTGACTGCAGCCAATACGGCTCCGATGGCGGTCGGCCAGCTGTAAAATGATTTTGGTAATTTTTTCATGTCAATTAACTTGATATAGTGTGTTATTTTAGGTTAAGTTCAATTCAAGCGTATCTTTTATAAGTGCATGAAAGTTAATGTACAAAATCTGGTAGTAAATTACGGCTTCCTGATGTTTTGCCTTCAGCGGCAATGATCCTAAAGGAAAACAGGCAATCCTCCAGCCTCATGAATAGAGCCAGGAAGATTACCTGCATGTTTATAATTTACGTTTTTAAAATCCCTTACCAAACCTTGTTTATATAATCCTCTCCCGAAACCTCTTTTCTAGAAGTTCCACAACCGGGTGATGGTGAATCCCAACATCAAACCACCTTTGGTCCAATCGTTCTGATTGTACATGTAACATTCCTGTGGAATAATTCCGCTGGCAGTCGTCAGATAAATCTGAAACGAGTGCATTCCGGTGTTCACCTCGTAACCAATGCCAAAATTCGGTTTTGACGAATTAGCAGCGGTGAAACTGGTCTGTTCCGAAATTTTCTGAATCTTCAACGGAGTATTGTACTGCAGAATGATGGATGACTGACTGGTAAATTTAATGGCTGCGGTAAACCCAAGACCAATAACATCATGATTTCCTCCCACAGGTACCATGTTGTAATGGGTAAAATTTCCAACAGCTTCCAAAGAAAAATAGTTGCAGAATTTCCTTGAAACCAACAGTTCTCCAAAATAAGAATACCGGTTGGCAAATTTATAGTTTTCACCAAAATTGTCGTTTGATCTTCCATCAATTGCAGCAACACCGTATAATGCGACGCCTACAGGCATGCTGTTGGATTTGGTTTGCTGAAAGAGAATGTATTTTGCGGAGAAATCGCTGTACATTTTAGTCTTGGTCAAACCATATCCTAAGGTGAGGTGTTTGATGGGGGTATAATTAATAGCCAATCGTACGTTCGCACCAGGGGCATAAATACCATAGAGGTCTTGGATGTGGTTTGTGTTAACCATACCAAATCTATGTTGAATATAGACCTCAAGTGTTTTTGCCGGTGTATCAAGTGTTGTCTGATTGTCTATTAACATTTCGGTATCCCATGGTGAGGAGACCGGAGAGTTGTCTTTTTTAGCTTTCTTATCCGCGTTCTGAGCTAAACTACTACCCACAACCAGGAAAGCTAATATAAAACTAATTAATAATTTTTTCATCCGTTTATAGTTTTGTCATGAAAAAATCTTTTTTCAATCTTTTCATTTTCGGTTTTAATCTTTATTTAATTATCCTTAGCTCCTTGTTGGATCCATTTCAGTACCAACTCAGCTTGTGTAGCAGTATATTTCTTCCATGTATGGGCAGCTGTATTATCAGGATTGGGTTCCCAATAAATCAAACTGGACTCCGGATTTACAGTATCAACCAGATTCATGCTCATAATGTCCTGATAAGCGTTTCCGGTAGTCAGGTCGGGCGACTCGGCACCAGCCTTATGACAAGACACGCAGCCGACACTATTAAAAATAGGCTGGATATCTGTAGAGAAGGAAACTGTTTTATTCACAGGAATCGGCGTCACGTATGGATTTTCATACTGGCAGGAACTGAATGCCGCTAGGAATAACAGAGAAATAAAAATTAAGAAATAATTATAATGCTTTTTCATCTTTTATCTTTTTAAGCTTTTAAACATGAAAAAAATAAGGTGACCATGTGCATCTCTGGGGTTAATTTTGTGTAGCATTAAAAAGTGTGATATTTCCCATTTTTTATAGTCAGATGTATTTTTTTCAGAACAGTCTTGTGTGAAAAAGCCGCACGGGTTGCGCCAACTACTGGTGGCTCCCGCACGGCTTAATTCATGAAAGTCTTATTTTAAACTATTCAAGTAGTTGATACTGGAGGTGAGAAGTTGTCTGGTATAGTCTGCATTATGAACGCCCAAACTTCTGTCCATTTCAATCATGTCGTAGTTCCAGTAAGCTCCGGCGATACCAGCAGGATATTTACCAGTATTTAACCTTCCGGTGGAAGACAAAACACCGTGACTTACCAACGCTGTTTGAAGCTGAGTTAACAAATCCTCAACGCCATTCTGAGTGGTAGTGATCTGGTTAACGAAAGCAGATCCTACAGTATGGCAGTCGGTACATCCGTTGGTGTTGATATTTGCCGGGGCATCAGCAACGCCGTCATATTTCGGGTACATTTCCATGTTGTGGGCTCCATCATGTTCCATGGCGTGACCAACAGCCGGTGTTGCCATGTGACAGGTAACACAACCGTCAGTGACCTTAGCGGTATGGGGTGAATTGCTGTAAGTTGTACCTGCATATTCATAACCACCTTCACCGCCTAAAACGTTGGCTTGTGGACCATGGTGCGGGCCCCAGTAAGCTGAGCTGATGGTTACGGAGTCGTTAACTACTGCCCAATCACTGGCACGAGCCTGGTGACAGTTGGCACACAGATTACCTTGTCCGAAATCAACAGTTTTTGAATTTCCATTCAAGTCACCAGTAAATAATACAACTGGTGAAGTTGTGGTTCTTGTCCAGTCAGCAGCAGTGTATGTTGAGTGGATGTCGTGGCAGGTATAGCAGTTCTGAGGTGCCGGATTTGAAACATTTGATGAATCGGCTGTGGCTACGAGAGGCCTCATCCCTCCGTTAGGAGTGTTGGCTACAGAGTAAAGAAAACCCTGGCTGGAGTGGCAAGGTGCGCAGTCGTATGAGTTCCTTGCTTCAAGACCGCCGGTGGCATGAACTGAAGTTTGCCATTCTGCAATTTTAACTTCGATAACCTGTGAATTGTCGTGGCACTGAACACAGCCAGCCGTACCATTAGTACCGTCGGTCCCGTTCGTACCATTCGTTCCTGCAGGGCCCTGAGGGCCTACTTTTGTACACGAAGTGACAATGCCCATAGCAAAGAGGCTTGCCAGCATGAAATACTTTGTAATTTTCCTATTCATGGCTAATTTTTTAGGTTGTTAAATTAATAACGCAAATCTACAGTATCCGCTTTTTGTACTGAAAATTAAGAAGGTGATGTTTTTACCCAATTGGGCCTGTATTTTCGGATTTCATAATGATATATATCAATATATATCAGGAATTTTTCTATTTTTGTTTTGAAATATTTCACACGCTAAGGGCAATCTTTGCCCGGCAGTACTCTTTCAACGCTTATGATAACGAAAATTGCACAAGAATCAAATATAAACAATGCCAATTATTGCGGAACCGGACCTGGAATTTTTCAGACACTGGACAAGGAGCAGGTTCAACTGGTGCATTCAAGCCGGTTTGAAGTGGATTTTAAGGCCGGGGAGACCATCGTAAAACAAGGCAATGCACTGACCCATGTAATTTATTTGGTAGAAGGTAAAGCCAAGGTCTTACTGGAGGACTCGGCAAATCAGGATATTTTATTGCAAATATTGCAGCAACCCGACGTGATCATCGGCCCCGGTTTTAATAAAGATTTCCGGCATTATTGTTCCGTTGTAGCGATTGAAGACACCAAGGCTTGTTTTGTTGATGTCAATATTTTCAAGAGCTTTATCGAAACCAATCCCCAGTTTGCACTGGATCTGGTCGTCTTTCTGAATACTGGATACATCAAGTTGTACGATAAACTGAAGAGCCTTACCAATAAACATATGAACGGGCGGCTGGCCGATACGCTGCTATATCTTTCGGAGGATGTATACAAAAGCACTGAGTTTGATACCTCCTTGAGTCGTCTGGACATAGCCAACATGTCATCCATGACAAAAGAAAGTGTCATCCGTACTTTGAAGAATTTTAAGGAAGACGGCATCATCAATACTCAGGGCGATTCTTTTGAAATCCTGAAGAAGGATGTGCTGTTGGATATCAGCAAAAAAGGATAAGAAGGCTGATCTGAAAATCCAACGGTTATCCAGCAAAGACCTACAGGTAGATAACAATTCCTGCTGACGCATTCAAAATATCGATTTGCTTGTACTCGACTTTCATACTGCCGTCGGCATTGATAAAACCAAAACCCATTTTGCGGTTTATGTATTCAGAACTGAGCTGAAGCCCCACGGAGGAGTTAAAGCGGTACCTGAGACCCAGTCCGGGTTCGATAAAATATTCATGATCTTTAGAGGAGGTAATCTCGTAGTAGTCGGGGCCGGCACCAAAATAGCTGGGCTTGTATAACTGATATGGGGTTTTGCCCCAAACCAAGCCTCCCAGTACTTTAGCCGTAACAGAGAGTTTATGATAAATTTCCCATTGCGTAAAGAGACCCAGTCCGGCATGCATCACCTGAAAAGCCTCGGCACGAATCGTCAGGTTCGTTAAAAAGGGGTTGGATTTTATAGTGGCTGTGGCCAGCGAGGAAGCGTCAACAGGGTTCAATTCCAGTCCTGCTTCAACGCCAACACCAAAATGTTCTTTCACAAACCAGGCGCCTTCGGCACTTACCTGAATTCCCGGAAGGGCAAAACTACCTGTGGTTACATTTTGACCTTTGAAATTTCCCATGGGAAATGCCACGCCGGTGTTAATCGAAAAAAAGCTGTTCCTTTCCTGGGCGAATCCTTGCAGGCTCAGGAAGACCATGATCAGGAATAGAATTCTATTTTTCATATAGTATATATATAATAAGGTATAGTTCTTTTTGAGATAGGATGGTTCCTGTATCCAGGTTAATGAATCAAACAAAAATACCAAAATAACAATCCGGCGCTTCCGAATTAACTAAAATTTAGAGAATCGGAGCGCCGGAATTGAGGATTATAAAACAAAAGTTGGGAGGATTTACATAATAATATCTTTTTCAATTAATGCCAGCCATCCACCATGCTTCTGAAATTGCTGGTGGTGGTTTTTCCTATGGTACAGAAGTATAAATGAATTATCCAGAACAGGGTGAGGGCGTAGCCCATGATCTGGTGAAGCAGGTCTGTAAGCCACAATCCGCTGTGGCCAAATATTTTGGGAATAGTAATCTCGGGAAATAACAACCCGATGCCGCTGATGATGATCAGGGGAACCAGCACATACATCGCAATGATGTAGCTGAACTGCTGGAGCGGATTGAATTTTCTTTCCTTTTCGATCGGGAAGGGTTTGGGACTCTTTTTGAAAATGCCGTATGAATAGTAAACGATTTGCTTCCACAGCATGTCAAAATAGCCCTTTCGGGGAATTTTATAATATTTTCCGTTCCAGGTAAACCCGTTTGCGAAAGCAAAGAACAGAAAGTTAATGATCAGTAAAATACCGCAGATATTATGAAGCTCAACAGACAAGGAAAAGGGGATCAAATAGGAATGGATACTTGCATAGTGCATACTCAGTCCTGTAAAAATGAGCGTTAAGAATAATAAGGCGTTTATCCAATGCCAGATTCTGACCCAAACGGGATATAAATAAATTTTGTCTTCCATCTTATTTCGATATTATGCGCAGAATTGCATGAATAACAATAATTAATAATACCAGCCCGAAAATGATCACACTGATCTTGTTCAGAATCGGATTTTGGTTTGCACTGATCACATAAGAATTATTCAGAATAGTCGCGTTCAGGAAACCAATCTCAGAGCGGCGTTGTTTCGACTGGAACTTATACAGCGAAGCCATCAGAATGGTGTTTTGTGAATGACATTTCACACAGTTGTGTACGGCCTGTGCTTTTGGCAGGATCTGGTGATCGACCATCGAATCATTTTCGACTTTCACATGGCAGTCCAGGCAGCGTACATTCTGGAAGTGGACGATCTGATTCGGGAGCCAGTTGTGGGCGGCGCTGATGTTTTTCGGTGCCGAATCGGATAATACCTTATAATTGACAATATCAGAATGACAGCTTAAACACATTTCGTTGTCGTAAATGACAACCTTTTTAATGTTTTGGTCTCTGCGGGCCGTTACAATATACTTGTGCGGGTCGTGGCACATGGAGCACTGGAAATTGCTGTACATCTTTTTATGTACACTGGCGTCGAATTCCTTTTTGATCTCATCAAAGTGAAATTTTGCCGTTACATCGTCTCCTTCATGGCAATCCAGACAGGTGACCATAGGCTGCATCTGCAATTGACCATCGTGCGGAAATTTTAAATAACCGGCATCATGGCAGTCGGTGCATTCAAGTACCCGGTGGTTGCTGCCGTAAAATTCAGTGGAATCAATAACATAATAAGGATTCATTCGTTTAATGACCTTTTTTTCGGTCACGTCATTAAAGAATGAAAAGAATTTATGTCCGTGGCATTTAAAACACCGGTGGTTGTCCGCCGCATTCGGAAACTTCTTTTGCTGCGTTTCCTGCGCCTTTGCCGGTTGAAAAACCACGAGCATCCCAAAGAACATCAATACGGAAAAGGCAATGCTTATTGGGCGGGACTTCATCTTTAGAACTCTATGCATGGTTAATTCTTCTTTAATAAGGTATGGGTTATCTTATAACATTCATTTTCCCCTGAAACTGACCCTTCACATATCGTCTCTTCCGAATTTAGGAAAAATGAAAACATCAAACTCCTTTTCATCAACATTTTGGTTTTCGGGTGGATGGTTTAGGTTAATAATCCATCGTTAAAACATTCACAAAATTAGTATTTTTTTGTTAAGTACTTCACAGAACTGATAATTTTTAGAAATTAAATCATATTATAGCCTTAAATCCTCTTTGTTAATTTTACACAAAAGGCCATGGACTTCAGGTTGTACTTCTATTCCATTATTTCGATAGTATTCATTGAAAAAATGGGTTAACCCTTAATTTAGAAGCAATCAAAGAAGGGTTAGAAATATTTGAAAATGCGTACATTAACACATGTATATATCTTCAAACCTGCATATGCCGCTGTCGGGCATTTGTAATTCATAATTTTATTACTTTATATTTGTGAACTAATTAACTACAAACTAACTAATTGAAAATAAATTAATAAATTTTAAAAAAAATATCATTAGATCCCAACCAATTATTTTCCTAAAAGATTTCTCAATGAGTTTAAAAGTTCTGACTTCTCCCGTCAAAAAAATGTTGCTGATCCTGGCCGGCTTTTTACTGGTCGGCAGCCTGGCAGCGCAGTCGAATGACGACTGTTTGATGTGCCACGGTGATCCTACCATGACGGCAACAGTAAACGGGAAGACGGTTTCATTGTACGTTACGGGCAAAACGCTGGCAAAATCAGTTCACAAAGGACTGAAGTGCATCGCTTGTCATACCGACGCCAATGTAACGGATTTTCCGCACCCCGTATTGAAACCCGTACAGTGCGGACGCTGTCATAAGACCGAATTGGCAAATTATGACAGAGGAGTTCACGGCCAGGCATTGAAAGAGGGTTCCTTGTACGCCCCGACCTGTAAGGAATGTCACGGAACCCACAATGTGTTCCCTTCTTCAGATCCGGATTCCAAAACCTTTAAGATGAAGATCCCTTTCCTGTGCGGAAAATGCCACAGGGAAGGCGCTCCGGTGGCCCGGGTCTACAACATCGACGAGCACAATATTTTGCAGAATTACAGCCAGAGTATTCACGGCAACGGTTTGTTCAAACAGGGATTGGTGGTGACGGCTACCTGTAACAACTGCCACGGCAACCACCTGATTTTGCCTCACACGAGCCCCAATTCAACCATTGCTCCCGATAATATTGCCAAAACCTGTATGCAGTGCCATGCACGCATTGAACAGGTGCATGTCAAGATCATCAAGGGAAAATTGTGGGAAGACAAACCCGGTGTGATTCCGGCTTGTACGGATTGTCACATCCCGCACAAAGTGAATGTCGAAAATGTGGTGACTACCATTTCCGACCGTTCCTGCCTGAAATGCCACGACAAGAAAGACGTGCATAAAACGGTGGGTGATTCTACGGTTTCGATGTATGTTACCAAAGGAATGCTGAACAATTCGGTTCACAAAAACATTCCTTGTGTGAAGTGCCATACGGATGTAACACCTCATGCCAAAAGACCTTGCATCACGGCAAAAAAAGTGGATTGCTCCAACTGCCACGCCGAGATCGCCAATCAATACTTTGCCAGCGGCCATGGTCAGGCATACATGAAAAAAGATAAGGATGCGCCCTATTGCACTTCCTGTCACGGAACGCACCAGATAAAATCCCGCTTCGACGATACGGCACCGGATTACCGGGCCAATATTCCCAACCTCTGCGGAAATTGCCACAAGAAAAACGGAAAAGCCAATGTGGGAACAAAACTCCATGAGGTAACGGCACTCTATGATTATTCCAAAAGTGTCCACGGCGAAGCGCTGAAGAACAAAGGTTTGATCATCAGTGCGGTTTGTACGGACTGCCATACCTCTCACTTGATTTTGGGTCCCAACAATCCGGAATCGTCAATCTATCCGAGAAATATTCCCTCAACTTGCGGTACATGCCACAAGGGAATTTATAATAAGTACATTACCAGTGACCATGCCATCACCAAAAATGATCGCACCCATACCTATCCTACTTGTGTGACTTGTCACTCAGCCCACAAGATTTCCAACGTAAAACAGGATAAATTCATGGATGAGGTAACCGGCCAGTGCGGTAGCTGCCACAAACAGCTGGCAAAATCGTATCTGGAAACGTACCACGGGAAAGCCCATGAACTGGGAAATATGAAAACGGCCAAATGTTCAGACTGCCATGGTGCACATCACATCCTGAATGTAAATAACCCCAATTCATCGGTAAGTCCCAGGAACATTGTTACGACCTGTAAAAAATGTCACCCGGATGCCAATAAACGGTTTACCGGTTACTTAACCCATGCCACGCATCACGACAAAAATAAATACGCCATTTTGTATTACACCTTCTGGGCCATGACCTTTTTGCTGGTCGGAGTGTTCGGATTTTTCGGACTTCACCTGCTTCTGTGGTTGCCCCGTTCTTTGATGGGATTGAAGGAGAAAAAAGAAAAGGAGAAGAAAACAAGCGCCGAAGCCGGTAAATATTATATCCGTCGGTTCACAAAAGCACAGCGGTTCACGCATTTGTTTGTGATCCTGAGCTTCCTGATGCTGGCGCTGACGGGGATGATCCTGAAATTTGCCGACATGCCCTGGGCTGATTTTATTTCCCATTTTCTGGGAGGTGTTACCGGTGCCGGAATTATTCACCGTTTTGCCGCAGTCATTACATTCGGATACTTCGGTTTCCACTTGTACACGTTGATTCGTCAGAAGATCAGGAATCATATTTCCATTAAGCAGCTGATTTTTGGCAAGAATTCACTGATGTTCAACAAACAGGATGTTATTGATTTCTGGTATACGTTGAAATGGTTTGTCGGATTAGGACCACGGCCCCACTACGGACGCTGGACTTATTGGGAAAAATTCGATTACTTCGCCGTATTCTGGGGTGTGGCTGTGATTGGTCTTTCAGGATTAGTCCAGTGGTTCCCGACCTTCTTCACCATGATCTTTCCGGGATGGTTGATCAATGTGGCTCAGATTATCCACAGCGACGAAGCGTTGCTGGCAGTTGGATTCATCTTCACAATTCACTTCTTCAACACACACTTACGCCCCGAGGCATTCCCGATGGATACGGTCATCTTCACGGGTAGGGTTCCCTACGAAGATTACAAACGTGAACGTCCGAGAGAAGTAGAAGAACTGAAAAAATCAGGAAGACTTAAAAAAGTCCTCATCAAGCGAGATGAACAAAGTAAGTGGATGCCCTGGATTAAAGGATTTGGGTATTTCTTCCTGGCGTTTGGATTAACGCTGGTTGTGTTGATCATTTACTCAATGTTGTTTGGATATAAATAAAAGATTCAGTGATAATGATTGGAGATTTAGTGAAGGAAATGGAAAAGAGCGAAATGAAAAAATCATTAAATTGCGCCCCTTATTGTTACTGATAAAATTAACCCAAAAAATAGAAGTGATAATATCATTTTAGATCGTAATAATAAACTTAAGTTAACTTAAAAGAAAGGAGAATCAGTATGTCAATTAAAAAGTTGATGATGGTTATTTGCTTGAGTCTTTTGACGCTCCCCGTGCTTCAGGCTCAGAATTTCAAGTATGTCGGATCTGCAAAGTGCAAGGTCTGCCATAACTCACCTGCTAAGGGTGCCCAGTATAAAATTTGGGAAGCATCCAAACATGCCCATGCGATGGAATCATTGAAAGGCGCCGATGCAAAAAATCCTAAATGTTTGAAATGCCACTCTACTTACTACGAAGTAAGCCCCAATTTAAGAGCCGGCATTAAAGCAGACGAAGGAGTTTCTTGCGAATCTTGCCACGGCCCGGGCAGTGCTTACAAGAGCTATGGTATTATGAAAAATCGCCAGAAAGCGATAGAAAAAGGTCTTGTGATGCCCAACGAAAAAACCTGCACGAAATGTCATAACTCAGAAAGCCCCAATTTCAAAGGCTTCGATTATAAGACATATCTTGCAAAAATTGCACACCCGATACCAAAACATTAATGGTATCTTTTATGTAACGTTCATGTGGTAATGAAATCGCTTCCGGTCGCCTGATTGGCATTTTGGAAGTTTCAGGCAACGCCTGACTTTCACGGGGAAATGCAGATAACATCCGGTAACCAATGGCAGCTGTTCATGACGGAAAATTAACAGCCTGTCCGCAAAGAAGTGAAATTACTGCAGTGATCATGAAAAAGGGACGTCCGCCATTGGCGGACGTCCCTTTT
>CAYWBO010000013.1:20341-30923 GCA_964456625.1 uncultured Lentimicrobiaceae bacterium | reverse complement strand
TCCGTAACCTTGCTGATTTTCATCAGATTCTTAACCGCTTCGGTTTTTGTTTCAGGCATCATGGACTTGACCTGTTTCATGACTTTTTCACTTTCCCTGATCCTGTCGATGGCTTCTGCCAGAACTGCCATTTTCTTCAGTACAGGCTGGACCAGACGGTAATTTGCTTCCATACCCTCTTTGGTGATGTTCATCCGTGGATCAGATTTCACAGTAAGCATGGTGGAGTCGGAATGACCTTCGTAGGTAAAGACCAGTTTGTAGGTTCCGGGCAGCACAAATCCGCCGCCACCTAATTGTGGTGAACCGGGCTTCGGCTTCTGGCTTCCTGGGAAACGGTAGCCTTTCCTGTCGAGTGACCAGGAGAACCGGTTGATGCCGGTTTTGGGTACACGCTGAAGCGTCCTTACCACATTGCCCTGGTCATCGATCACCTTGATGGTAACTTTCTTTGCTTTAGCCCAGAGTTTTTGGCCGCCTGTGTTACCGGATGACCTTCTGTATCTCCGGCCCCCCATATTCTGATTTATTTTACCGGCCAGGCTGTCGCCCTGTTTTACCGAAAAGGTGATCATGGCTCCGAACGGTTTGTTTTCACCATGATAGTAAGTAGCGCCGCCGGCAAAAATTCCCGGTTCCTGTTGCATACTTACTTCGTAAGCGGTCGGAGGCGGAAAAGCCACAATCGGTTTGTCCAGAATTTCCGTTCCTTTTGCTGCCAGTGCCCGCAGCGGTCTTATATCATCCAGCACATAAATCGACCTGCCGAAAGTGCCAATGACGAGATCGCCTTCCCTGGGCTGGATGGCCAGATCCATGGTCGAAACCCCTGATGGATAGCCATTGGTCCAGTGATTCCATTGTTTCCCGGCGTCAATGCTGACATAGAGTCCGTTTTCCGTCCCCAGGAACATCAGGTTGGGCTGTACGGGATCCTGAATAAAGGAAAGACAATATCCCGGTACCTGATCGGGGCCGACCATGCGTTCCCAGGATCTTCCGTAATCCGTCGTTTTGTACAAATAGGGCGTGTAATCGTTTTGCCTGTAATTGTTGGCAACTACGTAAGCCGTTCCTTCGTTGTAATTTGAAGCCCTAACTTGAGGGATCCAGCTTCCTTTGGGCAGCCCTTTGATCTTTTTGACGACATTTTCCCAGGTTTTCCCACCATCGGTTGTAAGTTGCACATTGCCGTCATCGGTTCCAACCCAGATGATGTTGTTCTTCAGCGGACTGGGGGCAATGGTGATGATGGTATTGTAATTCTCAGCACCGGTGGCGTCCACAGTTATTCCGCCGCTTTTGATCTGATGTTGTTGTGCCGTGTCGTTGGTGGTAAGATCGGGCGAGATAACATCCCAACTGTTCCCATTGTTGGTGCTTTTGTAAAGATACTGACTGCCAAAATAAACACCATGGGGATTAAACGGATCCGGAGCGATGGCAGCATTCCAATTATAACGCAACTTCTTTCCGACCGGTGTCACGGGACGGATATTTTTCATAAAGCCGGTATTTACATTCATCCGAACAACATATCCTTCCTGGGCCATGGCATAACAAAACTGCGGATTGCTTTGATCGACGATGGCACCAAATCCGTCTCCTCCATAAAGATTTTTCCAGTCGGTATTGATAATACCGCCGCGACCCCAGACATAGGCCGGCCCGCGCCAGGATCCGTTGTCCTGCATCCCGCCGTAAACATGATACGGTAAGTCGTTGTCTACGGAAACATGATAAAACTGACCAACCGGCAGATTTTGCACATAACGCCAGGTCTTTCCCCGGTCGTGTGTGATGGCAAGACCGCCGTCATTGCCATCCATCATGAAGTTGGGATCTGTGGGGCTGATCCACCAGGAGTGATGATCGGGGTGGATGTTGCTTCCGATAAGTGTGGTAAACGTCTTCCCACCGTCGATGCTTTGGTTGACTTCTTCAAACAGGGTATACACGATGTTTTCATTTTTCGGATCACAGAAAATATGCGAGAAATAAAAAGGCCGGTCACCGATGTTTTTGGTAGCCGTCAGCTTCCAGGTTTTGCCTCCGTCATCCGAACGGTAAAATCCATTCTTTTTCGATTCGATGATGGCATACACCCGCTGAGGGTTGCTGGCAGAAATGGCCAGTCCGATACGACCCAGCATTCCTTCGGGCAGACCGTCTTTTGCCGTCAGCTTCTTAAAGGTCTCGCCTCCGTCGTAGGTCACATACAATCCGGATCCCGGGCCACCGGATTTAAAAAACCAGGGCCAACGTTGCGACTGCCACAGGGCTACAAAAAGTTTGTTGGGGTTGCTCGGGTCCATCACCATGTCGGCAACACCCGTTAAATCATTTGTATATAATATTTTCTTCCAGGTTTTACCGCCATCCGTTGTTTTGAACAACCCGCGTTCGGGGTTTGGTCCCCACGGGGACCCCAAAACACCAACGTAGACAACATTGGTGTTGGCCGGGTCGATAATGATATTGGCGATATTTTTGGAATCCTTAAGTCCCATGTATTGCCAGGTATCCCCTCCATCGAGAGAACGGAAAACGCCTTTTCCGGAAGAAACGCTGTTCCTGGGATTATTTTCTCCGGTCCCTACCCAAATGACATCCGGATTGCTTTGGTCAATGGCAATAGCGCCTATGGACAGGTTATCCTGTTTGTCGAAGACCGGCTTCCAGGAAATGCCCTTGTCCACAGAACGCCACAAACCGCCCGAAGCAGTTCCGATGAACATAATGTTTTGATTTTTCTGGTTTACAGCAATGGCAGTTACACGTCCGCTCATGCCAGCGGGACCAATGCTCCTTGGTTTCAGTTCGCTCAGCGTTTTCATATTGAGCTGCTGGGCCGATAATGTCACAGAAAACATTAAACTTAAAATGGCAATGAAAGTAAACTTTATGTTTTTCATAGATTTGAGTTTTAATGAAAAATACTTTTGATCAGTGTGATGTAATAAGCTGAAGGGTAAAAGTAAATAAAAATTTAAATGATCTCGCTAAAGGGCAGGTTTATAAGTGTTTTGATAGGAAAATGATATTTCAGGTCAGTCGGATAAAAAAACCTGGTGAGCATATAAAAAGGCTGTTCTGAATTCAGAACAGCCTTTTACTTTTGAATATTAAACAGTTAGCAAGCTATTTCATATATTTTACAAACCAGTCGACCCATTTTCCGTAAATGTCCGTGGTCCGCACAATGTCGTGCGGGAAATGGGTGTTGGCAGGATACACGTAGAATTCTGTCGTAACGCCGTTGTCACGCAAGGAATGGTACATTTCATAACTGTTCACAATGGGCACGTTCGGGTCGCCGGCATCCCCCATGATCAGTGTGGGGGCTTTTACACGAGTGGAATATACGATCGGTGACTGTTCGCGCCAGATTTTCCAGTATTTCTTCACCCAGGGCGACCCGCCAAAGAAATACAGGTCCCCTTTCTGATAGTAAGCGATGGTGTAATCCATCACCCAGTCGTTCAGCGCAGCGCCGGAAACGGCAGCTTTCCAGACTTCCGGATAGTATCCGATCAACCAGGAAGTCATATAACCTCCATACGACCAGCCGCTCACGCCAATGCGACTTTCATCCACGATGCCCATATCTTCCACTTTTTTCACTCCGGCCATCACGTCTTCTCCCGGTCCCTTACCGGTATTTCTGTATATGGCATGCTGGTATGCATCACCCAGGTTGGTGCTGCCGCGGTAGTTAGGTTCAAAAACCAAAAAACCTTTAGCAGCAAGCAGCTGTGTCAGCGGTGAAAATGAAAGGGTGGAAGCAGCTTCCGGTCCGCCGTGAATGACCAATACCAGAGGATATTTTTTGCCTTTTTCGAAATGGGCAGGATAGGTCAGTACGCCGTCTTCATCGAAGCCATTGGCTCCTTTCCAGTTAACACCTACCGATTTTCCCAATGCCAGTGAGTCGGCAAAATTATTCAGAAATGTCAGTTGTTTGGGCTGTGCGGAAACAGAACTCATATAGTACAGTTCTGTCGGATGTTCGGGGGTGCTTCCTGTAAAGACAAACGACTTGTTGTTGGCAATAGATAGGCTCCAGGAAGAAATGTCGATGTCATTCAGGTTAAGCTGTGTGGGATTGCCATTAAGCGGGAGTTCCCAGGCGACGGTATGGGTGCCTTTTTCGGCTGCAAGCAGCAACGTGTTTTGTCCGGGAATCCACACAAAATTGTTGATGTTTCGTTTCATGGCGGCCGTGATATCGGTGATCTGTCCGTCTTTCAGGACGTATACGGCGTTGCCGTTATTCTGATCTCCGTTCCTTGGTCTGGAAAATGCCAACACGGAGCCTTTGGGTTCGTATTTGGGGCTCCCCGAACCCTGATCGGAAACCAGGGTGTCGATCTTGCCGGTGGCGACTTTTACTTCCCCCAGAACAGAATGCCATGCATTGCCTTCCCAGACATCGGGGAACTGCTGGAAGACGATGGATTTCCCGTCGGGAGTCCATGCCGGTTTCGACATGCTTCCCTGGTCGGAGCCCAGGCTCCAGGTGCCTGATGTCAGCCTTTTGGCATCTTTTCCGGTGGACGATACCACCCAGAGGTGCCAGGGTTGCACGCCAGCCCGGACTTCATAGTTGTTGTCCGTTACTTTGAAAGCATCTTCATGATGTTTGATGGCTTTCGGATTGGGGACAGAGTCCTGGGCAATATAAGCGATCTGTTTTCCGTCCGGGCTCCATGAATAAAGGTCAATCCCGGTCTTTGAATCGGTGACCCTGACAGCATCGCCGCCGTTCATGGGCATCACGAAAACCTGTGCCCGGTCGGTGGCCCCGTCATGGGCCATGAAGGCCAGCGTGGTTCCGTCCGGAGACCAGCTTAAAGACGAAATTCCTTTCCGGTGATAGGTCAGGCTCCGGCTGGAGGCATCCGCACAGCTGATCAAATCAATTTCCTGTTCGTTTTTGTCGTTTTTCCAGTCAGGCCGTGAAACGATCACTGCCACCATTTTCCCGTTTGGAGAGATTTTAGGGCTGGATAACCGGACCATCTTCCTGAGATCCTTGAGTTGAAAACTTTCTTTTTGAACCTGAGCTGTGGCTGTCATGGACAAAAAAGCCAGGCTGAGTATCAGAAAGGCATTCCTGTATATTTTCATAATATTTCGATTAATTAAATGAAAAGTGAAAATGAACTTGTGAATCGCAAAAGTAAGAATTAAAAGTTCGGAAGACTACTCTTCCGGCTTCATATCTTTCACGCGGAGTTGAAGTGAAGTGGTTCCCTGCCAGATGTTTTCATCAATATGATAGCAAATGCTGAACGTTTTGCCACTTTCAAGATCTTGGAGATAGTGCCCGAAGTTAAAAGCAATGGCTTTCAGCGGACTCCCCGAATGATCTTTATGAACGACTTCAAACTTCAGATGTTTTTGATCGCCGTTTCTCCCAACGACCCTTGCAAAACCGGTGTCTATCACGTTTTTGGACATAAACATAGGGGGCATGTTTCCCGGCCCAAAGGGGGCAAACTGATTTAGGATCCTGAAAAATTTGGAGTTGATATCGCTGAAAAAGAGCTCTTCATCAATTTCTATTTCCGGAGTCATCTGCTCTTCCGAAAGATTCTGCCTGGCATAGGTTTCAAAAGCCGCTGAAAAAGCTTCCAAATTTTCAGGTTTCAGGGCCAGTCCGGCAGCATAAGTATGTCCGCCGAAATGCTCCAGCAGGTGACTGCACGAGTCGATGGCATCGTAAATATCGAATCCTTTGATGGAACGCGCCGAACCGGTGATCATCCCGTCGGAGAAAGTCAGGATGATGGTGGGTTTGTAATAGTTCTCCAGCAACCTGGACGCTACAATGCCGATCACTCCTTTGTGCCAGTGCGGCTGGTACAGGACGGTGGTCTTTCGTTGCTGCATCATTTCGTTGCCACTGATCATGTCGATGGCCTCTTGTGTGATCTGTTTGTCCAGATCGCGACGTGTTGAGTTCAGTACATTGATCTCGCCTCCCAATTTAGAAGCGTAATCACTGTTGTTGCTGATAAGCAACCGTACGGAGTCTGTTGCATCCTTGATCCTTCCCGCGGCATTGATCCTGGGGCCGACGGCAAATACCAGATCAGTAACGGTGATCTCACGGTTAAAGATACTTTTTGATTTGCCTTTGGCCTGTTTCATCTCCATGCCCGAAGACTCCAGAATGGAAAGAATACCATGACGCGGCGATTCGTTGATCTGTTTTAAACCATAATAAGCGAATATTCTGTTCTCGCCCGTGATGGGGACGATGTCTGCAGCGATACTCACCGCCAACAGGTCCAGGCTCGAGAAGACCTTTTCCTGGTCAACGTTCAGCTTTGTTGCCAGCGCCTGTGTTAGCTTGAACCCTACACCGGCACCCGAAAGTTCCTTGAAGGGATAATTGCAGTCTTCCTGTTTGGGGTCCAGGACAGCAACGGCAGCAGGAACAACCTCACCGGGACGGTGATGGTCACCGATGATAAAATCAATGCCTTTTTCGGTGGCATATTTCACTTTTGGAATGGCCTTGATCCCGCAGTCCAGTGCTATGATCAGTTTTACATGGTGCTCAAAGGCCGTGTCGATGCCTTTGTAAGAGATGCCGTATCCTTCAGCGTAACGATCCGGAATATAAAACTCGATTTTCTTGTAAACGTGTTTCAGGAAGGTGTATAACAAAGCCACAGCTGTAGTCCCGTCCACATCATAGTCGCCATAGATCATGATGCCTTCGTTGTGATTTATGGCCCGCAGGATCCGGTCAACGGCCTTGTCCATATCTTTCATCAGAAAAGGATCGTGCAACTTGTCGAGAGAAGGGCGGAAAAAGGCTCTGGCTTCTTCAAAAGTGGAAACACCGCGCTGAATCAGCAGGTTTGTCAGGACCTTACTGATTCCCAAAGACGCTGAAAGGTTGTCAACACGATCGTTGTCAGCCTTTTCTTTGATTCTCCAACGGTATTCCATGAAAACTAGATTTGGCTCGTAAAGGTAATAAATTTAACCGAAGCAAGACAGGAAAGAGCGCCTAAAGTGCCCGGAATTCATAACGTGCCCAAGGTTAAGAGAGTACGATTTGGATTTAATGATTCTCAATGCGAAGGAGCTATATCGCCAAAAAAAGGCCTTATATCAATACAGGAAATTATTGTAAGGATATCTTTTCGCGTGGATTCCCTGGATGTGATCATACAGCAACTTTTTGAACTCATCGTAGTTTTCTTTGGTCACTGCGGAAATGAAAATACAGGGCTGGTTTTTGCGCGCCATCCAGGTGGATTTTAATTCTTCCAGTGTGGGACTGTTGTTTTCTTCTTCCTCCAGATCGTGTGTTTCTTTTTCAGTGATTCTGAAATTGTCAATTTTATTAAAAACCATGATGTTCTGTTTATCTCCTGCACCAATCTCGGCCAATGTTTGTGTTACTGTGTCGATCTGATCCTCGAATTCAGGATGTGAGATGTCTACCACGTGGATCAGGATGTCAGATTCGCGCACTTCGTCGAGTGTGGATTTAAAAGATTCCACCAAACCATGGGGCAACTTTCGGATAAAACCTACGGTGTCCGATAGCAGAAAAGGAAGGTTTTCGATCACTACTTTCCGGACGGTGGTGTCGAGTGTAGCAAACAGCTTGTTCTCGGCAAAAATATCTGATTTGCTCAGCAAATTCATCAAGGTAGATTTTCCCACGTTGGTGTAGCCCACCAGCGCCACACGCACCATGCCTTTCCGGCTTTTTCGCTGGGTGGCTTTCTGCTTGTCGATCTGCTCCAGCCTGGTTTTTAACAAGGCAATCTTATCGCGGATAATCCGCCGGTCGGTTTCGATTTCGGTTTCACCGGGACCCCGCAGGCCGATCCCGCCCCGTTGCCGTTCCAGGTGGGTCCACATCCGCGTCAGACGAGGCAAAAGATATTGATATTGCGCCAGTTCCACCTGCACTTTGGCATGCGCCGTCCGCGCCCTTTTGGCAAAAATATCCAGGATGAGGTTGGTGCGGTCGAGGATTTTACAACCGAGTTCTTTTTCAAGATTTCGTAGCTGTGAAGGTCCCAACTCATCGTCCACTACCACCAGATCGATATTTTCTGCTTTGATGTATTGAAAAAGTTCCTCCAGTTTTCCGGTTCCCACATAAGTCTGCGGGTTAGGATATTCCAGTTGCTGGACGAAACGTTTTACCGTAATTCCGCCGGCAGTATCCAGCAGGAATTCCAGCTCATTGAGGTATTCTTCCACCTTCTTCCGGGATTGTTGCGGGGTGGCAATCCCGACTAAAATCGCTCTTTCCGGCTGAATGTCCTGTTGATTGTATTCCAAAGTAGTAGTGAGTTTAAAACCGTGACAAAGTTATGAAACAGTGTGATGCGTGTGAATGATGAGATATCAGAAGTTACCGGATGTATCCGCAACGGCATCAGGAATCAGACCAGAATTAATAGATCTTTCTGAAACCAATGATTTCCCGAACTTCACGTAACGTCTGCTGTGCGTTGGCGCGGGCCTTTTCGGCACCCAGGTCCATCAGTTTTCGGATGTTCTCATCGTTAGATGAAAGCTCTTTGATCTTTTCGCTGATGGGTTGCGTGAAAGCCACAATGTCTTCTGCCAGTTGCTTTTTCAAATCTCCGTAACGGATGGAGCAATTGTTGTACTGATCTTCGAAATATTGAACCACATCCGGTTTGGAAACCACTTTCAGCAAGGTAAAAAGATTTTCTACCGGCTGCGTTTTCTCCTGATTGGGTTCCGTCGGACCGGCATCGGTAACGGCACGCATCACTTTCTTACGGATGGTCTTGGCATCGTCAATCAGGAAAATGGCATTGCCTTCGCCTTCTGATTTTCCCATTTTTCCGCTTCCGTCGAGGCCGGGAATCTTCACCAGTTCATCGCCGAAATTGTAAGCTGTCGGAATGGGGAAATAATCGATTTCATACATGGTGTTAAAGCGGCGTGCGTAAGTCCGGGTCATTTCCAGATGTTGCTCCTGGTCTTTCCCCACCGGCACTTTTGCAGCCTTCTGGATGATAATATCAGCCGCCATAAGCGTGGGATAGGTAAGCAATCCGGCATTCACGTTATTGGGTTGTTTTCTTGCTTTCTCCTTAAAGGTTGGTACCCTTTCCAGCTCACCCAGATAAGCATTCATGTTGAGGAAAAGATAGAGTTCGGCGGTTTCGGGAATATCGCTTTGCAGGTACAAAGTGGCCTTTTCAGGATCCAGTCCTGCAGCCAGATATTCAACAAAAATCTGCTTTACATTATCCTGAAGATGCTTTGGATGCGGATGCGTCGTCAGCGAATGATAATCAGCGATAAAGAAGTAACACTCGTGCGTTTCCTGCATTTTAATAAAATTCCGAACCGCACCAAAATAATTACCGAGATGCAGATTGCCCGTAGGCCTGATTCCGCTTAAAACGATGTCTTTCTTTTCCATGCGGCAAAAATAGTAAAAAACAATAGCTGTTTGTTTCAGAAAATGCAGTCTTGTTCCTGAAGAATTTTGCACTGGTTTTGCCGAAAAAAAGAAGAATCAGGATCCATCGTTCGAAGCTTTATCCTAAATTTAAGCATCCGGATGCTTAAAATAGTCCTTTGTGTCCTTACCTTTGCTAACACTTCTAAACTAGGTTTGCTATGAAAACAACTGATATACAACGGAACCATTCTTTTATCCTGCACGGCTTCACGATATTGTTGATACTGTTTTCCCTTGGCGCTCTTTTGTCCTCGTGTACAAAGACTGTTAACAGTCCTTCTGCGTTTATCCCCACGCCTGCGCTAAAACAGGTCATTATGCTAAACAGCTCGTATTTCCCGCAAAATCTGACCATAAGTCCCGGAACCACGATCATCTGGAAAAATCAGGATCCTTATGACCATACGGTTACCAGCGGTAACCCTGGGAATCCTTCCGGCCTCTTTAACAGCGGAGACATTACGCCACACGGCGAGTTCAGTTATACTTTCGATAGTATCGGCGTGTACAATTATTACTGTGAACTGTATCTGGATAAAATGACAGGAACGATCACCGTGAAATAGAGACAGGATCGGAATGGTGGATGAAAATTTCTTTTTTCCCGCCGTTCATCGGGATTTGACTTTTCAAATTCGGAAGGGCGACGGCCTTGTTGTTTTCTTGTCTCCTTTAAAAATGAATAATTTTGAATTTTTGTTGGGCCTGCGATTTTTGATGAGAATACCGGAATGGAATAACCCGGGAAGTGGTCTGATGCAAAAGCAGGTTGTTGATTTTGTCAGTTATGAATGATATCCTCTCGAAAAATAATTTTCTGACACTCAGGGATCTTCATCCTACGACACAAAAGCTGATCCTGGCGCGGGCTTTCAGGAGCATCGGCCAGGGCGCGCTGGTGGTGGATCTGACGTTGTATCTGAATGCCCTGGGATGGAAAGCTTTTCACATCGGATGGGTTCTGAGCGTGGCCGGTCTCTTCGGCGCTTTGCTGAGCCTGGGCATTGGTGTCACCAGTGATCGTCTGAAAAGGAAACCTTTTTTGATCATTTACGAAAGTGTTATTTTCCTGTGCAGTACGGCGGCCTTGCTCAC
>CAYWBO010000013.1:15061-20241 GCA_964456625.1 uncultured Lentimicrobiaceae bacterium | reverse complement strand
GTGATGCTGGCAACGTTGGTCAACCTCTGGTTGATTGCCCGGGCCAGGGAACAATACGATGGGGCCCGTCAGGTGAGGGTTTTAAAGCGGGATAAATCAGAGATGAAGATTCGGCGTCAGGAAAACAAGATGCTTTCGGGGCTGGCGATTCTGAATTCCTTTAACGGACTGGCCATCGGCCTGACTTCCCCTTTGATCTCCTACTGGTTTTTCCTGAAGTTCGGCAAAGGCCCTGCCGCCATTGCCCCCATGATGGCAGCCACATTTATCATCACCGGAATTTCTTCGGTTTATACGGGGAGGATCAGTGAAAAGATCGGGATTGTGCGATCGGTGGTACAGATGCGGCTGGTGGGCCTGATCCTCTTGATTTTATTACCGCTGGCACCCTTTTACTGGCTGGCTTCGCTGATCTATATTTTGCGTTCGGCATTCAACCGTGGTACGGCCGGAAATCGCCAGGCGCTGACGATTGGCCTGGTGCGGGAGAAGCGAAGGGGATTTGCTACCAGCTTAAATTCCGTTTCCATGCAGGTTCCCCGTTCGGTGGGACCTGCAATCGCTGGATTGCTCTTCAGTGCGGGCATGCTGGAATTTCCGTTCTTTGCCGGTGCTTTCCTCCAGGGAATTTACCTGGTACTGTACGGCCGCTTCTTCCGCCACCATAATATGCCGGGACAAGAGGATGAAGTTCATAAAGTGCGCTAGAGTTCATAAAGTGACTAAAGTTGTAGATGCTATGCCGTTACCTACGACAAAAACACCGCGAAACCATAGGCTCCGCGGTGTTTTTGGATGGGAGGAAAGATGTTTAAAGATCTTTTTTCACCAGGTAAAAGTCCACTTTTTCAGGATATTTTTCCTGTTGCCGTGTTTTTAATCCGTCCAGATCCGTTGGAGGCGGTACGATCACGCGGTCGCCTTTTTTCCAGTTCAACGGCAAAGCTACCTTGTGCTTATCTGCCGTTTGCAGCGCTACCAGTACCCTCAGGATCTCATCCATGTTTCTTCCGACATTTAAGGGGTAGTACATGATCAGCCTGATTTTCTTTTGCGGATCCATGAAAAATACGGCCCTGACGGCAGCAGTCAGACTTTCGTTGGGCTGCAACATGCCGTAAAGTTTCGAAACCTTCATGTCTATATCAGCAATGATGGGGAAGTCGAAAAAGACGCCGGTTCTCTCATAAACATTGTTTACCCAGGCTATGTGTGAGTGGATACTGTCGATACTCAACCCCATCAGCTCGGTGTTCAGTGCGTCAAATTCACTTTTGCGTGTGGCAAAGCCGCTCATCTCCGTCGTACACACCGGCGTAAAATCGGCCGGGTGCGAAAAGAGAATAACCCATTTGTCTTTGGCATAATCCGAAAATTTGATTTTTCCTTTGGTGGTTACTGCTTCAAAGTCAGGAGCCGTGTCCCCGATACGGGGCATGTAATTTACTTCTTGTTCCATGGTTATTTGATTTTAATGATTAATAATTATTTCCTGTTATTTTCAGTAATGTTCTGAAAATAGACTTTCCAAAGAGCTTCCAGTGTAATCCCCGCTGATTGGTGTAAAAGAACTGGTAGTTTTCCTTGAGTTCAATGAACCCTTCGTCGAGGTTTATTGCCATTTTGTATCCAAATCCTATAGTATTCATTTCATTGATAGTTAATGGATTTACTCTTTAAAATTACATCACAAAGGTCCGTTTTTTATCAATATCAGTCAAATCGATTGTTTTTATATCATAATAGAAAATTTCTATATTTGCGATATGATTACACTCATTCAACTGGAATATGCAGTGGCAGTAGATACCTATCGTCATTTTGCCACGGCAGCCGAAAAATGTTTTGTTACGCAGCCCACGCTGAGCATGCAGCTCAAAAAAATGGAGGACGAACTCGGCATCATTCTTTTTGACCGCACCAAGCAGCCGGTGATCCCCACCGAAGCGGGTGCGAGGATCATTGAACAGGCGCGGGTTATTTTGCAGGAATCAAAGAAAATCCATTTTATGGCAGAAGAGGTAAAATCACAGATCACCGGCGAGCTTCGCATCGGTGTCATCCCCACCGTGGCCCCCTATCTTTTGCCTTTGTTTGCCGGCGATTACAAGAAGCGTTATCCTAATGTGCAAATGAAAGTAGAAGAACTTATTACGGAACGTATTGAGGAAAAACTGGAAAAGGAACTGTTGGATGTGGGCATCGTGGTGACTCCGTTACACAACAAGCGTATTGTTGAGGAACCGCTGTATTATGAAGAAATGATGATCTATTCAAATCCGAATCACCCGCTGGCGCATAAACCGGTGATCGGGATCAAGGATATGGATTCCCCGGAGATCTGGCTGCTGAGCGACGGCCATTGTTTCCGCAACCAGGTGATCAATCTGTGTAAACTTCACGACCTGTCGTCTGACAAGCTGCCTTTTGAATTTGAAGGCGGTTCACTGGATACACTTACCAAAATCATCGACAAAGAAGGCGGCTTTACTTTGGTCCCCGAGCTTGCAGGGCTTGAGATCTCAGAAAAGAAGGCAAATCAGATAAGACACTTTGACAATGTGATGCCCTTACGGGAAGTCAGCCTGGTCTATACCCGGCGTTTTGCCAAAACCCGTCTGCTGGAATTGTTGGCTGAAAGTATCCGGAAAGCGGTTCCGGAAAGCATGTTAAATAGGGCCCGCGGCATGCTGGTGGAGTGGAGATGAGAAAGAGCTCATAAAGTGCGCTAAAGTTCATAAAGTCCGTAAAGTTTAGGAGCACCGGAATTTATCCTTTTCCTTCCTTTTATCTTTTATCTTTTCGGGCCGTGAACGGTAGGGCGGTCACAATGCCCTTTATGCACCAAACTGAAGATACTCACCCATAAATCCCTCATACCAAATCCGCTCCATCTGTATGCAACGTGTATGCAACAGGCCATAGAAGTATCGTGTTTACAGGGGATTGAGTACATTTGAAGTACAGGTGGTATAGCGATGGTATGGCCCTGGTATAGCGATGGTATGAGTTTTTAAGTTCACTTAAGTCATTTCTAAAACAGCAATCCAATCCTGAACGCAAACCCGTGCGGATTGACATCCCAACTGTCAAAAGACATCTTAAAACCGTTGAACCCGATGCCGATGACCGGCTTCAGATAGTCGTTTAATTTTAGGACACAACCAACACCGGTATAAAGATAATCTCCTGTTTCCGAAACAAAATAGGAAGAAATGTAAGGGGAGTCCATTCGGTTGTAATGATTGAAGGAAATGCCTTCGGACAGTTGAAGAAAAGGAGCAAAGATTTTGCTTCCTGGGAGAAACCATTTGGCATCTGCAAAAATCGGAATAAACCGGATGTTATAAAGCCTCCAGCCGTTGTCGTCGTGAAATTTACTGTTGGTATATTCGGCACCTAATCCCAAAAACAAAGAACGGGTTACCCTGTAGGTGAGAATAATGTCCTTACCCATGAAGTTGTCGCGATGTGTCGAATGAAGGTTTTTGTACTCGGCCAGGACAAAAAATCGTTTGTTTTTGCTCAGGGAAGCGACATTTGCTTTTAGTCCTGTGGTTTCTGGTTTATTACCTGCGAAAGCCCGGACGGACGTAGAAACCATGAAAAGCAGCATGAGCATCCATCCGGTATTTTTGGGAAAGAAAATCTTCAATGACGATCTGTTTTTATTCAACGAAGTGAAAAAATAATTGCCCTGCAAAATTAGGATAATCTGAACCGGGAGTGCTTCAAAGGTTGGAAAATTTCTATTTGTGGATTGGTCCCGGGGCAAGCGGAATGAACCCATATCCCATTAAAAATTGCAAAGGAAGAACATTGCGGTGTTATTGACCTTTATCAGCCGTTTCATCCCATCTGGAGGCCATGACCAAAGACCGGGGTTCCTATGACCGATGCCGGCGAATATACCGTGGCCCGGTACATTATTTTGCATCTGGGATATAAAGTACCCAAGATTCCGGTGCATTTCGATATGCAGAAACACTGAACCGGTTGTCGTTATTAAATAAGCGTTTTTGTTTCGGGTGATCACAGTTGTGTTGCCAGGGTCCAGATGTTCCCTGCAAAGTCCTTGACCGCGCCTCTTTTGTTCGGATCCCCGGGCCGTTCACCGGGGGGATAAACAGATTCACAGCCCAGCTCCAGCGCCTTTTTGTACGTTTCATCCACGTCCGGAACATAAACATGTACCAAGTGCGTGTAAACAGGAAATTTATCAGCGGCATCACCCATCATGATCATGGAGTCGTCTATTTGAAGTTCCAGGTGCATGATGTTACCTTCAGGGGTTTCATAGCGCCTTTTTTCAGTGGCCTGAAACAATGCTTTTAACAGGTCGGCGAGCTTTTCAGCGCCGTTGACCACAAAATAGGGGGACAGGGAATTGTATCCCTGGGGTTTATATTGCTTTTTCATGATTTCAGATGGTTTATTAATACTCAATAATTTCAGCCCGGAAGGCCCTACATGATCCGTTTTACGAACCTGGATACGGATACATTTCCGGATCTTGAAGTCATCCTTACCAGGAACATACCGGTGGGCAATCCCTTAATATTTATACGTTCTCCAGATTTCTCAAGTGTTTCTTTCAATTCACAGCGGCCAAAAAGATCAAAAATTTCCAGGGTGCCTCCCGTCGCACCTGGAATATGGATAAAGTCAGTCGCAGGGTTGGGATAAATGCCAAACGACGGTTGCTCTTCGGCGTTGACACCGGTGACCCCATATGTTAAGCCGTAACCATAAGGAAACAAAGGTTGGTAGTACCCATCTCCCCAGTTGGTGGGTTCCTGCGCAATGGATGTCGGCCAGGTTTGTGAAAGCTTTCCGGTGAAATCATCATCGCCGAACAACACATCAGCAATCCCTTCTCCTTCCGTTCCGGGCAGCCAGCAGGCGACCACGCTTGTGGCGTCGTCAAGCTCCGTACCAAGCATCAGTGGACGGCCGGACAATAGCAGCACAACATAGGGTATTCCCAGTTTTTTCACATTTTCAATGGTTTGTACATCCGCGGTACCCAGGGCGGGGTTTTTACTGTCTCCGGCACTTTCAGCATACGGTGATTCTCCGACAACGACCACGGCCACATCAGGTTTTTCAGATGTCAATCCGTTGGAAGAATAGATCACATTATTGGTGCCCCTCACATCCCGGATCGCCTTCAGAATTGT
>CAYWBO010000013.1:0-14961 GCA_964456625.1 uncultured Lentimicrobiaceae bacterium | reverse complement strand
GGTTTGTTGGGTTCCATAAACATATCAATACCGGCATTGACGCCCAGTTTTACACTGGTTTTAAAATCATTTGAAATGTTATGAATCCCTTCCCAATCCGAAACGACAAAGCCTTTAAATCCCAGTTCACCTTTCAACAGGTCGGTAATCAGATATTTATTGGCATGACAGTAAACGCCGTTCCATTGGCTGAAGGACACCATAATGCTTCCAACGCCTGCCTGAATGGCTTTGACGTAACCGGGTAAATGGATCTGTCTGAGCGTGGCTTCGCTGATAGCGGCATTCCCGGCGTTGACGCCGTACTGAGTTCCCCCGTCGGCCACAAAGTGTTTGGCACAGGCTAAAATATGATCCGGTGTCCCCAGTGTATCACCCTGGTAACCTCGCACCGCTGGACCGGCCATCATAGAAACGACTTCAGGGGTTTCTCCGAAAGATTCGTAGGTGCGGCCCCAGCGTATGTCGCGTGCCACGGCTATACAAGGGCTGAAAGTCCAGTTTAAACCCGAGGCCCTGACTTCCATGGCGGTGGCAGCTGCACATTTTTCAACCAGCAGCGTATCGCGTGTGCAACCCATTCCGATGTTGTGCGGAAATATCGTGGCACCGTAAAGATTATTGTGCCCGTGAACGGCATCCACCCCGTAAATAATGGGAATCCCTAAACGTGTTGCCATGGCGGCCCGCTGCACTCCATTGTACATGTCTATCCAGTCCTGGGCGGAATTTCCCGGACTGCTTCCGCCGCCGCTTAAGACAGATCCCAGAAAATAATTTGTAACGACGGAATTTACATTGGAATAATTCCTTTCCGTCTGAACCATCTGACCTATTTTTTCGTCAAGAGTCATCCTGCTGAGCAGGTCCTGCACACGGGCCTCTACTGAGGCATTCGGATCGAGATAGGTCTGAGAATAAACAATTCCGGCCTTAATAGCCATAAATGCCGTTAAGCCAAGGATCAGGCAATGTCTGAAAAAAGAGTTCATGTTATCATGTTGTTTTCAATGTCATGGCAATGGGGCTTTACTTTCTTTCATCGCCTTCATGCAGGTTTTGATTTATTTACAGAATCACGGGTTATAGGAATGCAATGTTTAGAAAAAAGATCACTAAAGTAGCTGGAAGTAAAGGTATCAAAATTCATCATATCCCTGATGTTTTTCTGTGAAGAAAATGTCAGAAGCTACTGCCTGCATCCCTGGCTTCAGATATAAAACTAATTTTTAAACCCCGTTTTGCCTAATTAAATTAACGCTAAATTTGTGCCCGGCCGGAGCTATGAAAGATCTCAACACCATAAAAAAGCCCATCGAGCAGGATATCAAAGCCTACCAAAAGGTCTTTCGGGATACGGTACGCTCCAAAGTCCCTTTGCTGGACATCATCATGCAGTATATTCTGAAAACCAAGGGCAAGCAAATCCGCCCGCTGATCGTGATTTATAGTGCCAAACTGGTGGGCGAAATCACCCCGTCTACTTACCGTGCCGCCACCATCGTGGAGCTGATGCACACAGCCACCCTGGTGCATGATGATGTGGTCGACGAATCTTATAAACGCCGCGGGTTGTTCTCGGTGAATGCACTTTGGCGGAATAAAATTGCCGTGCTTTCAGGGGATTATCTGCTGGCCAAAGGGTTGTTGCTGGCGGTGGAAAATCAGGATTTTGACCTGCTGGAATATGTTTCCAAGGCTACCCGGGATATGAGCGAGGGTGAGTTGCTGCAGCTGGAAAAAGCCAGGAAGCTGGATGTGAGCGAAGAAGTGTATTTTGAGGTGATCCGAAAGAAGACGGCTTCACTACTGGGATCCTGTTTTGCTACCGGGGCTTACTCCACCATCAAAGACCGGGAGATCATCGAAAAACTGTGGAACATAGGCGAATATACCGGCATCGCCTTCCAGATCATGGATGACCTGCTGGATTATGAAAAGACTTCTGTCACCGGAAAACCCTCCGGTACGGATTTGAAAGAAAAAAAGGTAACCCTCCCCTTGATCTTTCTGCTGGAGCATTCGGGCCATTCAGAAAAGCAGAAACTCATGCGTCTGATCAAAAAGAAAAATAAGGACTCCGAAACTTTACGGATTATCCGGGATGCGATTTACCAATCCGGAGGTATTGATTACTGCCGTAAGAGGATGGAAGAATATAAGACCAAAGCCATAGACCTGTTACATGAGTTTCCTGAAAACGAAGCCCGTCGCGCGCTGGAACAGATCATCGAGTTTACCATTATGCGGAAGAATTAATGAAGTGACGACCTGACAGGGTGACGCGGTTGCCCAGCGGTTTCACAACCGTGAAGCATCCTCATAACTTTATGAACTCCAGTCACGTTAGTTCACTTTATGAACTTTCCCTTACTGGATAATAAGCTTGAGCAAAGAGATCAGATGTGCCTGATTTTCACCAGCAAGTGTTACCTTAATGAAATACATCCCGCGCGGTAACCGGGTATTCAGCGTTGCTTTCTTCGAGTTATAGTTTTCTGAAAATACGATCACGCCGTTTTGGTTCAGCACTTCTACATTTTGGATGACTTTTTCTGCTGAAACAGTAAAGAGCCCGTCACTCGGGTTAGGATAGACGTTTACTTTGCCTGTAACGGCTTCATTGTTACTGATCCCCGTACAGGTAACCCGGTAGATAACAATGCTTCCTATGGTTGAATTATTTCCGTCCAATACAGCCACGGTGTAAGTAGTAGTATCATGGGTGGGTGTGACAACAGGATTTTGAGTAGTAGAGCTGAATCCAAATGGCTTTGAGCTCCAAGAATACTTATAGCTACCAGAGCCTCCTTTCACCGTGGCAAAAAGCTGGGTGGAATCACCGTTGCAAACGGTATCCTGGTCGGCAGTAACAGCAACCTGATACTTATCTTGTGCCAGAATATAAGATGGAATGGTTTTGGTTAACGTATCGCTGCTGCTCGTGGCCGTCAGTGTCACGGAATAGTAACCCGACTGGTCGAATTTCACGATAGGATTCTCCGTGGTACTGTCAGTAGTTGAAAGATAAGTGACGGTAGCGGGAACAAAATGCCATTTCCATGATATCGGATTGTTGTTGGAGAGATCGGTAAACCGGACGGTATCCCCTACCAGCGGATTGGTATTATCCGCTTCAAAATCGGCTGCTGGCACCGCCGCAATATATCCGTTGAACAGATCGGCAGTCCACAGTCCGCGACCGAAAGTGCCGGCGTATAACAACCCTCCGCCGGAACCGTTATACTGAATTTCCAGATCATTGACTACCACATTGGGAAGCTGGTCCATATAAGAAACCCACTGGGAATTGCCCTGACGCACAAATACGCCCACATCGGTTCCTACGTAAAGTTGTGTAGTATCTTTCAGCTTGTTCTGCACGATACAATCGATGGGAATGGCCGGAAGGCCGTCGGAGATGTCATTCCAGGTAACTCCGTTATTTTGGGTCTCGTAGACACCGTAATTGTTATAACCGCCAAAAGTCACCCAAACAGTTCCCGGCTGTGTATAGCTAACGCCGATGTTCGTAATACTGGCTTTGTCAGTTGGCAACGAACCGGTGATGTCATTCCAGGAGGCCCCTCCGTTAATACTTTGATAAATCTTGGTCAGTGTGGCGGCATAAACATACAGGTGATTTGAAGGGGCAATAGTCATAGACCGGATGGTGGAGGTGCTTTGAAGGTCACTCACCTTGGTCCAATGGTCGCCCTGATCCGTAGTTTTATATACATCGGTGAACCCTGTGTAAAGTGTCTTGTGATCCGATGGGTCCATGACAAAAGGAGTGAGCCAGGCGCCGCTGCTGGGCAACCCTGAAGTAATGTCTTTGGTTGTTTGCCAGCGATCTGTGGTCCTGACAAGGCTTCCGTTGGGTGTTTCACCATACTGGATACTGTCGTTGGTGTAGTCGATCAGGCAGTCCAGTCCGTCACCACCATAAACATCCCTCCAGTTGCTGGAATACAGTAATTTAGTCCCGTTATCCTGGAGCCCCGCCACCACTTCTCCCGTCACGGTCTTCGAGACTCCGATGCGGTAGATCTGACTGGTAACGAGTCCGCTTCCGATGCTGGTCCAACTGATTCCGTTATTACTTTTATAAATACCACCGTCATTACATTCAAAAAGGGCGTGGGTAGCATTTTGGTAAACGATGTCATGTTTGTCGGCATGAACGATCTGCGTTTTACCGCTGCAGCTGCTGGACCAATGGTTACTCAGCTGCCATGATTTTCCCCCATCACGGGAGTACCAGTCATTTACGCCGCCGATGAAAACTTTGTTTGCGCTGTCTGGATCCACGGCAATGGTAAGGTCGTACCACCCCTGTCCGCCTTTGTCATCCCCACTACAATTCCACCCCAGCAAGTTGAGCGTGTCTGGGATCTGGGTGAAATTCACACCCGTGTCCACAGATTTGTAGAGGGCATAAAGTCCGTAGTTGGTGGCATTGGACATCACGGCGTAGACAACATTGTTACTGTCAGCGGTTACGGCCAGTTCTGTTCTGCCTTCGGAGGAATTGTTCACGGATTGGGTCCAGTTCACGCCGCCGTCTTTGCTGTAATAGATCCCTCCGGAGTTGGAAGAAGCGATCATCCAGGTATCGGAACCGGGTTGAAATTCTATATCACGAAAGATTTTAGTGTTGATTCGAGTCCAGGAAGCGGCCCCGTCGGTGGTCTTGAAAAGGCCTCCGTTGGTGGCGGCATATAGCGTGTTGTTGTCATTGGGATCCAGCAGCAGCTTGTAAACCATCCCATGCTGGCTGGTTTTCCAGGTCAGTCCGGTGGTGTTCCAGGTATTTCCTCCGTCGGTGGATTTCAGTACCCCCACGGAATAGGTATCAAAATGATCACGGTCGCCGGTTGCCAGGTAAACAATATCCTGACCGCCGGTGTTAACCACCACCAGTCCGGCAACACCCAGCGCATTGTTGAAGTCTCCCGTCGGCGTCCAGGTAGTTCCCAGGTTAGACGTTTTCCAAACACCTCCGGAAGCAGAACCCACATAAAGTGTATTGGTGTCGGAAGGGCTGAAGGCCACACAGTTGATGCGTCCCAGTCCGGCATAACCTCCCAGTGTCTTGCTGGGTCCGATACTCGTCCAGGCATTGGCCGTTGCCGCTTTGGTTTTGGGATGTGTCAGAAGAAACTGTTTGTAAACATCATAAGCGGTTACTAAGGGAAAGGCTCCTGTTTTAAAGTCCACCCTTGTCTCCCAGTACCATTCCCAGCGTTTGAACTTTTCATAATTTTCGTCCAATACCTCATCTTCTTCCTTGGCTGTTTTTTCTTTTAGTGCAAATTCATTCCAGTGCTCCATAAAGGCAGCCTGATAGTCTTTCAGGGTTAAAGTGTGGTTCTTAACTTTGTTCTGAGGAAGGCTTTTTAACCAACTCTGCGCGTGTAAAGGCAAGGTAAAGACAACTCCTGCCAGTACGACGAGAAGTTGCAAGCTTATTCTTTTGAGTATGCCGGGATTCATATAAAATAATTATGATTTCTACTGTAAAAATCCCTTGCCCGATAAAGAAATGCTCCTTTACGGATACTGAAATGACAAGGGTTTTTGATTATTTAAAATTCAGTCCATTTCTGGGTACTAATATAGATAAATAATTGACTTACGTGGTGGTTAGGTGCGGATTCAGATAAAATTGTGTACCGGAAAATGCTCCGTGTCTTTGTGCGATTGACGAAGGAGCAATGAAATCTTTTTTGCAAACAGGAAAATAAAAAACCCGGACAATTGATTTGCCCGGGTCCTTTTTATGTAAGATTGAATTATTTCATCAATGTTTTCAGTTTATCCTGAAGGGCCTGACCTCTCAGATCCTGAGCAATGATAATCCCCTTTTCGTTGATCAGCACGTTGTGAGGAATGGATTGCACGCCATACAATTTGCCGGCTGCTGACTGCCAGAATTTCAAATCTGAAACCTGTGTCCAGTCGAGGCCGTCTTTTTTGATGGCTTTCACCCAGCTGTCATGATCTCGGTCGAAGGAGACGCCGAATACGGTGAATCCCTTTTTGTGAAATTTCTTGAAAGCGGCGACCACGTTGGGGTTCTCAGCACGGCAGGGACCACACCACGAAGCCCAGAAGTCAACCAAAGTATATTTGTGATCTTTCACTACTGAAGCCAGTGAAATTGGTTTTCCTTCGGGGGAGTCCAATGTGAAATCGGTAAAATGCTGTCCCGGAGCCACTCGTTTTAAAACGGCTACACGGTCCTTCAACATTTTTACATATTCATCCTGTGCCAGCGTTGAATCGAAGTTGTTGGTCACCGAGTCGAGCTGTCCCAGGGTGAGGGCAAATGAATTACGCATGATGAGATAAGGAGAAATGACACTTTTGTTATGACGCATGACATAACTGATCATATAACCGATCCTTTGATTTTCTATTTGATCATATTCCTGTTCGGCAACTTTCATTTTTTCTTCCTGCTTTGCCATACGGGCCCGTGTGTAATCCTGTTCCAGCTTCATTTCAGATTCTCTGAAGCGTTTGATGGAATCTGTGTACGCCTTGTAAGCATCTTCGGTTTTGGAACCCTTGATAACAGGAGTTCTCAGCGAATTCATGCCGGCAGTTACGGTAATATCGCTGTTTTCAAGCCACATGGGGACGTAAACATTGAATTTCGGAATTGCAAGGTATAACAGTTCGGGAGCTTTCACTTCTCCGGTAATCGTTCCTTTACCATCCTTCAGTGTAACAGAGTCAAGTTTAACCCATTCGCCATTGACACGTTTTTGTAAAACAACGTTGGTTTCAGGCGTAAGACCATTAATATTGATGGCGACGCTATAGCCGTTAGCGTTTTTCTTCTGGTTCGAACAAGATGCCAAAAACATCAGTGCCAGGGCAAAAATTCCAATTGAAAATAATTGTTTTCGCATGATTTTTTCGATTTTTTAAATGATTTGAGAAGTGCAAAGCTAATTATTTAGAGTCAAATATGACATTTTTAACAAAAAATATCATATCTGACCGGCTCTGTGATTGAAAAATCGTGAATTCCGACCATAATCCTAAAATCCGTTGATGGTAAATCCGCCATCCACCGCAAGACACTGACCCGTAATGTATGATGCGGCCGGCATGCAAAGGAAAGCGACGGCAGAAGCAACTTCTTCGGGCTCCGCCACACGTTTTATGGGCGTGCGGTAAAGGATATCATCCAAATATTGTTTGTCCTGAAGCAGGGCTTCTACCAACGGGGTTTTCGTATACCACGGTGCCACTGCATTCACGCGAATATCACTTCCGGCCCATTCGGCTGCCAGGTTTTTTGTGAGCTGTACCAACGCAGCCTTCGTCATCCCGTAAGGAGACCCGGAACGTAAATGCGTCAGCCCGGCAACGGACAAGACACTCACCACGGCTGCTTCGGGAGATTCATTTAGCAGCGGGTAGAACAGTTGCGAAAGGAAAAAGTTGGAACGGAGGTTGGTATTGAAAATATGATCAAATTCCTCTTCACTGTATTCGACGGATTTTTTCCGGATGTTGGTTCCCACGTTGTTGACCAGCACATCCAGCTTACCGCTGTTTTCTTTTACAAAGGAAACCAGCTTTTCGCGATCGCCCGGAAGACTGACATCGGCCTGGATCCCTATTGCCGAAAAACCCTTTCCGGTCATATGTTTCAATTGTTCATCAATTTCATTCCGATGTCGTGAGACGATATAAACTTCGGCGCCAAGCCCGGCCAGTTCCTCCGCTACTGCTTTTCCAATTCCCTTGGTACTTCCCGTTACCAGCGCGGTTTTTCCGTCCAGCCGCCATTTATTGTTTTCCATGATGTGAGCTTAAATTATAATGAATGTCTCCATAGTAAACGCATCCTGATTTATGAATGCGTATTTTTGTGATGGACAAAATTAGTGAAATATGTTATTTCTGGGAGATGCCCGCATTCCGGAAGCGGCAAAAGAAAACCTTGCCAGGCTGGGGACGTTTGTTCCTTTTCAGTCTTCCGGCATTACCTATGAGGCCATTTCGGGGCATCCCGACCTGTTTTTCTGTTACTCCGGCGATCATCTGGTAGTGGCACCCAATACCCCTTCAAAATATTTCGAACTATTAAAACAGCATGACATTTCTTTTGAAAAAGGGACACTTCCGGTGGGGCGCAAATATCCCGAAACGGCACGTTACAATGCTACGGTATCGGAAGATTATCTGATCCACAACATCCATGTCTCCGACGAAAGCCTGAAGCGTGTTTTTCATGACAGAATGCGCGTTTTTATCAGCCAGGGTTATGCCCGGTGCAGCCTGGTACCTCTGAAAAACGGCTCATTTATTACTTCGGACAGAGGGATTTTCCAGACGCTGAAAAACAGTGACATCAGGATGGATTATTTCCCCCCGCAAGGGATTTTGTTACCCGGATTCAAACATGGATTTTTGGGTGGGAGTATGGGCTTGTTTGAAGATAAGGCCTATCTTCTGGGGGAACTGAAATCTTATCCCGAAGGTGCCGGCCTGAGAGACGTTTTAAACAAAACCGGCTATGAGATAGTTGAACTTTATCCCGGCCCTTTGTTCGACGGTGGAAGCCTGCTGATTTTCCCCTGAAGGAAAAAAATTGTTATTTTTGCACATCAGCTTATTTTTTGACCATGGTTGTCCTACACGACACATATCCTAAAATGACGTATCTCAACATCAAAGAGAGAGACCGTTTCTGCTAGTCTGGAAGAGACCCTTTTCAGATTATAAATTCCTATTTTACTTTTAAAATTATTGTCATGGAATTGCCATTTGCAGAATCATACAAAATGAAAGTCGTTGAGAAAATCCGTCGCAGCACCCGCGAAGAACGGTCAGCATGGATCAAAAACGCACATTATAATTTGTTTAACCTCCACAGCGATCAGGTGTATATCGACCTGCTGACGGACTCCGGAACCGGTGCCATGAGCGACCAGCAATGGTCGGCCATGATGCTGGGTGACGAAAGCTACGCCGGAGCATCCTCTTACTACAAGCTGAAAGATGCCATCCGCGAGATCACCGGTTTTGAATATTTCCTACCAACACATCAGGGACGTGCCGCTGAGAACGTGCTGTTCTCAGCACTGGTAAAAGAAGGGGATATTGTCCCCGGAAACTCCCATTTCGATACCACCAAAGGACACATCGAATTCCGGAAAGCCACCGCCATCGACTGCACCATAGACGAAGCTTTTCATACCGATCTGGATCATCCTTTTAAAGGCAATGTGGACACGGAAAAGATGGAAGCGGTACTGAAAAAATATCCCCGGGAAAGGCTTCCACTGATCATTGTAACCATTACCTGCAACTCATCAGGCGGCCAGCCCGTTTCTATGGCTAACCTGAAAGCCGTAAAGCAATTGGCGGATAAATATGGTGTTCCCGTATTTTTTGATTCCGCGCGGTTTGCCGAGAACGCCTATTTCATCAAGATGCGTGAAAAAGGTTATCAGGATAAGCCCATCAGGGAAATTGTCCGTGAAATGTTCAGCTACGCGGACGGAATGACCATGAGCAGCAAGAAGGACGCCATCGTGAACATGGGCGGCTTTATTGGTTTCCGTCACAAAGACGATTTTGAAAAAGCCACGACTTTCAACATCCTTTTCGAAGGATTCATCACGTATGGCGGCATGTCAGGACGGGACATGAATGCATTGGCACAGGGCCTTTACGACGGGACGGAATTCGATTATCTCCACACCCGTATTTCGCAGGTGGCTTATCTCGGAAAACAGCTGCGCGACAAGGGAATTCCCATCCAGTATCCTTATGGTGGCCATGCCATTTTTGTGGATGCCAAAAAGTTTCTGCCCAACCTGCCGAAAGAGCATTTTGCGGCACAGACGCTGGCCGTAGAGCTTTATCTCGAAGGCGGCGTCCGGGGTGTTGAAATCGGCGCCATTATGGCCGACCGCGATCCGGTGACGCGCGAAAACCGTTATCCGGACCTGGAACTGGTACGGCTGGCCATCCCCAGAAGGGTGTATACCAACAACCACATGGATTACGTGGCAGCAGCACTGATCAACGTGTTTGAACGCAGAAAGGAAATCACCAAAGGGTTGCGCATTGTAAGAGAAGCCCCCATCCTGAGGCATTTTACCGTAGAGCTGGAAAGGATATGAGAGTGCCTAAAGTGAGCTAAAATTCATAAAATGCACTAAAGTTTTGGTAACCGTTTTCCATAACGTTAGGCACATTAGTGCACGTTATGAACTCCTGACTTGCTTTTTTCCTAATTTTGGGCAGCCATGAAGAAAATCTCTGCTACCATCATCGCTTTCAACGAAGAGCGGAATATCGAAAGATGTTTGCAATCCTTGCAAGGTGTTGCCGATGAGATTATTGTGGTGGATTCCTTTTCGCAGGATAAAACCGTGGAGATCTGTGAGAAGTACGGGGCCAAAGTTTTTCAGCACCCGTTTGAAGGTTACGGAGCACAGAAGAATTTTGCCGTCAGCCAGGCTTCGTTCGATCTGATCCTCTCGCTGGATGCAGACGAAGCGCTGTCGGAACCGCTTAAGAAATCTTTAATAGAAGCCAAAGAAAGTGAGGCTTTCGATGCCTGGAAATGCAACCGGATCACCAATTTTTGCGGAACGTGGATACGGCACGGAGGCTGGTATCCCGACCGGCAGCTGCGCTTCTGGAACCGGAATGCAGGAAGCTGGAACGACAGCAAAGTGCACGAAAAAGTGGATCTGAAACCGGATGCCAGGCTGGGTTATCTGAAAGGCGACCTGTTGCATTATTCCTATTATTCTTTTGACGAGTACATCCGGCAAATGAACAAATATTCGGACCTGAAAGCCGAGGAATTGATACGGCGCGGAAAAAGCCCCGCTGCCTTGAAGCTGATCTTTAAACCTTTCGGGAAATTCCTGACCAATTACGTGTACAAAATGGGTTTTATGGACGGCTATTACGGATTCGTGCTGGCCGTCAGTGCAGGCTACGCGGATTTTATTACGCAGGTCAAGATGAAAGAGAAATCACGGAAAAAGGCTTGAGAAACGATAGAAGACAAAGAGATATAAAGAACAGAGACCGCTATGATTTTTGAAAAAACATTCGACCCCATCTGGGCCGATTTCGATCCCAACAACCACATGCGCCATACGGCATACAACAATTACGCAGCCGAAGTCAGGGTGGCGCTGCTTACCGCCAAAGGATACAACATGGAAAGGCTGCTGGAACTCGATCTGGGTCCGGTGCTGCTGACCGAAGAAACGAAGTTCCTCCGGGAAATACGGCAAGGCGAACAACTCAGGGTTGATGTGGAGTTGCTGGGACTTTCAGATGACGGCAGATTCTGGAATATGCTGCATCATCTGTACAAAAACGGAAACAAACTCTCGGCAGTCATCAAGGTGGAAGGTGCCTGGATTGATTTGAAAACCAGGAAAATAAAAGAACCGCCCCGCGACATCACGGAACACTTCCTGGCGCTTCCCAAAAGCGAAGATTATAAAACCATCGTAAAAGAAAAAAGATAGCCTTAGTCGGCTAATTTCTCCCCGATCTTTTCCAGCATGATGCGGGTCATCTTGTCCAGATTGTAGGTGGTTTTCAACCCCCAGTCTTTCTGGGCGACACTGTCGTCAATGCAAGCCGGCCAGCTGTCGGCAATGGCCTGACGGAAATCCGGTTTGTAAGTGATCTCAAAATGGGGGATGTATTTCCGGATGGAAGCAGTCAGTTGTTCGGGATCGAAAGAAATTCCGGCCATGTTGTACGATGAGCGTAAGGAAAGTTTCTTGCCGTCGGCCTGCATCAACCGGATGGTGTTGGTGATGGCATCATCCATGAACATCATGGGGAGCGCGGTCCTGGCACTCAGGAAACATTCATAGCTTCCTTTACGGATGGCATCATAATATATTTCTACAGCGTAATCGGTGGTGCCGCCGCCCGGCTCGGTTTTATAGCTGATGAGTCCCGGATAACGCACGCTACGGAAATCGATGTCGTATTTTTTGTTGTAATATTCTCCCCAGCGTTCTCCGGCCAGTTTGGAAATGCCGTAGACGGTATTGGGTTCCATCACCGTCATCTGCGGTGTATCATGACGTGGCGTTGTGGGACCAAAGACGGCAATGGAGCTGGGCCAGAACACCTTTTTGGCATCCGACTGCCGTGCGGCTTCCAGCGTGTTCATCAGCGATTTCATGTTGATGTCCCAGGCCTGCAACGGAATTCTTTCGGCGTTGCCGGACAAAACAGCTGCCAGATTATAGATCTGGGTGATGTTGTATCGTACCAGGAAATGCAACAGGTTTTTAAAATCCAGAATGTCCAGGATTTGAAAAGGTCCGCTCTGGAGCACCTCATCGGTGGGTTGTTTAATGTCGGTCGCAAAAACGTGATCGTTACCGTAAGCTTTTCTGAGCGCCATCACCAGTTCGGAACCGATCTGCCCCGAAGATCCAATTACCAGAATATTGTCCATTTATTTTGATATTTTGGGTTGTTTTTGGCCGCAAAAATACGGAAACATTTTGACGCACAAGCGCCGGAAGAAAAGATGTTTGGAGAATTTTTTCGGGATCAGCAGTTCGAAAAAGCTGAAATCTTATGAATTGACAGCTGCTAATTTTTCCGAATCAACAGTTTGGCCACGTAATCATCAGGATTGATCGTTTTGTTTGCGACAGGGTAGGGAGAAAGATCAATTAATTTGATGTTATATTGATCAATTGTCGTGTCGTTTCCCATGGTAGATAAGGTGTATAATGTGAAATAAACGGGATGATAATTTTTGGTGTAATGGAAAACAGCGGACGCATAACCTGCCCAAAAACATTCCATCCCAAGCGGGCATCGGGATTCGTTTTTCAAAGAATCAAATGTGATGGTGAAGTTTTCCGGCTGGTTGACCATGGTTTGCCCGGCCTGGATCGTGATCGTATCGTTTAAATTAAACTCATGACTGACGGTTGACTTTATCTGAAATTGATATTTGATGCACCCGGTAAGAGACAGGGCAGTGATGGCAAGAATGAGAACAATTCGCAGTCTTTTCATGGTGTTTTGGGTTATCATTAGGTCTTCCAAATATATGAAAAAAGTTCCTAACTACAAAAAGATTAAGCAGATGTATTGTTTTTTTATCGTTCGACCCTGCACTTGTTCAGGTTGAATCAATGGGAAGCAATAAATGATTTTGTAAAATGACGTGCATCAAAATAAAATTTCACGCGCGTCAAAAATATTTTTGATGCGCACTAAAAATAAATTTGATGCGCATTAGATTATAAAAACGTAGTTATTATCCTTAACTTTGATGGGTACAACACTTTTCTTTCGTCAGGAAGGGAAGTTAAAATGATAAGCCCATGATAAAGATTGTACCGGTTTCGATCAGCCAGCCCGGTGTAAAAGGCGGCGGTCAGCACAGCTATTACGGAAGAATTTCCGGCACAGAACAGGTCGGTTTAAGGAAGATTGCCGCCGTCCTGAACAGCCGGACCACTTTGAGCTCGGCGGATGTGTTAGCAGCCGTTGAAGGCGTTCGTGAGATCATTATCGAAGAGCTCATGTCCGGAAACAATGTCAAGCTCGACGGGCTGGGCATCTTCAGCCTGAGTGTGCGAACCGAAGCAGTGGAAGACCCCTCGAAACTCAACAAAACCCATGTCAGGGATGTGAAAATCCAGTTCAGGCCTGACCCGGAACTCAAGGGGATTTTGAAAACGGCAGAATTTCAATTCCGTAAATCGTAACTTCAAATACAAGAAAAAACCTCCCCACTGCAATATGGGTCGGTTACTTGTAATAAATGGTCAGTTTGGGGCGTTTTGAAGCGATACTGTCATTACTTGAGCAAAATACCGATGAACTGTAAGGCACTTCGTTTTGCTGCATAATCTCAAAGCCGTAACCGTACTTCATTTCAGTAGGAATCAATGGAGTGAGGTCCACAACGATCGAATCATAATCGTTATTTGTTGGGATGACAATATGATTTGTACTGTCATACGCAGGTTGATTATTCCATGTGACCGTGTTTTTATCCCAATTTCCCGTAATACATGATAAATAATTTGCATTAGGGCCATATTGACCTCCATTGGCATAAGGAAAGTTTGCAAAACTGTAAAGTGTCAGTTTCACTGAATCTATTTGATTACCGGTCATTTGGTTCAGTTCCGGAAAATTGATTAGAATTCTTGTGTCGTAATTAGGAGAACCGTTAACCAGATCGGTCCAGGTCCAGGAAGCTAAACTGGAAAGACTTCCGAAATTTTCATTCTGAAAACGAAAATTACTTTGAACAGTAGCATCAACACCTGTGTTCGGCCCCGGCTGCAGTATCCTGACTTTTGAAATGGTTGTGTTGTCTTTACGGCAGCTTCCCATCGCCAGAATGATACCTGTCAGAAGCATGTATTGTAACAACTTTTTCATTGTAAACTAATGTTTTTAAATTATTTATGACTAGTTCTAATCAAAAGAAAGTTTCGTTGGTCAGGTTTGGTGAAACTGGAATATCAGTAATTCAGCTGTTAGGTGCGGTTGGCCGGGCAGTAATTTTGAGTGCTTCAAATATAAAAAAAATTGCGGCCGGTGCCGGATGCGGGCTTATTTATAAACAAAACAAGCAGCGATTGGAGGTTCCGGACCGGAAATAAATGCGTGAGATAAGATGGATAAAAAACGCAGGAATGTTTCCATCATTTCACTAATTTTGCACTTTCAAGATAAGGTTATGGAACACAAACTGGTAATTTACAATACGCTCAGCCGTAAAAAGGAAGTCTTCGAACCCATCAATCCGCCTCATGTGGGCATGTATGTCTGCGGTCCGACGGTTTACGGCGATGCGCATCTGGGCCACGCCCGGCCTGCGATTACCTTTGATATCGTGTTCCGTTACCTGAAACATCTCGGCTATAACGTCCGTTACGTGCGCAACATCACGGATGTAGG
>CAYWBO010000012.1:36570-47050 GCA_964456625.1 uncultured Lentimicrobiaceae bacterium | reverse complement strand
AGCAGCCTACCCACCGGCATCGGGCGGGCAACCCTTATCCCGTCCGGAGACGGGAACGCCGGCATATTTGGCCTTGCAACCCATAAGGTTTACCCCGTAACGGTGTCACCATCGCTACGCGTGGGCTCTTACCCCACGTTTTCACCCTTACCCCGACATGTCGGGGCGGTAATTTTCTGTGGCACTTGCTGTTTCCGCCTTCCGGCAGAACCTTCCCGTTAGGAAGTATGGCGCCCTGTGTTGTCCCGACTTTCCTCCCCCTCCCGTCATAAACGAGACGGAGCGATAGAACAGCCTGACGGTCGTTGCAAAATTACTGCATTTAAGAGAACTTCTTATGAAACGCTGCAAAAAACAGATGAATCAGCGATAAAAAGAACCTTGATTCTAAATTTTAACTAAAATTAAGAATTTTAACATCAGTAATTTTGGGGGCCTGGTGTTTTTCCCTGGTCCGCAAACATCTAATTATCTGAATATAACAAACGCTTATCTTCACCCTGCGGCCCGAAACTTGTCAAATTCCTGACCCGAAGGCAAGGAGAACAAAAAGGTAGAGAAATGTATACATTTGCCAAAACTTAATTACTATGATTCAGCAATGCGGTATAATTGGGACACAAGAGGTGTTCATGATTTTGATAGCTGTCGTTTTGTTGTTTGGAGGAAAGAAAATTCCTGAACTCGCCAAAGGATTGGGAAAAGGAATCCACGAATTTAAAAAAGCAACCCAGGACGAAGATTTCGTAAACGACCTGAAAGATGTGGCTTCAGAAGTCAGTGACCTTAAAAAGGATGTCGAAAAGATCCATCCCAAGAATATGCTGAAAGACGCTACAAAAATTAAGGGAAAGTAACGACCTCAGCATTTCCGGACCTTTATTTTCAAAATTATGAACCGCTCTGTCCAGGCGATAGAGGGTTTTTATTTTTTTGATGATTCCTAACTGATCTTCTAATACTTCACCAATTTCTTAAGAAACACGTGCTGGTTGCTTCTCAGTCTCATCAAATACAATCCTGCCGGTAAAGAGTGGATATCCTCACCTCCGAGTATAACATCTGTCGTCCCTGACGGATACGTTTTATGGAGCATGATCCGCCCATCCATATTATAGATCTTCAAATCCAATGCACCTTTGATATTCACCAGTTTTATTTGGAGATAATAACGGAACGGATTCGGCGCTGGTGAGACGTAGACGCTGTCGGTGGTATTCCCGCTGGGCGGAAAAAGCACCGAAAGCAATGAGTCGGCTTTTGAAAAGTCGGGAATGCCCCAGCCGATGAGATTGTTAGGATCCGCGTGATTGGAAGCTGTTTCCTTGATGGCATTTATGATCTCGATGTTGCTGGCTTTGGGATGGGCCCGCCATAAACAAGCACACATGCCGGCGATGATAGGAGAAGAAAAGGAGGTTCCGCTGCCAAAAAGCACGCCATTGCCACCATCAGCCACAGCATCCCCTTCGCCCATGGCCATCACAGTAGGTTTTATCCTTCCGTCGTAGGTAGGTCCCACGGAGCTGAAAAAGACCCTGTCACCATAAGCATCCACAGCGCCAATAGTAAAAACGCTATCCCCGTCGGCCGGAGCTCCCACCCACGGAAAACGGGGATTATCGCCGCTGTTGCCGGCGCTGTTCACCACCAGAATTCCTTTGCTGGCAGCGATTTCAGCACCTATGGTAGAAATCGCCGTCCTGCCGTTCATGTCGGCATAGGTGTGTGATGCTGTGGTATCATCGAACGTCGTATAGCCAAGAGAACTGTTGATGATATCGGCTCCGACACTATCGGCAAACTCAGCCGCACAAACCCAGTTATATTCCTCGATCACATTTTCCGAGTTTACATCTTCGGAACGCAGCAGCCAGTAAGATGCATCGGGAGCCGTCCCGATCATCAGACCCCGTTCATCAGCGGCCATGCAGGACAAAACCATTCGTCCATGATCACTCTCGGTGTAGACATTACCGCCGGGGTGAACAAAATCCCTGGTTCCCAAAATTCCATGCCTGGACAGAAGGCTGTCAAAAACCGGCTGACTTTGCACATGCAAAAAGCCCCCGTCTAAAACTGCGATTACCATCCCCTGCCCCCGATATCCTTTATCCTGGAGCGGAATGCCGTTAATTTGCCTGATCTGTGCCAATGCGAACCCGTAATCTGCTTCAGAAAAAGAAGTCGCCTTCATGGGTACATTGGGATTTACCTTTGAATAGACTTCATTCTTGAAAAACGGTTTCTCTTTCTCAGTCCCCGTTTTAAAGCGGATGGTTTTTTTCACGAAAGGCAACGCTTCTACGCTGTCCGCCAAGCTGGAATCGGGCGTGTAGATCACAATGCCGTTCAGCCATTTAGAAGCCTCAAGCACTGTAACGCCTTTGGCGGCGACTTCGCGGATATACTGCGGGTTTACCGGCAGGTCATTTTCCTGAATGGCAATCCCATAGGCCGCCCTTCTGACCAAAGCGCGTGCCGACAAAAACGCATCCGGATGTGAAATCGAATAGGGTGAATCTTTCTTATCGGTAAACTGAATAAAATACTTGGAAGGAGCCACAGTCTGACCTGTTACCTGCAAAAAGGTCAGCATGAACACGCCGATAAGGCCAACTTGTATTTTATTCATCATCAGGATTTAAATCAGACAGTAAATATAAAGAAATGGTCAGCTTCTGACAACTGACCATTCACAAATTAAGACTTATTTCCTGCTTTCTTGTTCCGGAAAACAGTCATATTTACAATTTCATGTAATTGTTTGATTCGTTCACGTCCGGAATTTTATTATCTCCCAAAACAACATCCTTGATCTTTTTGCTCTGATCGGCCTGGATGATCACCCTTTGCGTGTCATCTTCCCAGATCGATACAGGCTTCGTAATATTTTCCACACTGCCATCTGTATATTCGACTTTCAGATGGACAGGCATAGGGAGACCACCGACATTAGCCACCACAATCTGGTTGGACTGCGTAACTTTCGCCAATCCCTGGTCAGCGTATCCGGGGCCAAAAAACCACGGTTTGATGAGCCACATCAGACTTTTTCCGTAATCATGCTGAAAAACATTAAAGAAATCAAACGGGATCGGATGTTTTCCGTGCCAGGTTTTGATATAGGTCAACATAGCATGCTTAAAGGCTTTATCACCCATGGCATTTTGCAGGTACTTATAAGCCAGATAAGGTCTGACGTAGGCTTGAATACTGTAGTAGGACCAATTGTCAAAATTGTTGGACGGAATCATCATGGGCAACTCGGTCTGTCTTCCGCTGGTTCTGCTAAACGTCATAGCATACCTTTGAGCATAAGTATTTTTGGGGAAATATTCATTGATAAAGGCCCCTGTGAAAAAAGTAGCCCAACCTTCATCCATCCAGGCATATTTCTGTTCGTTCGTTCCCATAAAAAATGGGAAATATGAGTGTGAAATCTCATGAAAGACCACTTCGGCAGTCCTTACGGAATCAGAAGGATCGCCGTCGTTGGCCATCATCGGCGTTTCCATACCGCCACCAAGCGTTCCGTTGTCAAACGAAGTCATATGTTCGAACGGATAAGGATAGCCGGGTAAATTATACGATAAGAATTTGATACTTTCTCGTGCATACAGGGCGGCTTGATTAAAGGAGCGTGAAGAGTCCGGATAAATGGCATCAACCCGTACCCGTCGGCCGGCAGCCGTGTCCACCAAAACCGAGGAGGCGTCCCAGTTGTACTTCAAAGTAGCAGCAAATGAGAAATCGGTGACATAATGTGCCGTAAATTTCCATGTATTAGACCTATTTGTCTTCAGGACTTTGTGCTCCTTCCAGTCTTTTTGACTGATAACAGAAATAATTTTATCGGATTTGGCTACCTCTTTCAGCCGTTTTAAAACCGGTTTGGCGTAGATTTCCCTGGGGTTGTTCAGATGTCCCGTAGCCCAAACTGCATAACCGGCAGGCGTGGTAATGGTGACATCGTAGTTGTTAAAATCATTATAAAACTCGGTTATCCCATTGAAATTAACCATATCCCATCCGCTGATATCGTCATAAACATCCACCTGGGGATACCAGTAAGCGACAAAAAAACGTCCTTTTCCGAATTCCCCCATCCGGTTATGACTGATGTCAGGAATATGAAATTCCCAGCTTGTTTCCATGGTAAGCGAGTCACCTGGGGCCAGTGGTTTAGGGAGCCTTATCATCCGGTCGACACCGTAATAGTAGCTCATCCTTCCCGATGGAGCTTTGATCTCCTGGCCGTTAATCTTGAGTGAAAAAATACGGACGCCATTGGTCAGATCCTTCGGACTGATGCCGCTTGCGCGGATGCCGCCTTTTTTATAAATATCCTGAAACAACCGGATAACGAGCGTTCTGAGCGTGTCCGGGCTGTTGTTAAAATACGTTACATTTTCACTGCCTTTTAAACGACTTTGGTCCGCAAGCAAGGTCGCCCTGATCTGGTAGTTCGCATGATTTTCCCAGTATTTCGGGCCGGGCTGACCATTCATTGAACGGGTTTCATTTTTAAAGGCATTCTGGACTTCGATAGGGATCAATTGCCTGCTTTGCCCCAATAAAGTCAAGGGTAATGACAGGGTAATCATGGCTACCCAAAAAGTAAATTTTTTCATCATGAATTATTTTACAATGCGTAAAAATAGTAAATGCGGGAAAAGTTTGACTGCATTCCTGATAATTTCTAACAATTTCATTGATTCTAGGATTGTCAGTTTTCCGTTGTGTGGTTTTTGAACTTTTATACCTTTGATCTATGGAAGACATACGCCTTTTTTTGACCAAGGTTTTCACAGATAAGAATCTGGCTGATGAAATATTTAAACGCAGCCGTGATCTGGAAATAGCAAAGCGGCAAACCATTATTAACCAGGGAGATTTCATAAAAGTAGTTCCGTTGGTCATCACGGGAAAAATAAATGTCTCACGGCAGGATGAATCCGGAAAAGAGGTGATGTTGTATTCCATTTTGCCCGGAGAAAGCTGTGCCCTGACACTTGCCTCAGGTCTGCGCCACCAGGAAAGTGCCGTGTATGCTGAAACGGAAGATGACACCCGGCTTCTTGCGATTCCGCTTTCAGATATTGAAGAATTGCTGATTTCTTTTCCCAAGCTGAATGATTTTATCGTAAAGACATTCCATATCCGGTTCGAGGAATTGATCCGGGTGGTGGATTCCGTCACATTTCGGACGATAGAATTCCGGCTCATCCGCCACCTGAAACAATTGAAAGGCGAAAACAATATCGTGAAAGCTACCCATCAGGAGCTGGCTGACCAACTGGCCACCGCCCGGGAAGTGGTCTCCAGGCTATTAAAGCAGCTTGAGAAAGACAAGAAAATCATTAATCATCGTGGATATATTGAAATTGTTGACCTTATGTAACTTTTGTCACCGAACAGAAGTACATGGTTTTCTATTTTTGTCCAATACTAACCATAAAAAGAAATGTCATGAAACACAATGTGGGAAACGCCGACAAAATTATCCGGTGGATTGTTGGCATCGTAATTGCCGGATTAGGGATATATTACAAAAGCTGGTGGGGCTTGATTGCTATTGTTCCAATTGCTACTGCACTTTTCAGCTTTTGCCCGCTCTACTCTGTACTCAGATTATCGAGCGCAAAAAAATAACCGTCCGGAAAAAGGCGATTTTCATCGGGGCGGCTATTAAAAAAGACTAGAAACGCTGTAACCTCTGGTGTACGGCGTTTTTTTATGTCCTGAATTCTGATTTTTCCATACAAACAGATAACAAAAAAATAACCTCCCCACTTTAAATTAAATTTATGTCAGCTGTCTGAAAACAAATTTCTTAGCCAGGCTTCTTAACAATCCCCGTTTAACAACTATTTTACGAAAGCCTTGTATTTCTTGCCCAATCCGCTATTTTTGCATGAAATTTAGGAGAAATGTCGGTAGAATATAATGATGACAGCATCAGGTCGCTGGACTGGAAAGAACACATCCGCCTCAGACCCGGAATGTATATCGGTAAGTTAGGAGACGGAAACTCTCCTGACGACGGGATTTACGTTCTTCTGAAGGAAATTCTGGATAACTCCATCGATGAGTTTATCATGGGTAATGGAAATTCCATTGAAATCACCATCGAAGATAAAACCGTTACCGTCCGGGATTACGGAAGAGGAATGCCATTAGGGAAAGTACAAGCTTGTGTTAGTCAGATTAATACAGGTGCGAAATATGATTCAAAAGTATTTAAGAAGTCCGTTGGGTTGAACGGTGTAGGATCCAAGGCAGTAAATGCCTTGTCTTCTTATTTCAGGGTTCAATCCATCCGTGAGGGCAAAACCAAAATTGTTGAATACAAAAGAGGAGAACTAATTACCGATGAGCCTGTCAGGGAATGTTCCGAAAAGCCAGGAACCCTGGTAACATTTATTCCCGATGAAGATGTTTTTCCCAACTTACATTACATACCAGATTATGTGGAAGAGATGTTGTGGAATTATGTTTTCCTGAACAACGGGATCACCATCATTTATAACGGACAGTCCATGCAGGCGAAAAACGGCTTACTCGATCTGCTGGAACACAACATCGATGGCAACGGCCCCGTGACTTATCCCATTATCCGGATTAAAGAAGGCGATTTTGAATGCGCATTTTCCCACAGTTCCCGCTCCTACACCGAAGAGTATTATTCGTTTGTTAACGGCCAGCATACCACACAGGGCGGGACACATCAGAATGCTTTCCGCGAAGCCCTGGTAAAGACCATCCGCGAATTTTACAAGAAAGATTTCGATACGAGCGATATCCGTACTTCCCTCATCGCTGCCGTCAGCATTAAAGTCCAGGAACCGGTTTTCGAATCACAGACCAAGACCAAGCTGGGCTCACAGTATCTGGAACCCAACGGACAAAGCATCCGGAATTACATCATGGATATTATCAAAAGGAATCTTGACAACTTTCTGCACATCCATACCGAGACTGCAGATTTGCTGTACCGCAAACTCCTGGAATCAGAAAAGGAAAGAAAAGATATGGCGGGCATAAAAAAGCTTGCTCGCGAAAGCGTGAAAAAAGCCAGCCTGCACAACAAAAAATTGCGTGATTGCCGGATTCACCTGGATACCAATGACGAAAAACGGTTAGAAACGACCTTGTTCATTACCGAGGGAGATTCCGCCAGCGGTTCCATCACCAAATCGCGAGACGTGCAAACACAGGCCGTCTTCAGCTTACGCGGAAAACCGCTGAACAGCTATGGTCTCAGCAAAAAGATCGTTTATCAGAACGAAGAATTCAATCTGCTGCAGGCCGCTCTCAACATTGACGAAAGCCTTGAAAACCTGCGCTACAATTACATTGTGGTCGCCACCGATGCCGATGTGGACGGTATGCATATCCGGATGCTGTTATTAACGTTCTTCCTGCAGTTCTATCCCGACCTGGTTAAAGCAGGCCATCTGTTCATCTTGCAAACGCCGCTTTTCAGAGTCAGGAATAAAAAGGAAACTTTCTATTGTTATAACGAAAAAGAACGCGTGGATGCCATCGAAAAATTAAAACCCAATCCGGAGATTACCCGTTTTAAAGGACTGGGGGAAATTTCACCCGATGAGTTCAAACACTTTATTGGTAAAAACATGCGCCTTGATCCGGTGATCCTGAAAAGAGAATCGTCGGTGCCGGAAACCCTGGCATTTTACATGGGAAAAAACACGCAGGAACGTCAGGATTTCATCATCCAGAACCTTCGTATTGAAGAAGATGTTGTAGAGAAAGTGGCTGTTTAGCTTCGTCTCCGTTGGAATAATCTAGCTGCCCGGCAACAAAAATTGTTGCCGGGTTTTTTATGTCCTATTTTAAATGCTAACGGCTTTCATTTTGTCTATAATAGATTTTATCTATTTAATCATTAATATTATTGATTTGACTTATGAATGAAACAGGCATACCTTTGATAAAAATTAAATCAGGACAAATCAAACAGACATATAATAAATCTGAATATTAAACTATAAAATTTATCAAAGATGGAACATAATTCAAACGACATGGGCAAATGTCCGGTGACCGGAGCAACACACAATCACAGTGCCGGTGGTGGCGGAACCAGCAACCGGGACTGGTGGCCCAACCAACTGAAATTAAACATCCTGCGTCAACATTCATCTTTATCGAACCCCATGGATAAAGATTTTAACTACGCAAAAGAATTCAAGAGCCTGGACCTGGAAGCGGTAAAAAAGGACCTTCGAACGCTTATGACCGATTCACAGGAATGGTGGCCTGCTGATTTCGGACATTATGGACCGTTGTTCATTCGTATGGCCTGGCATGCTGCAGGCACCTACCGCACCGGTGATGGCCGTGGCGGTGCAGGGTCCGCTCAGCAACGCTTTGCCCCGCTGAACAGCTGGCCTGACAATGCCAACCTCGACAAGGCACGGAGATTGCTCTGGCCCATCAAGCAAAAGTACGGTCGCAAGATATCCTGGGGGGACCTTATGATCCTTACCGGCAACGTTGCATTGGAATCTATGGGATTCAAAACATTTGGTTTTGGTGGTGGCCGTGAGGATGTCTGGGAAACTGACGAATCCGTTTACTGGGGTTCTGAAACCACCTGGCTTGGAGACAAAACACGTTATTCCGGCAAACGGGACCTGGAAAATCCGCTGGCGGCCGTACAAATGGGGCTGATTTATGTAAATCCGGAAGGACCCGGCGGAAACCCGGATCCGTTGGCAGCCGCCAAAGACATTCGTGAAACTTTTGCCCGCATGGCCATGAACGATGAAGAAACCGTCGCACTGATTGCCGGTGGGCATACTTTCGGAAAGACCCATGGAGCCGGAGATGTAGCCCTGGTAGGCCCAGAGCCGGAAGCAGCCGGCATTGAAGCGCAGGGCCTGGGCTGGATCAGTAAGTACGGCACGGGAAAGGGCGGCGACACCATTACGGGAGGCCCGGAAGTGACCTGGACTAAAACTCCAAGACAATGGAGCAACAATTTTTTTGAAAACCTGTTTGGTTACGAATGGGAACTGACGAAAAGCCCTGCCGGTGCTTATCAATGGGTAGCAAAAAATCCCGATAATATTATCCCTGATGCCCATGACCCATCAAAACATCATGCACCGACCATGCTTACGACGGACCTTTCTTTGCGTTTCGATCCGGTTTACGAAAAAATTTCGAGACGTTTCTATGAAGATCCGGATGCATTTGCCGATACTTTTGCCCGCGCTTGGTTTAAGTTGACGCATCGTGATATGGGGCCCCGGGCACGTTACCTGGGCCCGGAGGTACCAGAAGAAGAACTGATTTGGCAGGATCCGATCCCGTCAGTAAATTATGAATTGATCCATGAAAAAGATATCGCAGATTTGAAAGCCCAAATATTGGCTTCAGGATTACCGGTATCTCAATTGGTATCTATCGCCTGGGCTTCGGCTTCTACTTTCCGCGGCTCCGACAAACGGGGCGGTGCCAACGGTGCTCGCATTCGCCTGGCACCCCAGAAATTCTGGGCGGTTAACAATCCTCCCCAACTGACAAAGGCGCTGGATAAGCTGGAAGGAATTCAAAAAAAATTCAACGATAACCAATCGGGCGGGAAGAAAGTTTCTCTTGCCGACCTCATCGTATTGGCTGGCTCTGCAGGTGTGGAGAATGCAGCCAAAGATGCCGGATATGACGTAACGGTTCCTTTTACCCCCGGCCGCGTGGATGCTTCACAGGAACAAACCGATGTGGATTCTTTTGCTGTATTGGAGCCTGTGGCCGATGGCTTCCGTAACTACCTGAAAACAAAATATGCCGTATCAACCGAAGAGCTGCTGGTCGACAAGGCACAGTTGCTGACACTCACAGCTCCTGAGATGACGGTTCTCGTAGGAGGTATGCGCGTATTAAATACAAACTTTGACAACTCCAAACATGGCGTTTTCACCCATCGTCAGGAAGTGCTTACCAACGATTTCTTTGTAAATCTACTCGACATGAGTACAGAATGGAAACCGATTTCGGAATCCGGAGAAGTATTTGAAGGTCGCGATCGTGCCACGGGCAAACTGAAATGGACGGCTACCCGTGCTGACCTTATTTTCGGTTCAAACTCGGAACTCAGGGCACTGGCCGAAGTTTATGGAAGTGCCGACGCACAGGAGAAATTCATAAAAGATTTTGTGGCAGCCTGGAACAAGGTCATGAATTTGGATCGTTTTGACCTGGCCTGATTTTTCACAAAAATCATGAGGCATTTCACGAAGGAGAAACCAATAATGCATCAAAATCTGTTGTCATGCTTCGGGATTCATTTTTCAAAATAGCCGGGAGATCCTTCCGGCTATTTTGTTCAATCGCTATCTTTGCAGGCGACTTCAGCAGCTTAAACTACTGCTGACTGATAAAGTGAGAAATATCGTATGAACCTTGAACTGCTTGAATCGCTACTGAATCAACGACTTGCCGGACCTCT
>CAYWBO010000012.1:24318-36470 GCA_964456625.1 uncultured Lentimicrobiaceae bacterium | reverse complement strand
GTGGGAATTGATATTCAAAAGGTAAAAGTTGTCGGGAAACTCAGCGAGATCTACATCCCTCCCAGTAACTTCCGGGTGCAACCTTTTGTAGGATTTTATTCAGAAAAACCGGTCCTCCGGGCAGACGGTATCGAAACCATCCGTACCATTGAAGTGGACATCCGTGATTTTCTGAATCCGGATCTGCAAACTGAGAAAAATGTTATTTCCAGAGACGGAAGAGAATATCCCGTTCCCTGTTTTTATCTGAACGATGAAATTGTCTGGGGCGCTACTGCCATGATCCTGACCGAATTTCTCCTGGTTCTGGAAGAAATTCCGAAAGACCTTTTTCTTAAGACGCGCTAGGAATGTGGACCAACTCCACTCCCGCCCTGTGCAAAAGATCCAGCCCATCCGTAATACGGTATTCGCGATCATAAACCACTCTTAAAATACCCGCCTGAATGATCAGCTTGGCACACTCCACACATGGGGAATCGGTGATGTACAAAGTAGCTCCTTCGCTGCTGTTGTTGGATTTGGCAACTTTCGTGATGGCGTTGGCTTCGGCATGCAAAACATATTGTTTGGTATGACCCTCTTCATCTTCGCAAACATTCTCGAAACCCGACGGCGTTCCGTTGTAACCATCGGATATGATCATACGTTCTTTCACCAGCAGAGCCCCGACCTGTCTGCGTTTGCAGTAGGAATTCCTGGCCCACACATGCGCCATTTCCAGGTAACTTTTATCAAATTTTTTGTCCTTGTTCGATTCCTTTTTCTTCATTTCTTGAAAAGTATTAAAAACGGGTAATATGACGATTGCGAATATAGAAAAATTTGATGGTGATAAATTCAGTTCAATAATCTCCTTACCCAGACTCCATACAAAATCTTTAGATTAGAGTTTGTCCACCAGCTCCAAAAGTCGCCTGATATCAGCGCTGTATATTTCTTTGAGTTCTTCCGGAAATTTACCGAAAGCATCCATGCGCGACACGCTTGAATTGTGCAGAATTTCCCAGGCCTTTGTTTTCCGGGATTCCAGAAACTGACTTTCGGAAACTTCCTGTTTCTTCAAATCATAGAATTCGGCAAGCCTTTTAATTTCATCTTTGATTTCAGCAATTGAATTCAGGGCAGACAGACGTTCTTCGTCAGAAATATCGTGCTTTATTGTCTGGGCTGCAAGATCTTTGTGGTTATTCAACAACGCTTCCACTTCATCCGCCAATTTCTCTATCAGATAAACGGATGAGGACAACGAACGTTTATGATTGGCCGGTAATGCTACTTTTTTCATGGAATCCAAACTTAAGGAAATATTTTATTGTTCCGGATTCTGGCTGTTAAACACAAATTTTCAAAAACGAAAACGAATGCTGAGTCCGTTGTATGCTCCGGTCCGGGGTTTCAGCGGCGGGCTGATGACCGGAGCCACTTCCATAGAAAGATTGTCTGAAATATTCCATCGTGTCAGGTGTGCATCCACATTGGCGTCCACCATCTGAAGAATATACCAGGCACCCGTTAAAATATAAGACAACTGCATGTTCCGCCGGTAATAATCCCTCACAATTCTCAGTGATGCGGGACTGTACTTTAGGGCATAGGGATTTGTCGTGGCAGAATCAGCGGTGGAATTGTAAGCATCCCTGAAAATATGATATTGCTGTGTGTTGGTCACGATAAAATAACCAAACACCGCAAAACCGGCATAAACGATGGGCGCTTTCCAGTATTTATGATTGTAAATCTGACCTCCTCCGGGGATGATGGAAAACAAAGTGGCAGTCTTGGGATTGCGAATCAGCTGCGGCTTTTTCTTCTTTTGTTTTTTTTCTTTTTTCTGAGGTTCCTGGTTTTTCTGAACCTCCTGGGCCTTTAACGGCCCGACAAGCAAAAGCAACCCCAGAAAGACAGACAGGGGTAATTTTTTGATGACCTGATTAATACCGCACATGGTCTCATTTTTTTTCAAAAAATGAAATAACCTTGTCCAGTTCATCATCATTCTTAAAGGCAATTACGATGTTCCCCTGACCCGTCTCGCTTCTTTTGATGCTGATTTGTGTGCCCAAAGCCTTACTGATTATCGCCGGAACTTCTTTATATTTTTCCGGAATGCTTTTGGCCGGAGCTTTCTTCTTCTTAGGCACCGGGTGGCTTAACTGGCGAACCATTTCCTCAACCTGTCTGACACTCAGTCCCTCAGTGATAATACTTTTCAAGATGCGCAACTGCTGACCTTCTTCTTCCACGGTGATCAGTGCTCTGGCATGTCCCATGGTAATGGAAGCATCGCGCAAAGCGATCTGAATTTCCGGCGGCAGTTTCAACAGACGCAAGAAATTGGTAATCGTCGAGCGGCTTTTGCCCACCTTTTCGCTCAGTTGCTCCTGCGTCAGGACACATTCTTCCATCAAACGCTGATAACTGATGGCTACCTCGACGGCATTCAGGTCCTGGCGATGGATATTTTCGATCAGTGCCAACTCCAGCATTTGCTCGTCATTAGCAACACGGATGAAAGACGGGATGAATTTGAGTCCGGCAAGTTTTGATGCTTTTAGCCTCCGTTCACCGGCAATGAGTTGATACTGATCGCGTCCCATCTTGCGCACGGTAATAGGCTGAATGACACCCTGTGATTTAATGGAATCTGCCAGTTCCTGCAACATGATTTCATCAAAATCAGAACGGGGCTGGAAAGGATTTGATTCAATTTCGTCGATATTCAGTTCTGCAATGGCACCGGCAACATAATTTCCGGAGATATCCTTGGAAGTGATGTCTGTATCAGGGCTGCTTAAAATAGCATCGAGTCCCCTGCCCAGGGCTCTTTTGGTAGGTTTCTTATTCGTCATCCGCTAAATGAATTTTTCGATCCTCATTTTTGATGTCCGTCATATTGTTTTTCTGAAGCAATTCACGGGCAAAATTCAGATAATTAATGGCTCCGACACTTTGTGCATCATGCATGATAATCGATTGGCCGAAGCTGGGAGCTTCGCTTAACCGGGTATTTCTGTTGATGATGGTGTCGAACACCAGTTGTTGAAAATGGGCTTTTACTTCTTCTACCACCTGTTTGGAAAGTCTGAGCCTTACGTCAAACATGGTGAGCAGAATGCCCTCGATATCCAGTTCGGGATTTAATCCGCCCTGGACTATTTTTATAGTATTCAGTAGTTTTCCCAAACCTTCCAACGCGAAATATTCGCACTGTACCGGGATGATCACTGAATCAGCCGCTGTCAGGGCGTTGATGGTGATCAACCCCAGCGACGGTGAGCAATCGATAATGATGAAGTCATACTCGCTGCGAATCTCTTCCATGGCACGTTTCATCATCATTTCCCTGTGGGGAAGGTTGATCATTTCGATTTCGGCTCCGACCAGATCGATGTGAGAAGGGAGTAAAAATAAATGCGGGGTATTGGTGGGAAGAATAACTTTCTTGGGATTCACATCGTCGATCAGGCACTCATAAATACTCGATTGAATATTTCTCGTATCAAATCCAAGGCCGGATGTTGCATTTGACTGCGGATCAGCGTCCACCAAAAGGGTTTTGTACTCCAGAACCGCCAGGGCCGCGGCTAAACTGATTGCTGTTGTGGTTTTTCCAACTCCTCCTTTTTGATTGGTAACGGCGATGACTTTTCCCATAATTCTTTGCACTATTACGACTCTACAAAATTACCACTTTAAGGTGTTGTAAAATACCTCACTAAAATCAAGTTATCAACAGAAATGACTGTAAATTTAACGCAGGAACATGAGGCGTAAAACAGAACTTATTCATCTGCAGCTTTTTCCTCATCATTACCAAGGTCCTCGAAATTCACATCCACATGAATGCTATCCGGGTCTCCCTCTTCTTCTGTCACTGTATCACTGACACCGGTGCCTGTTTCAATGTAACGGATGGCACCATCCAGTCCGGTTACAAACTTTTCAAAATCTTCCCTGTACAAAAAGATTTTATGCTTTTCATACACAAACTTACCCTGATCGTTCAGGAATCTGCGTTTGCTTTCCGTAATGGTTAAGTAAAATTCACCGTTGCGCGTGGTTTTCACATCGAAAAAATAGGTTCTTTTGCCAGCCCTAACGACCTTGGAAAAAATATCCGGTCTTCTCTCCTGTTTTTCTTGTTCTTCCATAGGTATCCCGTCTTTTTTTAATTATAAACACAAAATTAAAAATTATCCTTATAAATCAAAACCTTCTGTGGGTAGATTCACAGGTTTCATTTTAAAACAAAAATTTATAACCGCATTTTTTAAGCTGCTTAATATAAGAATGTTACAGAATTTTCCTCAGATTGGCCCCGAAAAGCTTACAACCTTCCGGATTATTTCATAGCAATATTCCCATTTACATTTTCCAAAAATGACAAAAGTCCGCTTCAGGCAAAAGTTTATTCATCCCTACTGATAAAGCCTTGAAACCGAACGACACCCCGTACAACCGCACTTGTAGTGCTTTGATTATCAAAAACATCATTATAAATCAAAATTCCAAAAATAATTAACTTTGGAATCTGAAAACAAATGAAATTTTCTTTTCATGCAGTGCCCGGATTAAAAGGAAGAATTTTATTTAGAATAAATTCAAATTACGAAAATTTTTCAGTAATTTTGCGCCAGATTTAATGTCGCAGACATAAAACAAGAATGAAAACAAAACAGTTTGTAAATTAAGATTCTAAGATGGCTAAATTTGAAATTTTGATGCCCAAGCTGGGTGAAAGTATCATTGAGGCAACCATTACAAAATGGCTTAAATCAGAAGGTGACCGCCTGGAAGAGGACGATGCGATTCTGGAGATCGCCACAGACAAGGTAGATTCGGAAATACCCAGTCCGGTGGAGGGCACTTTAGTAAAACAATTGTTTAAAGAAGGGGATGTCGTTCCCGTGGGTCAGGTTATTGCCATTGTTGAAATTGAAGGAGAAGATTCGGGTGAGGAAGCCGGTGAGGTGAAAGTGGAAACGGAAAAGATCCCGGGTGTTGAGATGCTGGCGGAAAAACCGCAGAAAGAAACCCCAGCCGCAACTGTTCAGGAAGCTCCGGTGGAACCGGCAAGCTTTGAACAGGCTACCAGATTCTACTCTCCGCTTGTAAAAAGTATCGCCAAAGCTGAAAATATTTCGATTGCTACCCTTGAAACCATCACCGGTTCGGGGAAAGACGGCCGTTTGACCAAGAAAGACATCCTGGATTACGTAGAAAAGAAAAAATCCGGCAAAGTATCGGAAAGCCCGGCAGTTGCTGCAGCCGCTTCGAAAGAGATGCCGAAAATCAACATGCCGGAAGTACACACTGAAGCCGGTGACCAGATCGTAGAGATGAGCCGTATGCGAAAGATCATTGCGGATCACATGGTGATGTCAAAACAGGTTTCGCCGCATGTCACATCCTTTATCGACGTGGATGTCACCACTGTCGTCAACTGGCGGAATAAGATGAAAGATAATTTGATGAAGCGTAACGGCGAAAAACTAACCTTCACGCCTATCTTTATTGATGCTGCCACCAGAGCTTTGAAAGAATATCCGCAGATAAACGCTTCGGTAAACGGATACAACATTGTTTACCGGAAGAATTTCAACATCGGGATGGCTACCGCCCTTCCGAGCGGTGATCTGATCGTTCCTGTCATCAAAAACGCAGATGAGAAAAATCTACTGGGCATCACAAAAGCCGTGAACAGCCTGGCGAACAGGGCCAGAAAAAATGCCCTGAGTCCTGATGAAATTCAAGGGGGTACTTTTACGGTGACCAATTTCGGGACTTTCGACAGTCTCACTGGCACGCCGGTGATCAACCAGCCACAGGTGGCCATTCTGGGTCTCGGGGCCATCCGGAAAAAACCGGTCGTCCTCGAAACACCGCAGGGAGATGTCATCGCCATCCGCCACATTGTGATTATGTCACTGGCATATGATCACCGGATCGTGGACGGCGCGCTGGGAGGTCTGTATCTCAAGAAGCTGAAAGAGATCCTTGAAAATTGGGATCCGAACATGGAAATTTAGTTTTTTTTTGAACGATAACAAGAAAAAAGAACACGTCTGCCGGCGTGTTCTTTTTTCTTTCAGAAATCCACAACACTGCGCTGTCCAATGCTTCGATCCATATAATCCTTTTACTATCTTTGCTATTCACACGGAAAAAATGGTCGTTGCAGAAAACATACACAAATCGTTTGGAAGTATCGAAGTACTAAAAGGGATTAACCTTAGCGTAAATCCCGGAGAGATCGTTTCCATTACCGGGGCCTCGGGTGCCGGGAAGTCCACTTTGTTGCAAATTCTCGGAACCATTGAAACTGCTGACAAAGGAAAAGTTATGGTGGACGGCATTGAGATCAGGCGCATGAATGACAAAACGATTTCCGAATTCCGTAACAAACACATCGGATTTGTCTTCCAGTTCCATCATCTTTTGCCTGAATTTACGGCCCTGGAAAATATTTGCATTCCCGCTTTGATTGCCGGTGAAAACAGAAAAAACACAGAAGAGAAGGCTATGAAATTGCTGGATTTGGTGCGGCTGACACATAGGGCATCGCACAAGCCGGCTGAATTGTCGGGAGGCGAGCAACAAAGAATTGCCGTTGCAAGGGCGCTGATCAACGATCCGTCCGTCATTTTTGCAGACGAGCCTTCGGGAAACCTCGACTCCACCGCTTCCAAAGAACTGCATCAGTTATTTTTCGATTTGAGAAAAGATCTCGGACAGACCTTTGTGATCGTGACACACAACACTGAACTGGCCTCTATGACTGACAAACAATTCCTCATCAAAGACGGTTTAATCATTTCGGAAAATATTTAAGCGATATGAACGTTTCTTTCAAAGACTTGTGTTAAAAAATTATGCAAAGAAGCCAAAATAGAGCCCTTAAAATATATTTGTTCATCTCTGTGGTTTTGATCCTAAGCCTTTTCTCCGCGAAACAGGCATGTGCACAAACTGCCAAAACCTATGAAGAAGCTATTCAAAAAGGAAATCATGAGCTGAAAACCAACAAGCTTCTGGATGCTAAAGCTTATTTTCTGATGGCCCTTCAGATGAAACCGGGCGACAAAACCGCGCAGAACCTTATCGAGGAAACCGTCAAACTAATTCAGAAACAGGATAACAGACAAGCCGGTTATTACAATCTCATCGACCAGGGAGATGATGCACTGGCCAAAGGGGCGCTGGAGCTGGCAAAGATCACCTATCAAAGAGCGCTGAAAATTGTACCCGGCGATACCTATGCGCTGGGAAAAATCAAAGAAATAGAACAGAAAGAGAACGTTGAAAAACAAAAGCAGACGCGCTTTCTTTCGAAAATGGACAGGGGCACACAACTGTTGGGACTTCAGGAATTCGACAGCGCCGTACGCCAGTTTCAGGAAGCACAGAAACTCTTCCCCAAAAGGAAGATCGTGACGGAAAAAATTGCACTGGCAAAGCGCCTGAAAATCGAATATCAGCATCGTCAGGAGTTGGCGAAACAGGAAGTGCAGACGGCACAGCGATACCTGCTGATAAAAAACTATTCGGATGCGCTGACTCATCTTCAGAAAGCGGATTCAATGATGCCCGGCAACGCTGCAATTATCTCCAAAATAAACCAGATCGAACCACTGGCAAGAAAGCAAAAAGCTTACACGGCAAAAGCCAACGAAGCCGACAAATTGTATATCACCAAAAATTACATGGCCGCCAAGGTAAAATATGAAGAAGCGGAAGCACTTTGGCCTGACAATCCCTATCCAAAGGATATGATTGACCGTATCGACGCGACACTTCTGACGCAAAAAGCACACCTGGACGAGAACTATCAAACGGCTATTCATCAGGCAGACAGCTTGTTCAGAATTCCAGAGCCAGACAATGCAAAAGCAGAATACAGCCTCGCCCTGACGCTCAAACCGGGAGAATCTTATCCGCAGGAACAGCTGAAAAAAATCGATCTGATGAGTAAAAAAGAGCTTGCCGCAAAGGAAGCCCGTTACAAACAGATCATACATCAAGGTGACAGCCTCTTCAACAAGAAACAATATCTGGCGTCCAGAGATATTTTTTCGAAAGCGCTTACATTAAAGCCAAACGATACCTACCCTCAACAAAAGCTAAAAGAGATAGCCAATGCCTTAATACAACAAGCCGCACAGGAAAAAGCAGAAGCACAATACCAAGAGCTTATAACCTCAGGTAATCAGTTTTTTGATACGAAACAGTGGGATCTTTCGTTGCAGAAATACAAGATGGCTTCCCAGCTTAAACCGGAAGAATCATATCCTAAAGACAAGATTGTATTGATCCGGAAAATTCTGGCCGATTCGGCACAACAGCAAAAAATGGACGCACTGTATGCACAACAGATGCACCAGGGTGATCTGTTAAAAGACGGGAAGCAGTGGGATGATGCCAAGAAAACCTATGAAAAAGCATTGACTTTCAAGCCGGGAGCTGAAGAACCACGGAGGGCCATCGCCCAGATCGACAGTATCCTGCAGCAGCTCGCAGATCAGAAAAAAGTTGATCTGGCGTACAAGAAAGCAATTTTAGAGGGAGACAGTCTGTTGGCCGCCAAATCTTATCAACCGGCGCTGGAAGCTTTTCAAAAAGCCGCTGACCTGAAACCGTCAGAACTGACGCCGAAGCAAAAAATTGAATCCATCAACCAGACGCTGGCAGCCATAGAACATCAGAAAGAGGTAGACAAAAAATTCGCAGAAACCATCCAACAGGCAGACAGCCTGCTGAAACAAAAAAGTTATGAGATGGCGCTGAACGAATATCAGGCGGCAGTCAACCTGAAACAAAACGAAAGCTATCCCAAAGAAAAAATAAAAGAAGTCCGAGGCATTCTGGCACAGATGGCAAAGGAAAGGGAACTGCGTTATCAGCAAGCGCTTTCCACTGCCAACGCATCCTTCCAGGCAAAGGATTATCAGCAAGCGCTACAGCAATATAAAACCGCCTCCAGTATCAAGCCCGATGAAAACTATCCGAAGCAACAAATTCAGCAGTGTCAGCAATTGCTGGCCGCGACTTATCAAAAACGCAAAAACCAGTACGACCAGGAGATCGCCGTGGCGGATAAGTTTTATCATGACAAAGCTTATGACCAGGCCATTGAGATCTATAAAATTGCGCATCACATCCTGGCCGAAGAACCTTATCCCATGGACATGGTGCAAAAGATCACCAAATATATTTCCGACAACGCCATAGAGGACGTCATCAAGCAAAAAGTACTCATACAATCCAATGAGACAAAACAATTTACTTTCAAGCCCATTCCTATCAAAGTGCGGCAAAGCAACTATGTATTGGTGAAAGCCACCAACGTCAACGGAAATTCTTTTAATGTCATTTTCACTTTTGGTCAGGGAAAATCAAAAAACGGCGGATTTGTGGTGCGGGTTCCTAAAGGCAAAGGAAGCCACAACTTCATCATCAGAATAGGGAGTCAATATAAATGGTTTTCGGAAGACAATGACTGGATCAGTGTTTTTACTGAGAATAATCCCCTTGAAGTTAGCCTGATACGGATTTCAAAAAGCGAGTGATTTTTTGAAAAACTTTTCAACAAAATGGGCTACTTGTTATTATTAGATCCGTGGGGCCAATGAACCCCTGATTATAACCGTAAATTATGACCTTAACCGATTAAGGAAATCATTCCAATAATTTCATTTTAAGAGTTATAAACCAAAAAATCAGGTTTTCAACCCTCAAAATCAGGCTTTACGCAGGAATAAATCGCTTTTCGCAAAAAAGTTTTTTCGTATCTTTCGACCTGCAAGTTCTTACCGATGGGATAGCATTATTTTGATGCTTTTTTGTCAGTTGGAAAATGCAATCAGGTATCGTATCACACCATGTCAAAACAGACTTATTATAAATTGATGATTCGGCAGTAAAACTCAGAGGGAATACTTAAATATGAAAAAAATCCTTGCCATTGACGATCAGCAGATAAACCTGGTTACGATCAGAGCCATCGTAGAAAATAATCTGCCTGATTGTGAAATCATCACCACCCATTCCGGGAAGGAGGGGATTGAAATAGCCATCAAACATCGGCCGGATACCATTTTGCTGGATATCGTGATGCCCGGCATGGATGGTTACGAGACATGCAGGATATTAAAAAATGACGAACGTACAAACTATATCCCTGTTATTATGGTATCAGCTATCAAGATCGATAAAGAAAGTCGCATCAAAGGACTTACCGTTGGCGCCGATTCCTTTATTTCAAAACCCATTGATCCAGATGAACTTGCCGTGCAGATCAACGTCATGCTTCGGATCAAATCTGCTGAAGACAAATTAAGGTCAGAAAAGGAACTACTAAACCAACTGGTTCATGAAAGGACCAAAGAATTAAAGGAAAGTAAGAAGGGTTTTAAGGAGATGACTGCCATGTTACCGCTCATTGTCTATGAACACGATACGGAGCTGACCCTTACTTTTTCTAACAAACAAGCCTCCATGTTGTTCGGTTACACAGAAGAAGAGCTAAACGACAATTTTAACATTCTTAATACGGTAATTCCCGAAGACAGACCAAGACTTGAGCAGGACATTGAAAAATTATACACCGGTGAAACCATTGAAAACAGAGAATATATGGCGCTGCGAAAAGACGGCAGTACGTTTCCCATTTCGGTTTATTCCAGTCTGATCCATCATAACGGAGATTTCACCGGAGTGCGAGGGATCATCGTGGACAACTCACAACAGAAAAACACAGAGGAACAACTCCGGAAATATACAAACCAGCTTGAAGAGCGAAATGAAGAGCTGAATGCCTTCTCGCATACCGTAGCCCATGACCTGAGAAATCCACTTGGAACCATTATCGGCTTTGCAGATTTGCTGAATACGGATTATGAGGACCTCACCAAAGAAGAAATAAAAAGTTACCTGGCGGTGATCATAGAAAGTAGCGATAAGGCACAACAGATTATCAACAGTCTGTTGCTCTTTGCAAGTCTTAGAAAATCTGAGATCAAAACCCAGCCTCTGGATATGGACATGATTTTTGAGGAATCCACAAAACATTTTCCGATGCTGATTGAAAATGGCAAAGCACATGTTTCTCGCCCTGACTCCTGGCCCAGTTGCTACGGATATGCCCCATGGATTGAAGAAGTATGGGTAAATTATCTCAGCAATGCCATTAAATATGGTGGGGATCCGTTGCAGATCGAAGTGGGGGCTGAAGTTATGGATTCAGACATGGATCAGCAGGCGCGCTTCTGGGTTCGTGACCATGGACCGGGCATCTCCCCACAGAATCAGAAATTATTGTTCAATACTTTTGAACGTCTGGGACAGGTATCAACCAAAGGTTATGGCCTGGGGCTCTCCATCGTCCGGAGAATTGTGGAGAAATTAGGTGGTACCGTGGGGCTGGAGAGCAAAGAAGGAGAAGGTAGCCTTTTCTATTTTACCTTGCCCAGAACATCACAGGAAGAATTCCAATCCTAAGAGGATTTTCACTTTTAAAAGGACACCTCTTATTCCCTCGAACCGAAAATCCGGGATCCCACTCTTACCATGGTACTCCCTGCTTCGATGGCCAGCAGATAATCTCCCGACATCCCCATGCTGATTTCGCTGAATTCAGGGCTATTTTGAAAAAATTCTGTTTTCAGAAATTCAAAATGCCCTTTTAGTGCTCTGAACTCCCTCTTGATCTTTTCCTCATCCGATGTAAATGTTGCCATACCCATCACCCCGCAAATTCGCACATGTTGCATCTCCCCGAATTCACCGGATCTCAAGATCCCGGAAGCAGCTTCTCTTGTAAGTCCGAATTTAGACTCTTCCTCGGCAATATGAAATTCCAGCAAACAATCAATCGCCTGGTTATTTTTCTTGGCCTGTTTGTCGATCTCCAGAAGTACTTTCAGGCTATCAACCGCATGGATCAGGGTTACAAAGGGTGCAATATATTTTACCTTGTTGGTTTGCAAATGCCCTATAAAATGCCAGTGAATATCGGGAGGAAGTTCCTGGGACTTTGCAGCCATTTCCTGTGCCTTGTTCTCACCGAAATCCCGCTGTCCTGCATCATATGCCTGTTGCAACAAAGCAACGGGTTTTGTTTTGGATACAGCCACCAGCCTGACATGAGAAGG
>CAYWBO010000012.1:0-24218 GCA_964456625.1 uncultured Lentimicrobiaceae bacterium | reverse complement strand
GCAACAAAGCAACGGGTTTTGTTTTGGATACAGCCACCAGCCTGACATGAGAAGGGATGTCCCGAAGTACATTTTTCAGATTTTGTCGAATTTCCTGGTCCATGTTATCACATTTTGAACTTAAGAAGCAATTTCAGATTTCCGCTGGCTGAATCACAAACCCTCCACAACCCAAATTTCTATTTCCACAGTGATGCCGGATAACGGCCTTCTTCAACCATGTCTATCACCCGCAGAACCGTCTGTTCCTTGTCTTGAAGATACGTTACACCAAACCACTGATCATGGCTTTCCAGCACCTTCACAGAAGCTTCTTCCTTGCTTATCAGCTTATTGATCACGAAAGGAATATAAAATTCAGCTTTTAGGTTATCGGCGTTGTCCGCGATGAAGGTGGAAAAATAGCTTTCAGACTGTTGGAAATATTTGGGGGTGAAACCCCAGATATTCATCGAAACCAGTTCATTCTCATCCAACGGGAATTTCTTACCGCCCTCCTCAAAAACGATTTTATCTCCTTCCCAGATGATGCTGGTTCGTTCCACAACACCGGTGAGCATATGGTCTATCGTGTTACAGATACCGCGTGAGACGCTGCCGTTTTCCGATAATGTGTTTTTCAGCTCATAGCCTACCATGGCATAAGTCGTTTCTTCCACATTCAGTGCCGAAAGATAACGCCCCATAATCTCGAAAGCATGCTGTCCGTAAAAATCATCTGCATTGATCACTGCAAAAGGTTCTCGGATCAGATCTTTTGCCACCAGCACGGCATGGCCTGTCCCCCAGGGTTTGGAACGTTCAGGTTTGAAAGTCAACCCAGCAGGAATATTACCAATCTCCTGAATCACATAAGCCGTTTCTATTTTCCCCGTTAAACGGGATTCATATACTTCTTTAAAATCTTTTTCGATGCTGGAGTTGATCACAAATACAACCTTACCGAAACCGGCCCGAATGGCATCAAAAACTGAATAATCGATGATATTTTCTCCTGAAGGGCCGATGGGATCCATCTGCTTTACTCCGCCATAACGACTGCCTACACCCGCTGCTAAAACTAATAATGTCGGCTTCATTGACCTAACTTTATTTTAAATATTATTTACAACTAATTGATTTACAAATACAAAAGGCCAACAACAAATGCATATCTTTTATACTGAAAATCTCGTGCAAGATAACGAAAAGAATGCAAAATAAAAGCTGGTGTCGCCTATCCGAAAAGCGACAATCATTATCTTTGTTGCCATGAAGCAGGTGGTCAGAATTTCATTTTTTGTGGTAATCACGCTTTGGTTTTTCTTAAGCGGATGCCAGAAAACAATCTCGGGCACAGGCTATGTTTATGATAAAAGTACAGGGATTCCTTTGCCGGGAGCTACGGTCATTGCTTATCTGAATAATCCTTCGAATGATGCCATCATCATGAGCACACAAACGGATGCAAAAGGCGCTTATTATGTACACTCACCACCATACAGCTGCACGGGAACCTGCCCCGATCTTTACGTGAGCATTACAAAAACAGGCTATCAGGGCGTGTATGTAAAAAATCCGAACAACGATACGACGTATCTTGTCCGATCCCGTTAATCGTTGTTCCAGCGGTTCAGTTTACGACGAATTTTTTTTATAGCAGTCTGGATAGACGATTCAGGTTCGATGATATTGGAAGCCCCCCAGAATTTCGGATCCTGGAAATCGTTTACTTTGTCGGAGAAGGCATCATTGTATTTCAGGCTCAAACGCGCCTTCTGCTTTTCGATATTTTTATGACTGATACCCGTAATTGCCGCCTCAGAAAGAAAAGTATAATTGGAATGGAACAATCTCTTGCTCCATTTAAAGCGGAACTCGTTTTCCAGCCGCACATAATTCAGATACCATAAATCTCCGATTTTACGATATTTTACAAAATAATGGGTCCCGATCAACTCCGCTTTCAGCCCTGCCGGCTTTTTTCTGATCAGGTACGGTGTTGCCTTTTGCATCTGATTAGGAGTTATTTCAAATCGGATTGCGGTAAATGCCAGTGATTTAGCATCCAGAAAAATACTGCCTTTATACAGCGGATACGAAACCGTATCACTTTGATTAAATTGAATTTCATAAGTTTCGCGACCGTCCATCATCAGCACGCCGGCTACTTGAAAATTATAGCTGTCCAGGATGTTTCTTGACAGAATATCGCCGGGATTTTTGACCAGATCGAGAAATGAAACCACCAACGGGCCACCGAGAAATCTCACAAGCAATGTATCCATACGCCGCACCGCCTGGCTTTTTCTTCCTTTGTAAATAGAAACCCTATCATTATTCAGCATGCTTGTATACGATGATTTATAGATGTTTAACACGGCTTCGCCGACGGAAACATAATTGTGATTCTTTTTGATGGATTCGCGGTAAAAAGCCGACATCATTACCGGGACATTGGAATAATTTTTAGGGATATTCCAAAGCGCGGATGCGACTAACTCACCTGCATTCATATGCCGAACTACCACTTCGCTAAGAGGTACCACCGCCGGTTCCAGCGTCAGGCGGTTCTGGTTTGATGCCAGCTGACTCAGGCTTACGTAAAGTGTTTTATAACCCAGGCTGCTGATCCCAATGGTGTCATTGGCGAAACTTTCAGGTACTTTGATCAGAAATTTACCCTCTAAGTTCGTAACGGTACCAATATTGGTGCCCTTCAGGAATACGGAAGCAAATACTACCGGCTTCTGATCCACCTGATTATAAACGATCCCGTAAATGCTTTTAAAATTTAATGCTTCACCGGTATTTTGTGCATGAAGCGGAGCAATATGAAAAGTAAAAAATAAGGCAAGTGTAAAAAAAGAAAATTTTTTAAATGCGTTTAATTTAGTTTCCATGGCCGTAATATTAAGATGAAGGCAATCGTTAATTTCTGCCAGCCCCTCTGAATTCCAACCTACTACCCACAAAGTTAAACAAATTTGCCCTTATTATCAACAGGAAACCCTATTAATTCACCGATAGCACAAAAAAAGGCAACCGTAATGGCTGCCTTTTTTTATTCATTTGTCTGCAAATCTACTTGATATCCCCGAAATACTTCATGAACTGCATTCTTTCATAGACATCCGGATTATCGTGTGCCTGCTGGCTTAATTTGCCACGGAACTGATCCACATAGTTAAAGCCTTTACTTTCCATCCAGTCATCGAGGAATTTGGTCATTTCCAGAATATAGGACGGGCCATGTTCATACAATGCGGAAACAACCTGAACCGTATCAGCACCGGCCAGCAGTTGTTTTACAACCGCAGCACCGTCATGAATTCCGGTCGAAGCAGACAGGCTCATCTTTACCCGTTTGGCCATGATGGCAATCCAACGCAAGGTATTTACCACATCCGACGGATGGCTAAGCCTGTCCGTATGCGTTACTTTCATATTCTCGATATCGATGTCCGGATTCGAGAAACGGTTGAAAAGCACTACGCCATCAGCACCGTGAGATTCCAGGTTCAGGATCACTTTCCCCAGATTGGAGAAATAAGGACTGATTTTCACGGAAACCGGAATACTGACCTGCGATTTTACCTTTTTCAGGATATCATAATATGCTTTTTCGTTGTCGGCACATTCTTTCTCCAGGCTGAAAGGCATGACGAAAATATTCAGTTCCAATGCGTCGGCACCGGCCTCTTCGATCGTCCTGGCAAAAGAAGTCCATTCGTGCGTTGTCACCGCATTGATGCTGGCAATGATAGGAATGTCAACTTTATTTTTAGCAGATTGAATCAGATTCAGATAACCACCCAGTTCCTTTTCTTTGATATGCAGGTCGATATAATCCAGCGTTTCAGAAAAATCGGCATAGGTCATTTCGTCTGCCTGTGCCTGTTTGATCTGGTGATCGGCTTCCAGAAGTATTTGTTCTTCAAAAATGGATTTGAGTACCACTGCGCCCACACCGCTCTTTTCCAGTTCAACAATTTCCTTCAGTGAATTTGTAATGCCTGAACTTCCGGCGATGATCGGGTTTCTCAGCGTTAATCCAAGATATTTTGTACTTAGGTCTGCCATGATATGTTTATTAATTGTTTTTCAAATGTAAATATTAAAGCAAAATCTGCACAGTGATAAAAACATCCTAAGATGTTATTACTTAACTGCGACTTTTTCCGTGGCATACTGATGAATTCCGGCTGCAGCGCGGCGTCCGTCACCCATCGCCAGAATTACCGTAGCACCGCCGCGGACAATATCACCACCGGCGAAGATATCAGGAATCGAACTTTGCATGGTTTCCTTGTTTACCACGATGGTGCCCCAGTCGGTCATTTTCAGATTTTTCAAGCTACTGGGAACGATCGGGTTCGGAGATACGCCTACGGCCACAACCACCAGGTCAACGTCCACATCAAACTCCGAACCTTCGATGGGAACTGGTCTTCTTCTGCCGGAAGCATCGGGTTCGCCCAAAGCCATTTTCTGCAGTTTCATTTTGTTCACTCGCCCTTTTTCATCAGCAAAATATTCAACCGGATTATGCAGGTTCATAAACTCGATATCTTCTTCCTGTGCATGATGCACTTCTTCAACACGGGCAGGCATCTCCTCAATGGAACGACGGTAAATGATCATGGAACGCTCGGCGCCCAGCCGCTTGGAAGTACGCACAGAGTCCATGGCTGTATTTCCGCCGCCGATCACGGCGACTTTCTTTCCCATCAGCACCGGCGTGTCATAACCGTTGTTGGCAGCTTTCATCAGGTTCACACGGGTAAGATACTCGTTAGAAGAGTAAATACCGTTGTAATTTTCACCTGGAATATTCATAAAATTAGGCAGTCCGGCACCGCTTCCTACAAAGAAAGCTTCAAAGCCCTGGGCCCTGAGATCCTCGAAAGAGGCGGTCTTTCCCACGATGAAATCGGTACGAAATTTCACGCCCATTTTGCGCATGTTATCAATTTCAACATCCACAATTTCGTTGGGAAGACGGAATTCAGGGATGCCGTATTTCAACACGCCTCCAATTTCATGAAGCGCTTCAAAGACCGTGACATCATAACCCCATTTTGACAAATCTCCTGCAGCAGCCAGTCCGGCAGGACCGGAACCTACAATGGCAATTTTCACGCCGTTAGGACCAGCCACTTTCGGAACATTCATCTTACCGCTGTTTCTTTCAAAATCGGCAGCAAAACGCTCCAGGTGCCCGATAGCGATGGGAGGTTTGTCTAATTTCTGTGTATAGAAGCAATTCAGCTCGCACTGCTTTTCCTGCGGACAAACACGACCGCAAACCGCCGGCAACGTGTTGGTTTCTTTCAATGCTGCCGCAGCACCCAGAAAATCCTGCGCTTCAATTTTTTTGATGAACTTCGGAATGTCAATTCCCACGGGGCAACCGATGGTACATGTCGGATCCACGCAGTCAAGGCAACGGTGTGATTCCACCACAGCCATTTCTTCGGTGATCCCCTGGTTGACTTCCAAAATATTTTTATTTCTGATATGGGGGTCCTGTTCAATCATCTGAACACGCTCAATACTGGTGCGTTCCTTAGCCTTCATGGCCTTACGCAACTCGACCCGCCACTCTTCCTTTCTACCTTCTTTGATATATTCTGCAATATTTTCCATTAGGCTTCTTTTGTTTCAAGGGTTGATAAATATCTTTCGTAAGCTTCGCGTTCTTCCATCTTGTAGGCACCCATACGCAGCAACATTTCGTCCCAGTTAACCTGGAATGCATCGAATTCAGGGCCATCCACACAGACGAATTTTGTCTTCCCTCCGATGGAAACACGGCAGGCACCACACATTCCGGTACCGTCCACCATGATGGTATTCAGGCTCACTTCCGTGGGGATATTATATTTTTTGGTGGTCAGGCTTCCGAATTTCATCATAATAGCCGGTCCGATTACCACGGCTTTATGAATTTTCTCTTTCTGGATCATCTCTTCCATTCCGGCGGTTACCAAACCTTTTTGCCCGTAAGAACCATCGTCGGTCATGACGATCATTTCATCGGAATGCTTTCTCATCTCATCTTCCAGGATGATCAACTCTTTGGTACGGCCAGCCAAAACGGTAACGATCCGGTTTCCGGCAGCCTTCAGCGCTTTTACGATCGGCATCAACGGAGCAACGCCTACACCGCCGCCGGCGCAGAGCACCGTACCGTAATTCTCGATGTGTGTGGCGTGACCCAACGGTCCGACGACATCCAGGATCTCATCGCCCGCATTCATGGCCAGCAGGCGGGCGGAAGTAACACCCACCTTTTGAACTACCAGGGTGATGGTTCCTTTTTCAGGGTCACCATCTGCGATCGTCAAAGGAATGCGCTCGCCGTTTTCATCCAGCCGTATAATTACAAAATGCCCGGCTTTTCGTGACCGGGCAATATCTGGAGCTTCTAAGACAAATTTAGCGACATTTTCAGAAAAAAACACCTTTTCAACTATTTTGCTCATAGGATCTTATTTAATCAATAACAATCTTATTTTTGAAAAGCAAAATTATAAATATATGGATGAGCATACTTCGATAAATCCTGTCTAAATAAGCAATAGACTGATTCTATGAATATTAATAATATAATTTATATTGAATCTAATGCAATCGTTTTAAAATTACTGTTTGTCTGAAATCTGGATGAGGTAGTGTCGCTTTTTACCATCCATGATCACCTTTAAAGGTTTATTAAAACGGACATGCTTAAAATATTTGCCTTCGTAAACCACCTCTTGTTTTTCGAGGATATCATAATTGAGCAGATCTTGTGCAGAAGTGTGCTGCAACATAAAATATCCGACTTTCATGCTGGTAACATTGTGGAAGAAGTGTGAACCGGATGAAGCATCCAGCGGGAAATCGGTGAGGCTGGTCTCAACAATGATTTTGGCTTTGGAAATCTGAGGCCAGCGAACGGGGATACCGATCCATTTGTCCCGGGTTCCCCAGCGCCCCGGGCCGATCAGCACGTACTGTTTCCGCTCTTTCATAAACTGATCGTTCAGTTTTTCAATTTCGCCCACCATCTCTTCGGTTTTGCTTTTATCAAATTTCTTGCGATCCACAAAAATCACGTCCCGAAGGTTGTCGATCACTCCATTGCCCATACCGCTGCTGGAGTATAACAAAACCGACTTTTTGGAAACTTTATTTAAATCAACATCGTTGTCCTGATTTTGTGAAATAAGTGGTTTAATTTGAAGAATATAAAACGAAGCTTTGCCGTCCTTATCTCTGTTAAGATCCACCGCATATTCAATCTCCACCGCCGTTCCCATGGCTTCCTTGCCCAGCTCCAGCAGCAGACTGATGGTCTGTGACAACGGGATATAATTGTATTTCAGGATGTTGGCAAAGTTGATGATGCGCGGTCCCATCTTGGTCAAACCGGGATAAATCGTGTCCGAATCGGGATTGTAAACCGAAGCGCAGTGTTTTAAGACGCCTTGTTGCTCCGCAACATCAATATCCGGGAAGGAAAGTCCTGCCTCCTCTCCTACCATCAGATCCAGGTTCTTTTTATTCAAATCCACAACACAAAATCTTACCTGTGAGTTTTTAAACTGATCTTTGGGAGAGTTGATCTCGACGCCCGGATATTTAGGGGAAAACCGGTACGCTTTATTTCCTTCAACCACATATTTTCCAAGGCCTACTGCAGCAAGAGCAAAACCTTCGTCGGGTTTCATGTGGGCAAAGGGATAGTAGTTGTACGATTGCGCCACGCCACTGATGTGCGGATAAAAATAGTTCTCAAAGCGATTTCCCACAACCTCCTCGATGATCACTGCCATGCGCTCGTCTTCGAGTTTGTAATCAATGGCTCTCACGTAGCTCTTGGCCACATCCGAATACAAAGAAGCGTACACCAGTTTGATGGCATCGCTAAGCTGCTTTAACCGGACTTCGATATCTTCGTGAGCATTGGGTAAAATGTAAGTTTCGAAAATCCCGGCGAAAGGCAGTGTCAGGGAATCTTCAAACAAGCTGGACGACCGGATGGCAATGGGCTTAGTGATCTTTGTCAAAAGATCGCGCAGTTTCTCATGCAGGGTTTCAGAAAGCGGACTGTCGAGAAAAGCCTTTTTCACTTTCCTGTGATCTTTTTCGAAAAGCCCCAGCGTATTCAGCTGATTTCTGTACAGAAACTCCTCAAACTCCATGCTGCCAATAATAAATGTCACCGGCGTTTTGATATTGATGTCGGGAATATATCGCTGAAAATCATAGCTGTGAATCAATGCATTGATAAAAGCAAGGCCTCTTCCTTTGCCCCCCAGGGAGCCGTCGCTGAGGGTATAAAAATTATCAGGATAAATATCGCTTCCGGGTTCGTACGAGATGATATTTCCTTCGACCTGCTCATCCAGATGCTCGCGGATCATGCTTACCAGTGACCTTCTCAGTTCGTTGACATCCGGAAAGTCGCTGACTTTTTTCGGATTGATAAAATTGGCTGCCTTGATCTCCTGACGTGCCATCAGCCACATCGAAAAATGATTGTGATAGGAATGGAACAACAGTGAATCTTCCGGGATGATCTCAAGATAATGTTCAAATTCCCGCAGGTTTGCAGCACGGGCTATCTCGTCTCCTTTTTCATTCTTGAAGATAAAATCCCCGAATCCCAGGTTATAAGTGATAAAATGCTGCAGATCTTCGTACAGTGTCTCGGAGTTTTTATCAATGAAAATGGAGTCATACTTCGCCGCCACTTCAGCATACATCGGATCCGACGACTGCATCACAACCGGCAACTCTTTCAACTCCTTCCGGGCATAAGCCAGCAACTCAACGCCCGCCTGATCATCCATCTTGCCAAACCGTTTGAATTTTACATCCGTGATCAGGCAGAGCAAATTGTCTTTGTACTTGTCGATGATCTCGATGGCCTGCTCAAAAGTCGGAGCGAAAAGAACCTTGGGGCGAGCCCTCATTCTCAGTACCTTATAAAGTTCATCTGTACTGACATCTTCTATGATCCGTCGCGTTTGTTCCATCAAGACGCGGTACAAAAATGAAAGATAACGCGAGGAATAAATGGGGGAATCTTCCGCCAGCAAAATCACCCGGACCGCCCCGACTTTCGTATCGTTTTCCACGTTAATCTTGTCTTCAAGAAGTTTGATCATGGAAAAGAAAATGTTGGTATCGCCGTTCCAGGCAAAAATCCGGTCGATAAAAGGCAGGTTGGTCTGCTCGGATTTAAAATAGCTGACGTCGCTGTTGTTATTCAGCAGCATAAAGATGGGAATATACGGATATTGTTCCTTAATCAACCGACTCGAAGATACCGGTGTTTTCTTGTCCACCCCCACCATGTATATGATTTGGTCGAAATGTCTTTTCCTTAAAAGATTTATGGCCTGCTGGGCCGAGGATACGCCGGTGATCCTGGGAATGGAGGTCAGGTTGAGCTGCCCGAACTGTCCCAGCATGTGTTCCGAAAACCGGCCCTCCCGCTCGATGGAATATGCATCATAAAGACTGGAAATCAACAATATCTCACGGACTTTAAAAGGCATCAGGTCATGGTAAATATCACGTGTAAACGTATTTTTATTCAAAAACCGATGCAGGAATTTCCCGGTGATGATCTCATTGTCTTTCTTACCTGGCTTTTTAGTCGAAATATTTATCATGCCGTCATTTAACTCTTTCCACTCCTGTTTATTCAAAAAACGAATCAAAATCTGCACCAAAGTCCTCAAAAAATGCTCCTGCTCATTTTTAGAGATTGGGTTTTTCGCCACCTGATCAGAAAGGCAATAAAACAACGTGCCTTTTTTGCCACCTTTTGTCAGGAAGCTGTTTTCATGGCAGGGATGTTTCGAGGTCCTTCCGGGAACCTGATAAGCCTTTCCCTCAAACATGATCTTAAGCATATCAAAAGGAACCGGGTTTTGCTGTGCAATAGCACCTACGATCAAATGTAACGTTTCATCCATGGTCTTATTCTGATGAACAATTTCATTAATCCTATTGATCATGGTCAGCATATTTCCGTATGGATATAATTCGCCTCTCTTCATTTTCAGTATATTATTGGCTCATGCAAAGTTAACCAAAAGGTAAATGAAATGTTTAATCCGGGCCTTCTTTATTTATGCAATGGACACAAAACAAAAAAAGCTGCGTGATGAATCATCACACAGCTTTTCAACATTTTGGGGTCTTTAGTATTTATAAGCCTGATTTTCTGCCATTTTATGCACATCATAAGGAGCTGGAGCACCACCCAAATATTTGTGGAACCAATCGAGGTGCGCATCGTAATACAAAGGCATCGATTTCACCATATTCGGCCAGTGTCCGTCATTTTTAAAGATGATCAGACGCGAAGGAACGCCCAGCGTTTGCAAGGTGGTAAAGTACTGAATGCTCTGCGTATAAGGCACCCGGAAGTCTTTCTGGCCGGTCAGTACCAGTGTCGGGGTTGAAAAGTTCTTGGCGTAATAGGAAGGGGAGAATTGCTCGTACTGTTTTGAATTCCAGGGCTGGCCTTTGAGCTCATGATTTGGAAACCACAATTCTTCGGTACCGCCCCACATGGAACGCAGATCATAAACGCCCATCATGGCAGCCAGGCATTTGAAGCGTTTGGTATGTCCCTGGAACCAGTCCATCATATAACCGCCGAAGGACCATCCCATGGCACCCATCCTGGTGGAATCCACGTAAGGCAATTTAGCCAGAGCGTCGGTCACTTTCATATCGTCTTCAAAATTGGCTCCGCCCCAGTCGCCTGAAATCTCGGCGGTATATGCCTGGCCATAGCCGGTAGAACCGTGAGGATTCGGAAAAGCCACCACGTATCCGGCACCCGGATAGACCTGCCAGTCGCCGCGGAAAGAATCCATCCACTGCATCTGCGGACCGCCATGAACGTTGATGATCATGGGATATTTTTTGTTAGGATCGAAATTGTGCGGGGTAACCACGAAGTATTCCACCTTCTTACCGTCGGCACCCATAACCCACATTTTCTTTCCGGGTCGGATGTCTACCGTTTCTTCCAGTTTTTTGTTGAAGGCGGTGAGTTCCGATTCCTGATGATCGGCCATGTTCATTTTATAGATCTCACCGGGTTTCTGGATGGAACTGGCCAGATAATAGAGGTTTCCTTTGTGATCGATATCAAATCCGTAAATGGCTCTCGGCCCGCTGACCTGGGTAATTTTATCCGAATTCAGATTTACCTTGAACACGGGTTCATAAGCTTCCACTTCGCCCGTGAAATAAATGGATTTTGAATCGGCAGACCATTTAAAATCATCCACCCAGTTATCAAAATTCTTTGAATTTGTCAACTGCATGGTCTTTCCGGTTTCCCGGTTATAAACAGCCAGTCTGAAAAGATCAGATTCGTAGCCGGGTATTTTCTGCATCCGGTACCCGATGTATTTTCCATCAGGTGAATAGACCGGCCACCCGTCCCATGCCAGGTTGTCTTTGGTGATATCCACCGATTTTCCTCCGGTAACCGGAACGATAAAAAGATCGGAGTTGGTGGAAGCTTCCGGATGTTTCACATGTTTTGAAACATAACAAAGCTCTTTGCTGTCAGGTGAGAAGTTATATCCGACACCGCCGCCCAGCATGAAAGTAGGCGCGACATAATTACCGGGTGTTACATCCGTGTAGGTTTTTGTATCGATATTATAAACGATAATGTGCGATACTTTCCCGGCGGAATACGAGGTCCAGTGCCTGAAGAAAAGATGATCGGCAACATAAGCCTGAACGGGGCCGTGCATGGCAGTTGAATCGATTTCCTTGTTGCACTGGCTGTTGGCACCGCATTGGGGATAAACCTTGGCGGCAAAAGCGATCAGCTTGTTGTTGGGAGACAAAATCGGGGCATCTATACCCATGGAAAAGTCGGTTACCTTTTCCGATTTTCCTGTAGCAAAGGAATAGCTGTAAACCTGCGGAGCACCGGATTCGGTAGAAACATAATAAATCACTTTTCCATCACTGGTCCAGATAGGATTATAGTTACTTTTATGATTGTTGGTGATCTCCTTTTTATTTTTCCCGTCGGCATCCATGATGTAAATGTTGGTCCAGGACTTGCCTTTTTTCATGTTATAATTGGTTACGGTAAAAGCAATTTGGCTTCCGTTGGGAGATACAACCGGATCGCCTACATAATGTATTTTATAAATGTCGGCAATGGTGAACGGCTTCTTCTGAGCCATCAGGTTTCCCACCGAAAGAAATACCATCAGCGAGAGAAACAACGTAATTTTCTTCATGATTTTGATATTAATATTTATTGACGCTGCGTTCGTTTCTGAATTAACGAAACGAACATCCATTAAAAAAAGACCCGCTAAAGTAGCGATTTATTGATTTCATTATCATGACACAGGAATCCGGCTAAAGATTATTGCATCAGGGAGGACAGATCTGAACCGGGTTCCAACTCGACAGGTTCGTTTCCATGCCGGAAAACACGCAAGCTTCTATTTCCAACAAGTTGTAATGTGTTTTCTTTCAAATACAAAAGACATCCTTCCCTTAATCCGGCCACTTTCACACTGGGATTCACGATCAGAAATTCTTCGATCCTCTGCTGGCGGGTTTCACCGCCGTGCCCCTGCGGGTTGGCATCCAGGTAGTGGGGATTGATCTGGAAAGGGACCAGTCCCAGCGTATTAAAACTTTGGGGCTGTATGATGGGCATGTCGTTTGTGGTCATCAGCGTGGGACAGGCCACATTCGAACCGGCACTCCAGCCAACATACGGGGTCCCTTCCAAAGCTTTCCTGCGGATGATTTTCATCAGGCCTGTTTTTTGCAGCTCAGCCACCAGATGAAAGGTATTTCCTCCGCCCACAACAATGGCTTCTGCATTTGCCATATATGCGGCCGGGTCTTCCACCTGATGAACGGAGCTCAGCCCACATCCCATTTGGTTAAAGACAGTTCCCACTCTTTCTGCATAAACGTCGTACGACTTCTGCAGGCTCTCGCCGGATAAGCTGATTCCTGCAAAAGGCACGAAGCACACTTCTTTGATTTGATGATGATTCAAAAATTCCTGAATATGCTTCCTGGGCCAGAGAAGGTATTCCTTATCTGTGGCCATGGTAGAGTTGCTGATTAACAGTAGATTCATTTTTTGAAATTTAAACGTGATTTTTTACATGAAACACTAAATCAAGCTCCAAATGTACAACTATCAGAAAATAAAATGATACACAATCTTTTCGTGAAAAGTTTCACCCGGACGCAACACTGCGTTTGGGAAATGCGGCTTATTAGGTGCATCAGGAACGTTCTGAGCCTCCAACGCCACTCCTGAATATACTGACAAAGGCTTCCCGGACTTTTCCATCATACTTTCGTCAAAATGGTTACCTGTATAAACCTGCAACGCTGGTTGGGTAGTGTAAACTTCCACGGCCCTCCCCGACTCCGGTTCACTGAGAACACAGGCCAGTACCAAACTTTTATCTTTTCTGTTGATTACCCAGGTATTATCCAGCCCACCTTTCATAACGATTTGAGGGAATGTGCTTTTCACAGCATTCCCAAGCCGGACGGGCTGAAGAAAATTCAGATCAGTGCCCTTTACTTCCGCTAACTCGCCGGTTGGAATACCAGCCTCATCAGTGGTAGCATAGCGATCGGCAAAAATCTGTAGCTCATGGTTCAACACAGAACCGCTACCGGCGCCATTCAAATTAAAATACGGATGGCTTGTGAGGTTAACGATGGTCGGTTTGTCAGTTTTTGCCTGAATGTCGATCAGCAACTCATTGCTGTTATTCAAGGCATAGACCACTTCCGTTTCCAGATTTCCGGGATAGCCTTCTTCACCGTCCTGGCTGAAAAATTCCAGTCTGTATGCGCTAGTGTATCCTTCCACGGAAGCCGGTTCCACTTTCCAGTACCGGGTGTTGAAACCAGTTTCTCCTCCATGAATATGATTTGGATATTGATTTTGCGGAAGCTGAATGACTTCTCCATCCAGTATGAAAGTGCCATTTCCAATCCGGTTGGCGAACCGGCCGCAGAATGCCCCCATAAATGCGTCTCCCGGTAACTCGCCACAACCCAACGCCACATCCAACTTCCCGGATTTTACCGGCACTTTCACTGAATAGATTTTCCCGCCAAGGGATAAGAATTCTATTGTGACTCCGTTGTTATTTTCCAACCGGAACCGCTCCATCTCTTTTAAAGGAACTCCCATTATCAAATTAGCCTATTGATAATCAACATAATATGAAACAACTTTTTCAAATACTTTTATCAGGACATAAAACTCCGATCTTACGAGGTTTGTCTCACACCAAGTTTTCTGAGCGGTACACCATTTTCCAGATTTTTCTCCAACTCTTCCAATGGAATATTCTTTGTTTCAGGTGTAATGAAGCCCACGATGAGGAAGCCTATTAAGTTGAACAGGCCAAACATCCAAAATGTGCCTCCAACGCCCAGGTGTGCAAACCATGTCAGGGTATAACTTCCGATGATCGTATTGCTGATCCAGTTGGTGGCGGTAGTGATCGTGATACCGAGATCCCTTGCTTTCAGTGGGAAAATTTCCGAACACAGAATCCAGACAATCGGGCCCAGTGAAACAGCGAAACCGAAAATAAACAGCAAGGAAAATATCAGTGTCAACCACTGTTCAGCAGAAGACATCTCTGTTCCGGGAGGGTTGATTCTGAAAAGATAGCCTACCACGGCGCATGAAACAGCCAAAATGGAAAGTCCGAAATAAAGAATAGGCTTTCTGCCCAGTTTATCGACGTATTTGATGGCAATAAATGTAGTAAGCACATTCACCAAACCTACGATTACCGTAGCAACAGCCGGGTTGGTCAGACCTGCAGCCTTAAAAACCTGTCCCGAATAATACATAAAAGCATTCATTCCGGAAAATTGCTGCAGTGCCTGCAACAAAACACCCAAAATAATAACTTTTCTGAAAAACGGCTTGGATAACATATTCCAGCTACTGCTTTTGATTTTTACAGTTTCTTTAATTTCATCCAATTCGAATGATACTTCTTCGTCGGTTGTCCTGATCCTTTGCAGTACTTTTTCAGCCTCGCTGGTTTTTCCCACAAGCACAAGCCATCTTGGGCTTTCAGGAAGAAAAAGCGCCCCAATAAACATGACAAGTGCCGGGATCGCGATCACCGACATCATGAGCCGCCATGATCCGAAACGTATAAGCGCTGCGTTTGACAAAAACATCGCCAGAATGCCGATGGTGATCATCAGCTGATACATCGCAATAAGCCGGCCTCGAATTTTAAAAGGTGCGATTTCAGATAAATACAGCGGGGCGACGAAAGAAGCAATACCCACAGCAAGCCCAATAATAAAGCGGGCTACCAGAAGAATATTAAACGTAGGAGCAAAAACTCCTAAAAATGTAAAAAGTGCAAAAATTAACGATGCCAGCAACAACACCTTTTTTCTACCGAATTTTCTGGACAGCCATCCACTGAATACCGCACCGATAAATGCACCGAACAATAATATTCCTGCAATCCTTTCAGACTGAGAAGTCGTAAGCGCAAAGTCTTTTACGATAAGCTCCAGAGATCCGTTAACATACGCAATGTCAAGGCCAAAGAGCAAACCTGCAAGAGCAGCAATGAAACTGACTTTGATCACTATTGCGTTCGCTCCTCCTGAAGTTGATGATTTTTTCATATTGCTTCTTTTTATTAGAGTTAAGTTAAATTTTCCGGTAATTAGCCAAGAGCAGGTTCTATCAGAACCGGTCGTGTCCCGCCATCAATGGTTACCCTGATGATCTCTGGCGACTCGCCCTGGGGTGTTTTATAATTTTCCAGTATCGTCTTTTCAAATGCCGCAATGGCAGTTTTTTTCACAAGGTTAATCGTGCAGCCACCGAATCCGCCACCCATCATTCGGGCACCCAGCACACCGTCCACACTTTTTGCCAGATCCACCAACTGATCAAGTTCGGCACAGCTCACTTCATAATCGTTCTTCAATCCTTCGTGCGACGCGTACATCAACTTTCCGAATGCTTCAAAATCGCCCTTTTCCAATGCATGACACGACTTCTCTACACGCATATTTTCCGCTACCACATAAGCACAGCGGTGATAAATCACCGGATCGAATTCATCTTTGTGAGCATGGATCAAATCTAATGAAACATCCCGAAGGGTTGTAACAGATGGATTATATTTATGCAGCAACGACACTCCCGCCTCACACTCCTGTCTTCTTTTGTTGTATTCCGAGGCCGCCAGGGAATGTTTTACTCCCGTATTGACAAGTATTAATATCTGATCCTTCATTTCGAAAGGGAAAAGCTCATAATCCAGACTCCGGCAATCCAGTTTGATTACATGGTCCGGTTTACCATACATCACTGCGAATTGATCCATAATGCCACACTGTACTCCGGCATATTCATGTTCCGCTTTTTGAGAGAACTTTACCAGATCGTAAGTTGGATAATTATATCCTTCCACTTTATCGATTGCGAAAGCCAACCCGGTTTCAAGAGAGGCAGACGAGGACATACCAGCACCCATGGGTAAATCGCCGCCAAATACACAATCGAAGCCGTGTACCGTTCTTCCTGCCTTAAAAAACTGTGCAACAACCCCTAGCAGATAATTGGCCCATCGTTTTTCGGATTTCTGATACGCATCCACCGACGTCTCATAATAATCTTCCAGGTTGTAGCTGTAAAATCTGAATTTGTTCACATGATTGGGAGCGACGGCAAAGTAGCTTCCCAAATCCACGGCAGCAGGCAACACGAATCCGCCGTTGTAATCGGTGTGCTCACCAATTAAGTTGACCCTTCCGGGCGATTTTACCAACAGGGTAGCCTTGCCGAATTTCTGCTCAAAAACCTGATTGATCTTTTTTATCATTTTCCTTCCTCAATTTGAACGGTTACTATTTTCATTCCCGGGGCCTCGGCATTAATTATTATCGGTTTTATGGTGTCTTCACTTAAATCTATTGACGTATTATTTCTTGTTTTTATTATGATAAGCCGAATTATATATTGATGATCCTGTCGGTAAAATCACACTCTTTCGTATCCTTAAAGCGGTAATAATAAGCGCCCTTCTTTGATTCTGAACTGAGCTTTTTATCCAGGCGTACCATGGCATCCAGCGATAGGATTTTCTTCCTGAAATTACCAGGATCAAACTCTTTCATAAAAATGGAATTGTACAATTGCCGTAACTGGGTTAGGGTGAACTCCTCCGGTAACAGGTCGCGTCCTACCAAATCACGACTGGCTTTCAATCTCAGCTTTTCCAGGGCCTGCTGCACCATTTCGTTGTGGTCGAAAATCAAATCGGGTAACTGGTTCACGGGCCACCACCGGGCTCCGTATTTATTCACCAATTGATGATTGTGTGCCTGAATATCGATCAGCGCATAAAACACAAGACTGATCACGCGGCCACCCGGATCACGGTCGGGTTTGGAAAAAACGGAAACCTGTTCCATAAAGATATCCTGCAACCCTGTGATATTCGTCAGCACACGATAAGCAGCATCTTCTCCCGATTCATCGGGATTTACCCATCCACCTACAAGCGACCAATCCCCTTTTGCAGGTTCGATACTCCTGCGGAAAAGCAGCAGCTTCAGTTCCCCATTTTCATAACCAAAAACCACATTATCAATGGATACCAGATGTCTTTCCTGAAGTTCGTAAGGTGTGCGCATGGTACATTTTTAAACAAAAGTAAGAATTACTTTTAAAAATAAAAGGAAAAAGTACAAAATACTTTTTAACACCTGTTGATAACAAAAAACGTTATAGGCGACGCTTTGATCAGCATCGCCTATACTCTGTGAACCGTCTGAAAACTGTGGCAGTTTTTCTAAAAAAAGACTAATAGTGAATTTTTAATTTATCGAAGGCCTTGTCGCTGTTCATCAATTCCAGAGACTTTTCAATGGCAGCATCCGAAGGTAAGATCAATTCGAAATACGCATTGTCGTTGTACAAATCGCGCGCGATAAGCGCCTTGATTTGCAGCTTGATGAAATTTATATTGGGATCCAGTTCCTTGGGATTGATCTCAATTTTCGCCTTTTTGGCTTCGTTCAGGAAATTACTGAACATCGCTTTAGAGATGGAGAACCTACTCCGGAAAAGCTTAAAGAGCGGATATTTTTTCTGTAGTTTTTGGCGGTTACTGTTCAAATATTCATTGACATAGTTGTTGAAAATTCCTTTTATTATAAGCGCCGTATATAAACCATCGTATCTGGTTGAATCAAAAGGGATAAAGACGTCGGGCATGATGCCTCCCCCGCCGTAAACGATACGCCCGTTTCGGGTACGGAATTTCAGAGAATCCGGAAAATGAATGCTGTCGGCATGAAACAACTCGCCGTGTTTCATCCGCGTTTGCCAGTCATTATAATAGGCTGTGATTCCATTATTATACGGTCTTTGAATCCATCTTCCGGAAGGAGTATAATAACGTGCGATGGTCAGCCTGATAAGCGAACCATCCGGAAGGAAAAACGGCCGTTGCACCAACCCTTTCCCGAAAGAAAGCCTGCCCACGATCAGAGCCCGGTCCCAATATTGCAGCGCACCCGTAACAATTTCGCTGGCGGAAGCCGTTCCTTCATCAATCAGGATGATCAATTTTCCTTTTCTGAAATCGCCTTTCCCACTTGAGTATAATTCCTGACGTGAACTGTGAATTCCTTTTGTATAAACAATAAGCTTACCGGAATCTAAAAACTCGCTTGCAATCTCCTGCGCTGTTTCAAGATAGCCGCCAGGATTTCCCCTCAGGTCAAAGATCATATTTTTAAGCCCCTGCTTTTTCAGGCTGTCAAATGCCTTGTCAAATTCCCTTTTTGAAGTTTCCGCAAAACGTCCCAGGCGTATGTAACCTGTGTGTTTGTTCAACATAAAAGAGGCCTCCAGGCTGTTCAGCGGGATTTTATCGCGGATAATCGTAAAATTCAGGATATGGCCCACGCCGTATCGATAGACGCCCACATTTACTTTAGTACCTTTTTTTCCTCGAAGATGCTCCATCACCCAATTGTTGGTAATCTTGGGTCCGACAGCACTTTGGCCATTAATAGTAACGATTTTATCTCCTGCCATAATACCTACTTTATCGGAGGGGCCACCCTGAACCGGGGCGATCACTAGGATTGTATCTTTAAAGATCTGAAAGGTGATACCAATTCCTTCAAAACTCCCCTTCAGGGATTCTTCAGCTTCTTTTACATCCTTTGCAGGGATATATACTGAATGGGGATCTAAATCCCTGAGTGAGGAAACGATCGCCTTATCGACAATTTTTGGCACGTTAAGCGTATCCACATAATATTTGTTCAATAAATATAAAAACGTTGAAATTTTACTGGTCGTTGTGTTGGGATTCATCCTTTCCTCATGGCTCTGAGCACTCAGATTCACGGAAATCATTAACAGGGCCATTATTATGGCCAACACTGAAGATATCTTTATTTTCATGAGATTTTAATAATCAGATTAGAGATTGAAAAATTTAAGCTGTCTCTTTCTAAAGCTACAAGACACAGGGTCGCAGAGTCTTTTAAAAATAGTTTCGAAACAGTACTACAAAAATACGAATTCGCATCAACAAAATGAGGATTCACTTTAAACGGAGATTCATATTTGTTTACATTTGTGAAGTAATTTCACCTACTTAATACAGATATCCCATGAAAAAAATTTTGTTGATGTCTTTATTTTTGCTTTCGACATCAGGAATTCTTCTTGCAAAAAAAACCGAAAAGGCGATCAAGCCTTCCAACGAAATCCGTCAGGTCATTTTAGTGAAATTTAAAGCCAGTGTAACTGCTAAAGATATAACCGCCCTGGATGAACTTGCAAGGACATTGAAAGAAAAATCAAAAACTGTACAAAAACTGGATTGGGGTCAACCATTGGAAGTAACAGGTGATGACGGTACAAATACCTATGATTTCTGCCTGACCTTCAAATTCAAAAGCGATATGTACTATGAAGTTTTCCAGCAGAATCCATTGAGGAACGAGTTTCTGGGGAAGCTGATCCCCATGGCCAAAAGCATCGTTACCTACACTTATCGCTTATACAAATAGAACACATAAAGCATTGATATTCAACATTAAACGCATTGCTTTTATCGGCATATTTCTCATGCTTTCGGGATCAGTTTTGCTGGCGCAGAACCGTGTTTTTAGTACCTATTCACCAGTATGCGACACTTGCAGCCATCATCTGAATCTTCGGTTCGAAGGCGCCTCATTTTTTCAGAACAACGAGTACTTTGACTCTTTCGCCTACGGACTGACGGGTATTGGCTTTTATGTGCAGCCGACATTGGAGTATTATTTCATGCCCAATTTAAGGGTAAACGCAGGTGTATTTGCCCTTAAGTATTCCGGGCTCGACCACTTTGATCAGGTTATTCCCATCTTTTCCATACAATATCAGGCAGCCAAATCGCTGGAAATTGTCTTCGGGAACATTTTCGGGACCTTGAATCACAACCTGGAGCAACCCTTGTTTCGCTACGATCGCTTTTATACCAACCATGTTGAGTACGGGATGCAGTTTCTGCTGAATACCAAAAATATCAAATCGGATTTATGGCTTCACTGGGTGCATTTTATTCTGCCCGGCGATACGGCACCCGAAAGACTTGTTGTAGGCAATAACACAGAAATCCATTTGCTATCCCATCATGATCTCAGTGTGGAGGTGCCGGTACAATTTCTGTTTTCCCACCGGGGGGGACAGCTGGAACCGGGACCACATTATGTAGCTACTTTGTTTAACGGTCTTACCGGTCTGAAATTCAAATTAAAGTTGAATCCGTTCTCCGATCTGCAATTCCAGCCCCTGGTAGCCTTTTATCACGCATTAAATCTCCCGAATCCGGGCGATCCCGGATACCAGCCTTTCACCACCGGATTTGGCCTTTATCCCAAAGTACAGTACCGCTATCATCATTTCAACCTGATGACGGCGTATTGGTATGGCAACAAATTCATCGCTCCGGAAGGAGAATACCTTTTTCAGTCGGTTTCGGAACTGTATCCGAATTATACGGATGCCATCCGGAAACTGTGGGTTTCCAGACTGTGGTACAGCAAAACCATTGGCAAATATTTGAACCTGGAAGTCAGGCTTTCGACCTATTACGACCTTCATCACCATAACCTGGATTACTCCTATGCATTTTATATGCTGATCAATCAGGATTTCTTTCTGGCAAAATACAGAAACCATTAATCCCTAAAATCCCGGTTTATGGTCAGACTGGAAAAATACGAGCACCGGTTTTTTGAAGCGCTTTCTTATCAGTTGGACGAAAAACAGTCCAATTATACGGCCAGTGTAGATTACTGTTTGAATACGAGAAGAGACCTGGAAGACCCTCAAAAGACGCTGATAACCATTCTGTATCATGACCAACCCGTTGGTTTTTTTATTTTAGATACCGGCGACGATAAATACAGGTTAACGGAGAATCCAAATTCCGTTTTGGTCCGTTCTCTTTCTATCAATCCGGAATATCAGGGTAGAGGAATCGGGAAAGAAGCCATGAATCTCGCATCGCAATACGTTAAAGATCATTTTGATGGGATCCATGAGCTGGTTTTGGCAGTGAATTTCAGGAATGAAGGAGCCTATACTGTCTATATGAAATCTGGTTTTATTGATGACGGCATGATTGTAGATGGAAGAAAGGGGCCGCAACATGTTTTGGCCAAGAGGTTATAGCATTCTGCGAAACTTCGTAGCGACTGTTTTGTTGAAATCATTGTCTAAAAATAATTTCAAAAACAAAAAATACCCGTAAATATCTCTTATATTTGCATCCCGACAGCTGAAATTTTTATTCATGTTAGCGGAGAAAAAATTCTTCATTTCGAGGCAAGTTTCTTTTCACAATGAAAAGAATTTCAGTATTTCCAGACGACAGAAGTCGTCTTTTTTTTTGCCCAAAATTCACAAACTCCATAAATCATGATCCAATTAAAAAACCGAAGTCTGGTTTCCATTACAGATTACAGCAAAGAAGAGATCATCAAGGTCCTGGACATCGCCGAAGGATTTGAAAAAAATCCGAGGCAGAAGATTCTGTCGGATTACGTAATCGCTTCCTTGTTTTTTGAACCCTCTACACGCACAAGGCTAAGCTTTGAAAGCGCCGTTCAATATCTCGGCGGCAGGATCGTCGGCTTCGCAAGTGCCGACACGTCCAGCGTCAGAAAAGGCGAATCGTTAAAAGACACCATCCTGACGGTCAGTAATTATTCCGACCTGATTGTCATGCGAAATCCCCTGGATGGCAGTGCAAGATTTGCCAGCGAAGTTTCACCGGTTCCGATCATCAACGCCGGTGATGGTGCCAACCAGCATCCGACACAGTGTCTTCTTGATTTATATTCCATCCGAAAAACGCAGGGAACGCTGGAAAACATCCAGATCGCACTGGTAGGAGATTTAAAATACGGGCGTACAGTACATTCACTGGTACAGGCACTGAGCAAATTCAACGCGACTTTCCATTTGGTATCGCCTGAAATTCTCAAGCTACCCAGTGCCGTAAAAAAATGGATCAAAGACGCCGGTTTGGAATATTATCAGTATACGGAGCTTACCGATGTAATTCCTTTTGCAGACATCCTCTACATGACCCGTATCCAAGGCGAACGTTTCCCGGATCCCATGGAGTACGAGCAGGTGAAAAACTCCTATGTTCTTGAAAACAAGATGCTGGACAAGTCAAAAGACAACCTACGGGTATTGCATCCGCTACCGCGGGTGAACGAAATCCAAGAAAATGTGGACAGCAACCCGAAAGCATACTATTTCCAGCAGGCTCAAAACGGGGTTTATGTACGTCAGGCTTTGATTGCAGCCATTTTGGGTTTGAAAGAGTAGTGCATTAAACAAACTTTCAGTTACCAAAACAACATTTAAAAAAGAACACATCATGTCAAATAAAAGAACAGAATTAAAGGTATCTGCCATTCGCAGCGGCACTGTAATCGATCATATCCCGTCAGAAAATACGTTCCGGGTCTTTCAAATCCTGGACCTGGAGCACGCCAAGGATCAGGTGTATCTCGGGACAAATCTTGAGAGCAAAAAATTGGGCAAAAAAGGCATCATCAAGATCAGTGGAACATTCTTCGAACCTTCAGAAATAAACAAAATTGCGCTCGTTGCTCCTGAGGCTACACTCATCGAAATCAAAGAGTACGAAATTGTAAAAAAAGGAAAAATCGTTCCACCGGAAATCATCACAAAAATTGTGAAATGTGTCAACCCGAAATGTGTCACAAACAATCAGAATGTGGAAACCAAATTCAAGATGGTTACGGATTATCATGGAAAAATGAAGCTGGTTTGTCATTACTGTGAAAAAAGCATGGCACAGCAGGACATCTGGTTTATTTAAAATTTCCTATTTTGCACCGAATCCGGCGAAACCCGGGAGTCCGGCATTAATTCAATGAAAAATCACCCGCTCAAACAACGTATTGAGGAAGGCGAGGGTTTGCATCTGGATTTTAAATTTCAAATTTCAGATGCGCCCAAAATCGCCCGGTCGCTGGTAGCCTTTGCCAATACAGACGGGGGCTCTCTGCTGATCGGCGTCAAAGACAACGGGATATTGCGCGGTATTACCTCAGAAGAAGAATATTACATGGTGGAGATGGCTGCCAGCCGCTATTGCAAACCGGAAGCACCTTTTCATACCAAAGAATGGGATGTGAACGGAATAAAAATTCTGGAGATCATCATTCCAAAAGGAGAAGATATACCTTACAAAGCCCCAGATAAAAAAGGGAGTTTTAAGGTATTTATCCGGGTAGCCGATGAAAACATCCTGGCCAGCGGGGTTCAGATGAAAGTCTGGAAGAAAGAAAAAAGCAACAAAATCATACAATTTGTAGGTACGGAAGAAGAATATACCTTGTTACGATTATTAAAAGAAAATCAAGCCATTACACTCCGTCAATTTCAGGAAAAAGCCGGGATTACTAAATTCAAGGCTGAAAACATTCTTTCTGATTTCATTGTGCTGGGTCTGGTAGAGATGGAAACCCGAGCCGATACTTGTTATTTCAAATCCAAAACCTGATTTTAAATCCCATTTTCAAGTCAAAAACAAAAAAAGCCCTCTCGATAACTCGAGAGAGCTTTAATTAAGGTTGGCGACGGCCTA
>CAYWBO010000011.1:26454-47274 GCA_964456625.1 uncultured Lentimicrobiaceae bacterium | reverse complement strand
CATCAATTGAAACCTTTTTCCCCAGAGTAGTTTGCCTTTCAATCATCTAATCAGTGCATGTTTTTTAAAAAAAGAAATTTTGGCAAAAATAATATTTTTTTGTTCCAAAAAATGCTTATTTGAATTTGAATATCAATATTGAAAGCCTACGTTCAAATAGCAGGCCTTTTTTGCCAAAGATACAGTTTTTTTAATTTGCTTAAAAACAGTAAAATACGGAAATTTAAATTTTTCAGGCAGGTCATTTCAACGTTTTGTAGCGATGTTTCGCTTTTGTGATTATTCTCCCTGCATCTCCTTTAATTTGTTTTCTAATTCATTGACCCTTTTTACAAGGCCTTCCATTTGCCTCAGATATACCAACGATTTCTGATAATCTGTCAGATTCGTGGCCGGGCTGCCTCCGATAATACTGTCCGGCTTTTTGAAACTCTTTGAAATACCGGATTGCGCCATAACTTTAATGCCGTCAGCAATTTTGATATGCCCGACAAAGCCAACTTGTCCGGCGATCATGCAGTTCTTTCCTAATTTCGTCGATCCCGAAACCCCTGATTGAGATGCGATGACCGTATTATCTCCGATTTCAACGTTGTGTGCTATCTGGATCAGGTTATCCAGCTTCACCCCCTTGCGGATGATGGTAGAACCCATGGTAGCACGGTCGATTGTGGTGTTGGCACCCACTTCCACGCGGTCCTCAAGCACCACATTCCCGATTTGCGGGATCTTTTTGAAATCAGTACCCTGCTGGGGTGCAAATCCAAAGCCGTCGGCTCCGATCACCACGCCGGCATGAAGGATACATTCGCTGCCGATCACTGTTTCTCCGTAAATATTGACACCGTAATAAATGATGGTGTCGTTTCCGATGCTGCAGTTGTCACCGACATTGGTGTTGGCGTGGATCTTTACATTATTTCCGATGGTCGTGTTTTCACCGATATAGACAAAGTCACCGAGGTAAACGTCTTTCCCGATCTTCGCTGTCGGGGCAATCGAAGCTTTGGGTGAAATTCCCGATTTCTGAGGTTTTGCATTCTGATAAATCTCCAGAAGAGATGTGAAAGCCAGGTAAGCGTCTTTCACACGAATTAAGGTCGTTTTAAGCGGTTTTTCCGGTACAAAATCTTCGTTTACCACAACAATGTCAGCCTGAGTGTCATAAATATATTTGGTATAAACAGGGTTTGCCAGAAAACTGATACTGCCGGGCTTGCCCTCTTCGATTTTGGCAAGTGTGGATACTTCTACTTCAGGGCGTCCTTCAACGCTTCCATTCAAGGCATTGGCTATTTGCTGTGCTGTAAACTTCATGAATTTAATTTTGGTGGCAAGGTACAAAATTTAATATTATTCCTGCGATGAAAACAGGTTTGCGTTAGACTTCCCGTTGCTTTTTTCAATCGGTAACTGCCGGCTGAATCCTTCCTGCAATGAAATAAAGGTTTCGGTGGCGGTTACTTCAGGGATGGACTGGATGAATTCCACCAGAATTTTTTTCAGATGCTCATTGTCCATGGAGTAGATTTTGAGAAACAATGAGTATTTTCCGGTAGTATGGTGGCATTCCACCACCTCCGGGATCTTTGTGATTTTTTGAAATACTTCTTCGTGCGTATGTGTACTGGTCAGGTTTACCTGAATGCCCACGAAAGCCGTGGTTAGATATCCCAGCATTTTGGGATTGATACGGAACTGGGAGCCCGAAACGACCCCTGTCTCCTGAAGTTTTAACGCCCGCTGATGAACCGATGCCCCTGAAACATTACATTGCCTGGCAATTTCCAGAAAGGAAACCCGTGCATCTTTCATCAGAAACTTTAAAATCTTTTTATCCAGATTATCAATTTGAAACTGATGGTTCATTTTTTATTTAATAAAATATAAAATTAATATAAAAAAGGCAAAAATAATTATTAATTTGTATTAAAATACAAAATGATGAAGAAAATTTACATGTTAATATACATTTTTACTTAAATTTTATATTTTTGTAAAGGCTATTTTGAATGACAATTACACATAAGTTTTATCTCTCAAAGATGGGATTTTGTTCTTTGAGTTTTGGACAACAAAACAAAATTACAGCATCATGAATAAAAAGTTTGATCCGGCTACAGCCATTCAGAAACTGGAACAGTTCGGAGAATTCGGCGATGTCAATCCTTCCATCACCGATTCGGCGACATTTACCTTTATGACTGAGGAAGAAATGATCAATACCTTCCACGGTGAGGGGCATGGATGTTTCCTGTATTCAAGGCACTGGAATCCCAGTAACCGCTATCTTTCAGAGGCCCTGGCGGCCATGGAAGGCACGGAAATGGCCTGGGTTACGGGCTCCGGAATGGCAGCTATCACCACCACCATTTTACAGCTCTGCAATAGCGGCGACCACATCGTCACCAGCGTGACGACCTACGGCGGTACTTACGCCTTTCTGGCCAATTTTCTGAAAAGGTTCAATATTGAAATTTCCTTTGTGAACATCACCAACCTAGAAAGCGTGCGTCAGGCCATGCAGCCGAATACCAAAGTGGTTTACACGGAGACGATGACCAACCCGATGTTGCAGATATCGAATATCCCGGAACTGGCAAAAATAGTGAAGGAACACGGCGTCGCGAAACTGGTTGTGGATAACACATTTACCCCGATGATCTTCAGCCCTTATCAGCTTGGGGCTGATATTGTAGTGTACAGTATGACGAAATTCATCAACGGTAAAAATGATACGGTTGCAGGTGCCATTTGCGCTTCGGCGGAATTTATCAACGCCATCAGCAGTGTGAACGATGGCACTGCCATGCTATTGGGGCCGGTGCTGGATCCATTGCGTTCGTCGAGCATCCTGAAAAATATGGCCACCTTACACATCCGCATGCAAAAGCATAGCGAAAACGCCATGTACCTGGCGAAGAAATTTCAAGAAATCGGATTGAAATTCGTTTATCCCGGCATGCCCGATCATCCGGAGCATGAGTTGATGACGCAGCTGATGAACAAAGATTTCGGTTACGGCGGTATGATCGCCATCGATATGGAGACCCCGGAACGGGCCGCCCCTTTCATGGAAAAGATGCAGCTCAAAGGCGTCGGCTATCATGCTGTGAGCCTTGGTTATTTTAAAACGTTGTTCTCCAATTCGGGCAAGAGCACTTCTTCGGAAGTTCCCGAAGAGATTCAGAAAGAAATGGGCCTGTCGCAAGGGCTGGTGCGTTTTTCAGTGGGCCTCGACCACGACATCGAACGTAGTGGCGCCCTAATTGAGGAGACCCTGAAAGAACTAAATTACCTCTAAATATGTGATTATAGACAAACAAATTTTATTTAGGGATTTTAGCAATAGCAATCGGATTCCATTCTGATTGCTATTTTTGTAAAAAAGAGTTTGTATGGGAAAGATAAAACTGGAACTGCCTGAGAAATTTGAGTTCCACACAGAAATTGCGGTGCGTATCACAGATCTGAATTATGGCGGCCACCTGGGAAATGATTCGGTACTGACGTTAATCCATGAAGCCCGCGTCCGGTTTTTAAAAAATTACGGTTACAGCGAGATGGATGTGTGCGGTGCCAGCCTCATCCAGGCTGATACGGTCATCGTTTACAAACAGGAAGCCTATTACGGAACGCTGATCGATTTTGCCGTAACAGTGGGCGACTTTACCGGTGCTGCCTGCGATTTCTTTTATCTGCTTATCGACACAGCCACAGGAAAGGAAATTGCCCGGGCTAAGACAAGAATCGTCTTTTTCGATTACCGGGCAAGAAAGAAACTTCCCGTTCCTGAAGAATTCAAGGCAAAATTTGAATAATCCACCGCTTTGGCGGATGATTTTGATCCTGACTGATCCTGGATCAAAATGAAACCCCGAAATTTTGCAGATGTCTTAAAAAATTATTAAATTGGTAACCTCGAAGAAAAGGGATTACGAATTTAATATTTATTGCCATGGAACCTTCAAGCCCACCTAAATCCAGGAAATATGCCTTCAAAGTGATATTCTATATTTCAGGAGGCGCCGGAATCATTCTGCTTGTGGTAAGATTTCTGGGGATTTTTCTCAAGTTTCCAAATAACGATCTGATTTTGTTTTCGGCCCTGGCTGTACTTGGAATTATATGTTTGCCCAGCTATTTTATCAGCAGTTTTCGAAATGAAAGAAGCCTGGAGGAACCTTTGAATCCTCTGGAGAATGAAGGGGAGAAATCTTCTGAAACACGGAAAGGGGCCCCAAAATCCCAGTGGGGGATTTCCAAGTCACCCTTCCGGGAAAGAAAATCCGGACTCACCTGGGGCGGCGGTAATGTCAAAGGCGCCAATGCCACCCGGGGAAAGAGAAGGGGCTTTTTGGAATAAACTTCAGGTAAATTTTTATAACAATTCTTATTTTACTCAGGACAAATAGATGCTTCGGTAAGAGACTCGTCCGGATTCTTATCAGGATGGTCAGGGCAGGGTCTCATAAGCCTGAGTGTAAAGTAAATATTGTCAGATCATTGGATAGAATGGCGTATGAATGACGTATCAAATACAATCTGTAAATTTGATTGGTTTTTAAGTTCAACATAATTTTACATCGAATTTAAATGATTATGAAACAGCCGGATCTTGGAAAAAAAATTACTGAATTAAGACTTGCTAAAGGATTAACTCAGGGAGAGCTTGCAGAAAAATGTAATGTAAGCCTGAGGACAATTCAAAGAATAGAATCAGCGGAAGTAACACCAAGGAGTTACACGGTAAAACTGATCTTTGAAAGTCTGGATTATGAGATCTATAATTCGTTTGGTAGGTTCTCTTATAAGCTCGACAGGACAGCTTATAGACTCCGGATCTGGCTGGGACAGTTTTTTAAAAATGTTGTGGATTTATTTAACTTAAAAACGCATCCCATGAAAAAAATTGTGATTTTGCTCATTCCTGTTTTATTGATAGGATTGTTGGTTTCCATGTCGTTGTATCATTCACATAACCATTTTAAAGAGGCCCGGCTAGCCTACGACAGGCTTGACTCGACATACAGATACGTTGAATGGTTTAACAAAGGCGAAATGGACTCCATAAGCGCTTATTATATGAGCGATATCTGGTCCATGCATGATAACGCTCCCGTGATCAGAGGGATTGAGAACAATAAGGAGCACCTTTTGGCAGGATACAATATGGGCATCCGGTTTGTAGATGTTAAAAAAACATTTTCTATAGTTACGGATACCATCGCTTTCGAAAGAGGAGAGTGGAAGGTGTCTGTTAATCATCTGATTGTTTCGGGTTACTACATGACGCAATTGAGATATTACAAAGGCCGCTGGATGATAGAAAATACAATGGACAGAACAGATAAAATTCTCCCCATGGTCTCATCAGCGGAGGGGAAATAACATCCAATCTTGCCCTTGTGGATATGTTTTCCCCGGGTTTAAACCCAGGGAAACTGAAAGTGTCTCTCTCCAGCTCTTAAAAATTTCCAATGAGTTTCCACGGGTTTCAAACCCGTGGAATAGGCAACAGAACATAACCGGACGTGTCCGAAAAAGTTCATGCCGTTGTTTTGAAAGAAACATGCTTAGTTTTTAAGATTCCCTGCTATATTTTTCGAACCTTACGCCTGAACCTGCTGTTTGCTCTTCAGGATAAACCGGTCGTAGATCCACAATCCGGCCACGGCGATGAATCCGATCACAGCAAAGACCATCCAGATGTTGGCAGGATGGTAGTGTTTCCAAAGAAATTCGGTTACCTGGGCATGGTTCATGCCGGTAAGTTTACAAAACTTATCAATGTAATCGTTCTGAGTGAAGTCGGTGGTTTTTGAAATGGCCTGGATGTGAAGCCCGCGTTTGGCGGCTTCTATCTGCAACAGAGAAATTTTATCACTCATGGTTTGGTAAACCCTTCCCGAGAGAAAACCGGCCAATAGGTTTCCGATGGCCACAGGCAGAAACGAATAACCCATATACAAACCAACTTTATCGCGAGGTGCAATAAGTCCGATGTATTCTGTGAATTTTGGTGAAGAAGCCATTTCGCCCAGCGCAAAAATGAGGATGCCCAGCACCACAAAACCAACACTGTGGGTAGCAAATGCCAGTCCCACACCGATGGCGGAAACAATGATCCCGCTGATCATGGAGTTGATGGGCCGCAGCCGCATGACGATTGCTGAAACGATGATCTGGAACAGGATGATGAATCCAGAGTCGAAGCTCACCACAATTTCTGGTTCAATCACCTTGCGGCCGTCACCGGGGCCGAAGAACCAGGTAAGTCCCGACCAGATGTTTTGGAAGAAATCGAACAATGGTTTGGTGTTCACCCACTGGTCGATAAAGTTGGGCAGTGTGTAGAAAATCTGGTTGAACATCGTCCAGAATCCTACAATAAAAACCAGGAACAGAATGAATTTGGAATCGCGGAAAATGGTGGTAATGTTTCTGAATATCTTTTTGTTGTCTTCGCCGATGGGTAAAGTGTTGATGAAATCCACAAACTTAAAGCTGAATCTTTCCTTCAACAGGAAGACCACAAATGACTCTAAAACGAAGATGGAAAGGAAAATGGTGAAAAAGACCACGAAAATGATGATGGAAGTGAGGAGTGTCCATAGTATGTTGAGATAATCAAGGACGAGGTATTTTTTGGTTTCGATCTCAGTTTCGCGTTTGGGTTCTTTATAAAACAGCAGCACCAGCACTAGGTTCACCAGAATGGAAACTGTTGACATTGTAAAAACATGGTCCCAGGCAACCACACGCATCTTAGAAGATACGATCGGCCCCAGAAAGCCTCCGATGTTCACCATCATGTAAAAGATACCGAAACCGATGGAACTTGTGTCCTTGTCGGTGGTCTTGGCAACGGTAGCCGAAACGATGGGTTTAAACATGGCCGCCCCGAGCGCTACGTACAGGAAAGCAAAGAAAACATAACCGTAGGTGGTGAATTTCCCCATCATGAAATATCCGGAAGACAACACGATGTAAGCCAGGATCAGCACTTTCTTATATCCGAACCGGTCGGCGATGGCACCAGTAACGATTGGCAGCAGATACAAAATTGCCGTGACGATGCCCATGATGTCGCCTTTTTGGGTTTGGGAGAATCCCAGCGCCCCCGTGTCGGTGGACTGCGTGAGATACAACGCAAGAACGGCAAACAAACCATACCATGCCCACCGCTCGAACAGCTCCATGGTGTTAGCCACCCAGAATACACCGGGGAATTTCTTTAACGCTTTCGATATCTTGTTCATGCTTGTGTCATTTTTTGGAAGAGGCGAATATACAAAATCTGTTTAATTTTCTATGATTTACAAGATTTGGGGGAAACGGCAAAGAAAATCCCGGAAACTTTACGGTGACCGGGATCCGTTATTTTTTTAAGCTTGTTTTACCTTGGCCAGGATGAACTTGTCATAAATCCATAACATGGCTGCAGCAACAAGGCCGATGGCCAGAATGACCGTCCAGATGTTAGAAGGATGGTAGGTATTCCAGAGGTAGTTGGTCAACTGCTCAGGTTTCATGTGCATGGCCGCCGCAGCCTGGTCGAAATACTGTTGCAGCGTGAGCCCCTGCGGCAGGTGTATCCCACGTTTCATCACTTCTTTTACCAGTAGGCTGTGTTTGTCTGACATAGCCTGGTAAACGCCGCCTGAAATGTATCCGGCAAATGTTGTTCCCAAAAACACCGGGATAAAGGAATAGCCCATATAAAGCGCTTTCTTGTCAGGAGGCGCAATGCGTCCGATATATTCAGTGATCTTTGGTGATGCCGTCATTTCCCCGACTGAGAAAATGAAGATGGCAATAATAGTGTAGGTAATATCTTGTGTCAACAAGCTCAAAGCCATCCCGACAGAGCTTACGATGAACCCGGTAACCATAGTTCCCAGCGGTTTCCATCGCATGACCACCGTTGAGACCACAATCTGGAAGATGATGATGGAGAGCGCATCGAGGTTGGTGATGAACTCCGGATCTATCTGTCCGTGGTGGCTGTAATTACTGGCGATGAACGGCAGGAAGTTGGTGAAAAAATGATACAGTTTGGTTGTGTCGACCCACTGTGCGATAAATACGGGTAAAGTAAAAAACAGTTGGTTGTACATCGTCCAGAATCCTGCTACGATGACCAGAAACAACACAAAGCGAAGGTCTTTAAATACAAGGCCGATATTCTTGAAAACGGCGATAATAGAATCACTCAGCTTTTCCGTAGAAGGTTGACGGTCGGGCTCTTTGTAAAAGAACAGCATGATGAAGTTCAGCGCGATCATCCCTGCCGAGATGTGGAAAACCATGGAATAGGAGGTGTTGCTGTACAACAGGGTCAGCATGGGGCCGAAAAATGCCCCCAGGTTCACCATCATGTAAAAGACACCGAATCCCAGCGACGCTGTACGGTCGTTGGTGGTCTTGGCAACGGTAGCCGAAACGATGGGTTTGAACAAAGCAGCTCCCAGAGCCAGATACAGATACATGATAAACACGCCGGTGAAACTGTGGAACATCGGCAGGAAGATAAACGCCGTAGTATAAACTGTAAAAGCGACATAAAGGACCTTCTTGTATCCGTATTTGTCGGCGATGGCTCCCGTGATTACCGGCAGGAAATAAAGAATACCGGTGCCGATACCCATAATCGCCCCTTTCTGGACCTGGGTAAACTGCAATCCGCCCAGATCGGAGGATCGGGTCAGATAGTTGGCAAAAAGCATGAAGAAGCCATACCATGCCCACCGCTCGATCAGTTCCAGGGTATTGCCCACCCAGAATGTCCGCGGAAATTCTTTGATAATTCCTTTTACACTCATGTTATTTCAATTTTAAGGGGCGAATATACAAAACGTGAATGATTTTCATGTTAATTAACAATCTATAACATCAATGTTGTGAATGGGATAGGCCGTTTTCAGGTGATGGATCCAAGCGTGATTTTGGGAAAAACGGGAAAGGTAAAATAATTAATATCAATCGTATGCGTTGAGGAATTTTGCAAAATATGATCCCAAAAATTTGGAGAATCCGACTTAAATGAAATAATTCTAAATTTACGTCCTCGGAAATAAGTATCAGCCTGGAATATCTTTGAAAAGGCAGACGGAGTCCGTTAATTTATCTGAAACAAACCATAATATCATGAAAAAAAGAGTTATTTTGTTTTGGGCCGTATTGTTTGCTGTGAGTTTTTCAGCACTGGGGCAGGAAAAACAATCCCTTGCATTAACGCCGCCCATGGGCTGGAACAGTTGGAACACTTTCGGTACCCATATCAATGAGAAGCTTGTAAAGGAAATCGCTGACGCCATGGTCTCCTCGGGGATGAGAGACGCCGGTTATAAATACATCATTATCGATGACGGCTGGGAAACACGAACAAGAGATGCCCATCAGGATCTGCTGGCAGATCCCAAGAAATTCCCCCATGGAATTAAAGCGCTGGCCGATTATATTCATTCTCGGGGATTAAAATTCGGCATTTACAATTGTGCAGGAACCATGACCTGCGCCCGATATCCCGGCGCCCGTGGACATGAATACGCGGATGCCATAACCTACGCCTCCTGGGGCGTCGATTATTTAAAATTTGATTGGTGTTATACAAAAGACATCAATCCGCAGGAAGCTTATGCGACGATGAGTAAAGCTTTGAAAGCAACCCACAGGCCCATCGTTTTCAGTTTGTGTAACTGGGGCGTTGACGACCCCTGGAAATGGGCAGCTCAAGACGGGCAATTGTGGCGTATATCCAATGATATAGGCCCGGGATGGTACATAAAAGCGATTCCGCATAAGTGGACACCGTTAGGTATTACCCAGATTATTGATATCGATGCCAATCTTCGCCAATACGCGGGACCCGGCCACTGGAATGATCCTGATATGCTGGAAGTTGGAAACGGATTGACCGTCAATGAGGATCGGGCACACTTTTCCATGTGGGCCATGCTCGCAGCTCCTCTGATCGCAGGAAACGATTTGCGCCATATGACGGAAGAAACAAAATCTATTCTAACCAACAAGGGGGTGATCGCTGTGGATCAGGATTCGCTGGGAATTCAGGGGCTGAGGTATGCTGTTCAGGACAGCCTGGAAACCTGGGTAAAACCCCTGGAACATGGCAAATGGGCTGTTTGTTTCCTGAATCAGGCATCAGGCCCGGAAAAAGTAGATTTCAAATGGAAAGACCACGTGATCAGCGATTCTTTGTCGGGTCGCGTTTTAGATGCTCAGAAAGCGCGCTATGAGATACGGGATCTGTGGAAAGACAAAAATATGGGAACCACAGGCAGGGCCCTCAAAGTTACGGTGCCATCGCATGATGTCCTGATGGTCTTGTTGTCGCCGAAAAAAGAATAGGATCAGTTGCTTAGGGGTGAAACATACAGATAGTGTCTTAGTTTCCGGTACAGCGAATCGCTGATGCCGGGCACATTCCGGATTTCTGACAAATTGCGGAAGCCTTTCAGATATCTGCGCGAGTTCACCAGATTCTTCGTGATCTGGTAATCAATATAAGGATGGTGGACCAATGTCCGGAAAGTAGCATGGTTCAGATCGATTTTTTTCACAAGCGAGGTATCACAGGTCAGAAACTTTTTCAGTTTCTGATAAACTGTTTCTTTCATCCCGTACACTTCCTGCAGTTGCGTCACCGAATAGAAATTCCCGAGCAGTGATCTGTATTTTACGATCCGTCCTGCCAGCCAGCTCTGGAGGTGTAATTTGTTGCACAATTGAGCTGAATCGCAGGTGTTGATCTCCAAACTATTTGTTGCCAGTGTGATTTCCTGTGGGAATGTTTGCCTTGTCTTTGCGATGTTAATGTAGGGAGCCAGGATTTTATATTCCGCGTCTGAAAGGCAATACATCTTTTTAAAATCCGCTGTCTTCCTGAACCGGCCTCCTTTTTCAATATAATGCATGATGGTTTGAACCTGTCTTGCCGTAAGCCCCAGTTTGAGTCCTGTCGCCATCGTCAGTTGATTGGGGTCGAACGGAAAGGGATGCAACCTTGCTTTCGCCTGATCCGGTGTCAGTAGCTTTTTGTTCTGAAGCCTCACAAGTTCCAGAGAGTCTTCCAGATGCTGCCGTGCCGCTTTAAAACGAGCCACTTCGGCTTCAAAAGCGGCATTGGAATATTCTTTATGATGGATTACAGAAGGCAACAGAAGGTTCAATCCTGCCACAAACATGAGTAAAACCAACAGGGCAACGATGCCCCGTTGCTCGAATTTACTTAATGTCAGGAACGATTTAATCCAATGTTTAAAGTCCTGATACATCATCTGTTCCTCGTTAATATACCTGAAATGCTATTCGGGTATCTGTCGGATCGAAATCTACAGGATGAACCTCATGAGCTTTGCTATCGTAATCAACTTTCTAACCCGTGGCTGCCTGTTGTGAGAGGTTCATTCTTCAGGGTTATCTTCCTTGGCTTCTCTTTCAAGCTCCTCCTCCGTTTTCGGGGGTACACGCAACACCTTGACCAGAAAATAAACGGTAATGGTTGTTACAAGTCCCAGAACAGTTACCATTAAAATTATTGCTGATGTACTCATGATTTAAGAGATTTGGTAGATAACTTTCTTTTGTTTGAGGCGATATGCACCATATAACTCAACCCTACAAAGGTTGAAAAAAGTAGGAGTCTCGCCATATCTTTGAAAAACATTCCGGTAGGAACCCCGTGTTTGAAATAGACGATTTTTTCGTTAAGATGGAAAATCTGAGCGATGATGCTGTCGTTGGCCCAAGGCCAGGTTCCGTGGGTAATGAGCTGATGGAATGCACTTTGCCAACCTGCCATGTCCGTATGAACGGGTTCAATCAAAGATGTAATAAAAATGGATATGATGAAAATCGGCGTAATCCATTTAATAATGAATTTATAAATGGTAGGCACTTTAATATCTGATCCCCGGGTGATCTCTTCCCATCCGTTCTTGACGCCAAAGACCCATGAAAACAGGATTACTTCCAGGGTGGCAAAGACTACAAGGGACACCGTTCCGGTCCAGTAGTCATATTCGTTAAATACACCGTATTCGAAGAAGAAAATAGTAGGAAGGGCCAGAATCAGCACAATGACCCCTAGGGTAATCGCGCTTTTTACTCTTTTCCACCCGAATTCGTCTTCCATAAAGCCCATGAATGGCGTTCCCATGGCCAGCGAAGAGGTGATTCCTGCAAAGAACAGCAAGCCAAACCATGCAACCCCTGACATTGTTGCCAGAATCGGTCCCCATTGATTGAATAAATAAGGCATGGTTTTAAATGCCATCATAAAGCCGGCATTTTGTTTTACCCAGTCAAGGCCCATATAGCCCACTGCGATCGGGATGACAATAGCGGCACCCAAAACAATCTCCACAAATTCGTTCATCCAGCCGGCAGTCATGGCATTGAGGGCAATATCATCATTTTTCTTTAAATAGGCTGCATAACATTGAATAGTCCCCATACCCACGGAAAGGGTAAAGAATATTTGCCCCGCCGCCGCAAGCCAGACTTTGGGATTCGCCAGACTGCTATAATTCGGTTTCCATAAGAAATCCAGCCCTGCCTGAGAATTGCAGGTTGCGCATCCCGCCACACCTGTGTGCCCGAGTGTAATTCCCCGGATGGCAAGAAAAACGCCGAAAAGAATCAACAGCGGCATCCCAATTTTGGCAACTTTCTCAATTCCTCCGCTCAATCCTTTAGATAAAATATAAATGTTAATGGCCAGCGTGATCAGGAAAATGAAGATCGCCCAATGCGGAATATTAATATCTACAATTCGATCACTAAGCGTTCCGTGGACTCCCACATAACTGTCGAAAGCCGTGCTTACCTGTGTCCGCGACAATCCGGTAAAACTCTGACCGATAGACTTTAGTGTGTAGCTTAGAGTCCATGATTCGATATAAGTGTAGTAAGAAATAATTCCAAGGTTGGTAAAGATGCCGAAAACTCCGACGTATTTCCAGATTCTCTTTTTACCCATACTATCCGTAATAAATGGGGTGGAGTGGTTCCCCTTGATACCGCCATACCTTCCCATGGCCCATTCTATCCATAACAATGGGATTCCCATCACAAGGAATGAAACAAAATAGGGGATGATGAATGCTCCCCCTCCGTTTTGTACTGCCTGAACAGGAAATCTAAGAAAATTGCCGAGGCCGACAGCATTACCGGCCATGGCCAGAATAAGGCCAATTCGAGATCCCCAACCGTCTTTACTTTGTGCCATAGAACGCAGATTTAGTGGAAAAATGAAGAATTTATCTGCAATTATAAGAAATTGTGAATTTTTTCAGTGATAAAATCACAAAAAACTTTCAAAAACAATTTATTTAATAGGAAATTAATATTCGAATGTTCCGTGGTCTGTTTTGATGGTCAGCTTTTTCGAATCGGATTTTTCCACATGTCCCACGATCCGGGCATCCACATCATAGGATTGGGAGATGGCGATCAATTCGGATGCAGCAGATTCAGGAACATAGAGTTCCATGCGGTGCCCCATGTTGAAAACCTGGTACATTTCTTTCCACGAAGTGCCGGATTGTTTGCGGATCATCCCGAACAATTCGGGAGTGGGGAAGAGGTTGTCTTTGACGACATGCAACTGTTCTATAAAATGCAAAACCTTGGTTTGTGCCCCTCCGCTGCAGTGAATGATGCCGTGGATCTGTTTTTTATGCGCTTTGAAAATAGATTTCATGATGGGAGCATACGTGCGCGTGGGTGACAAGATGAGTTCTCCTACAGTCATTCCTCCTACAGGTGATTTGTCGGTAAGTTTTAGCTTGCCGGAATACACCAGATCGTCTGGTACGTGTGGATCGTAACTTTCAGGATAAGCAGCAGCCAGAGCGTGTTCCAGGACATCGTGGCGAGCGGAAGTCAGCCCGTTGCTGCCCATGCCGCCATTGTATTTTTCTTCGTAGGTGGCTTTTCCGAAAGAAGCCAGCCCCACGATCACATCTCCCGGCTGAATATGGTTTTCGATGATTTCTTCTCTTTTGATGCGTGCCGTGACCGTGGAATCTACAATGACAGTCCGTACCAGATCTCCTACATCGGCCGTCTCACCGCCGGTGAGATGCATACCAACTCCCAATTTGCGCATTTTCTCCAGGAATGCCTCTGTACCGTTGATCAGTGCGGCCACAACTTCGCCCGGGATCAGGTTCTTATTACGGCCGATGGTGGAAGAAAGCAGGATGTTGTCAGTAACACCGGTACACAAAAGGTCATCGGTGTTCATCACGATGGCATCCTGGGCAATGCCTTCCCAGACACTTATGTCGCCGGTTTCTTTCCAGTAAAGATAGGCCAGGGACGATTTCGTTCCTGCTCCGTCGGCATGCATAATGTTGCAATAGTTTTCATCACCACCCAAAATATCCGGAATTACCTTGCAAAATGCATTCGGAAACAAGCCCTTATCAAGGTTCTTGATGGCGTTGTGAACGTCTTCTTTGGCCGCGGATACACCGCGCTGAGTATATCTCGATTGGGAGTCTGTTGCCTTATTTTTCATGGATGATCAAAAGATTTGTTTTGGTATCGAACTGGTAATTACCGAATTGCCGCAGAACCTGTCGTCCTATCACGATCCCGAAATAGAGGTCCTGGGAGACAATGAACTGTACGTTTTTAACCGTTTTACCGGCAATAGTAATATTTTTCAGGTTTACGATGGCATGGTTTGCCACTGTGTTGTTTCTTAGAACGACTTCCGGATTTTCAAAGTCATTTTTCGTAATCACACCTTCCTGCAGCATCCTTACTGCCTGTTGCACAGAGATCTGTGCGCTGTTGTTAGCATCGTAGCTAAAGGGTTCTGAATAGCCGTTGATCACGCAGTGCGCAACGTATAAGCCATTGGTTTTGTTCTTGGTAAAGGGAACCGAGTTCTGTGGTTGATTGATGGCGATGGTCATGCTGGTGTCGGCTGCAGCCGAGGACTCAGAAGGAGAAAAGTCTCTTCGCAGCACCCTGAAATCCGTTCGCCGGTTCAGGGCGTAAGCTAATTCTTCTTCCGCCGGATTTTTCAGTCCTTTGATATAACTGTCAGTGAGAGTGGTTCCTTTTTGTAAGAAGAAACCGTCTTTTCGGATGTCTTTCTGTAATGTTCTCGGGACGCGTTCCCCATAGCCTTTGGCTACCAGCCTTCCTGGATTGATCCCACGCATGATAAGGTAGTTCACCACAGAAAGTGCCCGCTTCTGGGAAAGGATGTCGTTGCTTTCTACCGAACCTCTTGAATCGGTGTGGGAACCCAGTTCTATGACCAGCTTGGGATTATTGCGCAAAAGCTGTACCAGCCCCTGAAGCGAATCCTGGAATTGCAGTTTCAGATCCCACTTTCCGAAATCATACAGGATATCCGGCAACACGATGGGTCGGGACGGAATGCGCTTCATGGAGAAGTTGATCTTGAAATCCTGACTGAATTGCTTTCCTTCCGTCGTAAAGTCAGAAGAAGTTGTGAAATAATTCTCGGCGCCCACAGTTACGGTGTATGCCGTGTTTTTTCGTATCTGGCTTTTCTCAAAGGAATAGTATCCTTTATCGTTGGTGATGGTACTCAGCGGATGTGTTTTTGCAGCGGAAAGCAACACCTTGATGTCAGGCATCCCGAAAAGGGTCTGTTCGTCCTGAACGGTGCCCGACAATGTGAAGCTTACCGTAGGTTGGATAAAAGAGTAGATGTCTTCTTTGCCTTTTCCGCCTTTCCGGTTCGAACTAAAATAACCCTTGTTGGCATCCGGTTCAAAAACGATCGCAAAATCATCAAAAGTCGAATTGATGGGATAACGCAAATTAACAGGTTTACCCCATTGGCCTGTGGAATCTTTGCGTGAAACAAAAATATCCAGGCCGCCCATGCCGCCGTGTCCGTCGGAAGAGAAATAGAGTGTGCTGTCATTTCTCAGGAAAGGAAAGACTTCATTTCCTTTGGTGTTGATGACAGGCCCCAGGTTAAACGCATGGCCGAAAGGCATGCTCTTGCTTTTACGTGTGGCGATCCAGAGGTCGTTGCCGCCCAGCGTACCTCTTTTATCGGAAGAAAAGATCAGTGTAAGCTCATCCGCGCTTAAGGTTGGCTGGCCCACGGTCTGTGTGCTGTCTATGCCTGAGATCTTCACCAGTTCCGGTTTCCCCCAATTCCGGCCGATGCGTACCGACTTGTATATCTGGCATCCGGTTTTTTTATCCTCGACTTTCTTGCATCGCGTAAAGTAAAGAGCGTTGTACTGGTTGTTTAGTGTGGCGGCACCTTCGTTAGCCTTGGTATTTATATTTCCTGATTTATCCAGTAAAACCGGCGCGGTCCATTTCCCGTTGCGATCCAGCTGGGTCTGGAAAAGGTCGGTGAATTTCATTCCCGTCCAATTGTCGATGTCTTTTCCTGTGCTTTCTTTGCGGTTCGAAGTGAAAACCAGCTGGTTGTAGTTCCCGGAAAGGAAAGCAGGTGCAAAATCTGATTCCCGGGAATTGATCTCCCGGACATCCTGGATCTGATACTTGGTAGGGTGTTCCATCCAGTTCTGCACCAGTTTCGTGGTTTCTTCTCCCAGCTTCCCCCGTGGGTCGTTGGGTACCTGATCCTCGTAATCTTTGTAAAATTTCAACGCTTCATCAAACTTGCCGATCATTTTCAGCAGGTCTGCCAGGTCCAGCAATACCACGGGATGTTTCTTGTCGTAACCGTAACGTACCAGATGCCGGTAATAGAACTCTGCGCGCGAATAATTCTGCGTCATCACAAAGCATTTCGCCATGCGGTAGGCGATGACGTTTTTCTCTTCGCGGTTGTTACTGATTTTATTGTAAGCTTTTTCGTATTTTTTTAAGGCATTCCAGTACTGCTGACTCTCATAGAGCTGATCCGCTGTTTTCAGCCGGCCCAGATGCTGGGAATAGGAGAGGACAGGCAACAGGAAGAGAAGCACCAACATAAAAGACTTCCCTGCTTTTGACATGACCATATCATTTTCCTTCGGCATTTTCTGTATTGAGAATAGTTTAGGATTGATTCTTAGCGATTTCAGCAACCGGTTTCGTGGAGTTTACTTCTTTCTTTACAACCGTCTCAGGCGTTTTTTCTTTTGCTGTCGACTTAGCTTTTTTTGCTGCCGGTTTCCGGGCAGGAGTCTTTTTCACTTCTTTTTCCCCGGATTTCGCCTCTTTTGCACTAGCCGGCTTCTTTTTAGCTGTAGTCCCTGTCTTCCGGGCAGTGGCTTTTGTTTCCTTACCGGTGGTGGTTTTGCTTTTTGCCGAAGCCGCCGGTTTTCTTTTCGGGGTTGCCTTTTTTGCCACCGGCCTGACATCCTGTTCCTCACTCACGATATCGGCATTCGCAGGCGTCGTTTTCTTAGCAGAAGATCTGGCTTTGGGCGTTTTTTTCTTTTGGGCAGGCTGCGATTCTTCGCCATTAGCTTCGTCTTCTGTGTTTCCATCCAAATCCAGCTTTTTCTGGTATTCTTTCAGCTTTGTTTCCCGTTCGATGCGGTCCGCTTCCCGATTGATCTCATTTTTCACATCTTCGGAAGCCTTTTTGATTTCGCTTACAAATTTTCCAAGGCCTCTGGCCAATTCCGGTATTTTACCAGGTCCAAATACAAGAAAGATTGCCAATACGATCAGTAAAACCTCTCCTGTGCCTAAATCCAAAAATAATAAACTCACAGTTTGATACTTTTTAGTTTGAACAAAAGTATAAAATTAACGGTTTTCCTGTCAAAATAGTTTGTAGCCTTTAACTTACTTTTAGAAAGAAAGTTCAAAGGTTTGACCGACTTAAACTTTTTTGGATTTTCTGTGTGATATATTCGACTGTCTTACCGCTTACTCACTGTGGCCTGACAACGGCTTGACCATCGTTTGACTTTTCAAAAACCTTAGCGCACTTTTTTAGCGCATTTTGAGCACTTATGACTGAACGATCCGCTCTGTGACCGTACGACCTTGTTTGATGCGGTCCGCCATGCCAATACCGCCGATCATGCTGCCCGCCAGGATTAATCCAGGATACTTCTTCTCGATAGTTTCGATGGCCAAAATTCTTCCTGCCGAGTCGGCGCCGTACTGTGCAATGGCACGACTATGACTTTTGGTCTTCAACAGATCGGGTTTGAAATCTTTCATCCCCATGATGATCTTCATTTCATCTGCGATTAGATTTTCGAGTTCGGTACCCCTCAAATCTGCCAGTTTCTCCTTACGCATGCCGCCTACAAAAGTGGTGATCAAGGCACCACCTTCCGGGGCACGGTTTTTGAACAGCGTTGACATGAATAGCGCCCCCAGTAAATTCCGGTTTTCCCTGAAAGGGATCAGTCCGCCAAAAGCATCCAACGGAATGCCGTTCCATTTCTTGAATCCTACGGCAACTTCTGTAACCCGTGCATATTTCAGGCAGGTGATGGGTGCCAACGCTTCTTTGCCGACGAACGGGAAAAGTTTTTCTACCTCGGCCGAATTTACCGTGCTGACCACATGGGTAAAAGTATCGTTGATGTCCTGGCCCTTGATTTCAAAACCGTTTTCAACAGGTTTAATGTCCAGGTTTTTGCACTCAGTCCTGATGTTTTCCTGGCCCAGCTTTCTGACCAGCGCTTTGACAAGTTCTTCCAATCCGCCTTCCACCGAAAAGATCTTTCCGGTGGCTTTTTTCTGGTTTTCGTCCTTCGGCTCCTTGCGCTTTTTGATGGCACCGCCGATAAAGCTGCCGTAATTCTGCTCCAGGTTGTAGAGTTTTGGTAGGGCATATTTAGGCACAATATACTGTGGGTCTCCTGCGTAAATACCCAGAATAAAAGGATCGATGGCGTAGTCGAGAAAACTTTGGCCCATTCTTCTTTTTACAAGATCGGCAAGACTTTCGTTGGGATCCGTGCCCGGTTTGCGGAAAGGTTCTCCCAGGATTCTGAATTTGTCTTTCAGTGAAAACAACGGGGTACTGATGCCGCTGCCCAGTCCGGATGGCATGGCGTGCCAGCGGCCGCCTTTCCAGATCAGGCGCTTGCTGGACGCGTCATTGGCGATCTCCAGTTTGCATTCCTGTTTCAGATCATCAAAGAGATCAACTACCTCCGGTTGAGAAATGGTTCCGCTGTTGGGACCTGTTTCGTATAAAAATCCGTTTTCGCGGTGCGATCCGATCACGCCGCCTATATGATTGGAACTTTCAAAAATTGTGAAAGGGATTTGTTCTTTCTTTAGATTAAAAGCTGTTACGAGTCCGGTAATTCCTCCGCCGACAATGGCTACTTTCTTCTGTTTCTTATCCATAGAGCTCCGTTCTTTTTTGGAATTGCAAAATTATGAAAAGCGATTCAAAAACGATGTTGTTTTCATTCTAAATTGTTAGGTTTTTAACAACTTGATTTACGATTACAAAAGATAACGCAAGAACCATAGAAAAAAATCCTGTTTATTTCCTGTTTTGGGAAATTTTTCTCGAAATATAGGGTAAAAAGATGATACCTTTCTTTTTTGCGGAATGAAAAGAAAATCAGCGGTTAATAAATTGGTAACCCTCGTTTTTTTAGGATTTTGTTGCTATTTTTGTGACAAATTAGTATTCATTAAGGGAAAATTTATAGAGCGATCATTACTTTTTCATTTAGGGGCTTTTTATATTTATCAGGTGATGTGCAAACAGGGTTAGCCTGGCCGGAATTGCAGTCAGATAAATTAAATCTCAGGATTCCATTTTCGATTTTGGGAAAATCAGGCCCAGACAAATCCCGATCAATAGAATATTAATACAAGGACATAACGAACTTTTAGTTCGCTGTTCCATTACGTACGGGCGAATTTATGATTCGAACCTATTACAGGTCGGAAGCGAATCATGTGTAACAAAATATTTTGAAAACTCATAAATTTATTAATTATGAAAAAATTTCTACCACTTGCCTCCCTTCTGGCAGTGCTTTTTCTTTGGTTGACTCCCGGACTGGTTCACGGTCAAACATTGCCTAACGACTGGACAGGGGACACAGATATCAGTACTTATCAGGAATCAACAATTGTTCATGGAGGTAACTATTCCGTTAAAATTGAAGTGAATTCAGGAACGCAGGGAAACTGCGATTTTCAGAATCAGACCGCCATTCCCGTCACGGCAGGCGAAACCTTTACCGTGAAATTCTGGTACCAGACAAGCGCGCATGTTAAGGGCAGGATTGCTTTAGACTGGACCGGCGCCGCTGCAACATACGCGGATTATACGGATGCCGGCACCACCTCCTGGACGGAGTTTACTTATTCGGGAACGGTACCTTCCGGCGCAACAGACGTTAAAGTACGCATCAGATTTTATGATCAGACGGGATTTTCTGCTCCTGAGACCCAGTATATTGATGATGTGACGTTTGAATCTCCCACAGGAACCTCACTGACGGTAACAAATGGCGACTTCGAGAGCTGGCAGGCCTCAAGTACCGGCCCTGACGACCCCACGGGATTCTCGGCTACACCTGCTTCAAAAACCGAAATCGACCTGGCCTGGACACAAAATTCCAACAGTGATAATGTGATGGTAGCTTATAGCTCGGACGGCACGTTCGGAACTCCCGCAAGCGGAACATCTTACGCTGCCGATGACGGCATCACCGGGGGCGGTACCGTGCTTTACAGCGGAAGTGCAACCAGTTATAACCATACTGGTCTTACCGGAGGTACGCATTATTATTACAAGGCATGGTCGGTAGACGGGTCCACTGTTTATTCAGGCGGTGTTACTGCGGATGCTACGACGGTTAAGGATGAACCCACCAATCAGGCGGCTTCTTTTGC
>CAYWBO010000011.1:0-26354 GCA_964456625.1 uncultured Lentimicrobiaceae bacterium | reverse complement strand
GGTTCGGCTATCAATTACAAAACCGACGGAACGGTGCCGACAGCAAACGCAACAACGAATTCCGCCAGTGCAGACTACATTTCTATTGCCGATGCCCGCGCACAGGTTGGCCAGACTGTCACCATTAAAGGCATTGTGACCAACGGTAGTGAACTGGGAAGTGTCCGTTACCTGCAGGACAACACAGGTGGAATTGCTGCCTATGATGCAAGTGCCTCAGACATGAGCCGGGGAGATTCAGTGATCCTCACGGGAACCGTTACCAACTATAATCAGCTTATTGAAATAAATCCGGTTTCGAGTTTTACCGTGCTTTCCACAGGAAATCAATTGCCAGACCCTGTTGTGATCACCCCTGACCAGATCTCGGAGACTTACGAAGGCCAGCTGGTTCAGATTAAGGGTGTTGTCTTTGATGACGGGGGTAAGACCTTTGCAAAGGGTTCCTATTCCTTTAGCTCCGGTGGACAAACGGGAGTGATTTATGTCAATTCGGGAACAGACCTTGTGGGACAAACCATTCCCAGTGTGGCTGTAACGTTGACGGCCATTTGCTCCCAGTATGATTATACCGATCCCAATGCTGGCTATCAGCTGCTGCCGCGGGATATGAATGATATTACCAGGGAAAGTTCCATTTATTTCACGAAACCGTTGGATAATACCAATTTTGATAAATCCAGTCTGGATTTTAGCTGGAGTACGAACGTGGCTGGAACCACCGGATTATTTTACGGAGCCACGGCTTCCACAGTTACTTCGAATATAGAAACAGGAACAGGTGAGGCATTGGATCACACCGTTTCGCTTACCGGTCTGGATGCGGGGAGCATTACATGGGTGCAGGCCTTTTCAGTGAATGGTTCGGATACGGCAAAGTCTTCGATAACTCCTTTTGCGACTGTTTCGAATTCAACAGACAGTATTAAAGTTTATTTCAATACTCCGGTGAACACTACTTATGCCGCGGGAAAAGATGCGGTCTATGTGCAAAACGGCCTCGACGATACGTTGATTAACTATATCAATCGTGCCAAATATACGATCGATATGGCCATTTATAACCTGAATAACAGTGGGCTCAGCAATATCAGTGCAGCGTTGGTAAGTGCTGCAAACAGGGGTGTTACGGTACGCGTTATCGGAGACGGGACCACGGCGAACCTTGGATTTAATTATTTTGCAGGAACCGCCGTTCAGTATCTGAAAAGGCCTACCAGCATTAATGGGATCATGCATAACAAATTTGTCATCTTCGATGCCGAATCCACAAATCCCGATGACCCTATCGTCTGGACCGGTTCGATGAACTTTACTGAAGAGCAGGTGGACCAGGATGCCAACAATGTGATCATCATTCAGGATCAGAGTCTGGCCAGGACCTACCAGATCGAATTTGAGGAAATGTGGGGCTCCACAACCGGTACTCCCAATGCGGCCAATGCGAAGTTTGGACCTGAGAAAAAAGACAATACGCCACACGAATTTCTCATCAACGGAAAAAGAGTGGAATGCTATTTCAGCCCGACCGATGGCGTGAACGATCAGATCATTAGGCATATTAATACCACCAATCATGATCTTGAAATAGCCTCCATGCTGATCACACGAACTGAAATTGCATCCGCCATCGATACAGCCAATATGGATGGAGCCAGTGTCGATGTGCTTACGGATAAGAGTCAGAATTCCAGCACTTATACAAGCGTGAACACGTTGCTTTCCAGTTCGCTGGGCGGTCACTATGTATATTACGATCAACCCGGTATTATGCACAACAAATACATGATCGTGGATGAAGGCGACCCGTCGTCAGATCCCATCGTATGGACCGGCTCCCACAACTGGAGTGCTTCCGCCGATGCTGATAATGATGAGAACTCGCTGGTGATCCACGATGCCACCATCGCCAATCTGTATTATCAGAATTTCATGTCGCTTTATCTTACCAGCGGTGGTGTGACGGCCGTGAAAAACTTTGACGAGAATCCGGTTTCGGGCATGAATGTATACCCTAACCCGGTACTACAAGGAAACGTCAATGTTTCCTGTTTCATCTCGCAAGGTGAAAACACCGGAATATTGCAATTGGTAGATATGACGGGGAGAACCGTTTTCAACCGTGCTGTGACACTGACCAACGGTGAAAACAAACTGTCATACAAGTTCCCGGCGACGTACAAAGGAGCCTATATCATGCGTCTGATCACAAACAAACACATAATGAACAAGATCGTGTTGTTTGAGTAGAAATAGTATTGTGGAAATTGATAAAGAAGTGAGAGAGATTACTTTCTCACTTCTTTTTTTGAGAGGCAATATCATTTTTGTATGGCTTTCTGAAGTAAAAATTTAGTGTATTTTTGAAAAAAAGATGAATCGGTGAGTGAAAACAACCATTTCGGAAATCAGCAACCCTTTTCTCCTAAAAAGCGGGCCAGAAGTTTTGTCTATGCTTTTAAGGGGATTTTTTACATGATCAGAACCCAGCATAATTTCTGGATCCAAATGATCATTGGTGTATTGGCTGTTGTTTCGGGCTTTGTATTGAATATCAGCGCTATAGAATGGTATATTGTCATCCTTTCCATCGGAATGGTGTTGGGGGCTGAAACTTTTAATTCGGCCATTGAGGCCCTGACCGATCTGGTTCATCCCGGTCATGATCCCAAAGCCGGATTGGTAAAGGATCTGGCTGCCGGAGCGGTACTGATTACAGCCATAGCGGCAGCCGCGGTGGGACTCGTGATATTTATCCCCAAAATTATTGCACTCTTATGAAACTGATCATTGACAGTGGTTCCACAAAGACGGAGTGGGCAATTCTGAAGGGCAACAAAGTTGTTGATAATTTTATTTCCAAAGGGTTTAATCCCTATTACACAAATCCGGAAGAAATAGGGCGTTACATTGAGAAAGCCTGGCCTGTTTCGTTTGATCCGGCAAAAATAAAGCACATCTATTTCTATGGTACCGGCTGTTCCACAAGGGAGAACTGCAACCTTGTTCAGTCTATTTTTCAAAGGTTTTTCCCTGATGCTGTCATTGCTGTATATCATGATTTACAGGGAGCTGCCCTGGCACTGCTTAAAAATGAAAAAGGGATCGCCTGTATTCTGGGAACCGGCTCAAACTCTTGTCTGTGGGATGGAAATAAAGTTGTGGAGAATGTTCCTTCTCTAGGCTATTTGCTGGGCGATGAAGGAAGCGCGGTATATCTGGGAAAACTCCTGCTGAAGATTGTTCTGAGCGGTAAGGCTGATAAAGAGATTACGCAGGCTTTTTATGACTTTGCCGGGATGAATTTTGCGGAGATCTTGCACAAAATTTATAAAGATGCCTATTCCAATCGCTGGATTGGAAGCCTGGCACCTTTTGTTACGAAAAACATAAACCATCCTCAGATACAGGAAATTGCACGAAAGAATTTTCAGGATTTTATTGAAAACCAAATCTCTGCGTATACAGGCTATCTTGACCTGGAGATTTCTTTTCAGGGCTCCGTAGCTTATCACCTCCAGGATATTTTAAAAGAGGTTATGGAAGAGTCAGGCTTGAAAACAGGCCTGATTGTGAAGGGGCCTATGGAAGGGCTCATTGACTATTATCGTGAATTCGAAGTTTAAAATCAGGACTCGAGTTCCTTTTTCAGATAGGCAGCAGTATAACCGCCGTTTTTCTTTACAATTTCTTCAGGGGTTCCCGTGCACACCACCGTGCCTCCTTTGGCTCCACCTTCGGGTCCCATGTCGATGATGTGGTCCGCAACCTTGATAACTTCCATATTATGTTCGATCACCAGCACAGAATTACCTTTGTCTACCAGTTTATTAAGCACTTCCAGAAGCACTTTTACATCTTCAAAATGAAGCCCTGTAGTAGGTTCATCTAAAATATAAAGTGTTTTCCCTGTATCTTTTTTGGACAATTCCGTGGCCAGTTTCACACGTTGGGCTTCTCCTCCCGAAATGGTGGTGGACGATTGTCCCAGCGTCAGATAACCCAACCCGACATCTTTCAGTGTTTTGAGCTTATGGGCGATGGAAGGAATGTTTTCGAAAAATTCAGCAGCATTCCGAATACTCATGTTAAGCACGTCGTTGATGGATTTTCCTTTGTATCTGATCTCCAGAGTTTCACGGTTATAGCGCTTTCCCTGACAATCCTCACAGAGTACATAAACATCGGGCAGGAAGTTCATCTCAATAGTTTGAACCCCAGCTCCTTTACAAGTTTCACAACGACCTCCGGTGACGTTAAATGAAAATCGTCCGGCTTTGTAACCCCGGACTTTGGATTCGGGGAGCATGCCGTATAATTTCCTGATCTCGTCAAAGACTTTGGTATAGGTCGCCGGGTTGGATCGTGGTGTACGGCCGATAGGCGCCTGATCGATTTCAATGATTTTATCTGTATACAGGATCCCTTCGATGGAGTCGTAGGGCAGAGGCTCCTTCAGAGAATTGTAAAAATGCTGGCTCAGGATCGGGTATAATGTGTCGTTGATCAGCGTAGACTTCCCACTCCCTGAAACACCGGTGATGCATATGAATTTCCCCAGGGGAAATTCCACGTTCACATTTTTCAGGTTGTTACCCCGGGCGCCTTTTAGTATGATGCTTTTGCCCTTTCCTTCACGACGTTTTTTGGGATAGGGAATGAATTTCTGTCCGCTCAGATACTGGCTTGTCAGAGTTTTTGTGTTCAGGATATTTTCTGGCTTGCCCTGGGCTACTACCAGGCCGCCGAGGCGTCCGGCCCCCGGTCCGATGTCGATCACATGGTCGGCAGCCAGGATGGTATCTTTGTCGTGTTCCACTACAATGACCGAGTTCCCGATATCCCGTAACTCCATTAACGATTCGATCAGCTTGTGGTTATCGCGTTGATGCAAGCCGATACTGGGTTCATCCAGGATGTACATCACGCCGGTAAGCCGGGAACCGATCTGTGTGGCAAGCCTGATACGCTGCGATTCACCTCCGGACAGTGTTTTGGCAGGCCGGTTCAGGTTCACATAATCAATACCCACTTCCAGCAGAAAATCAAGCCTTGTCCGAATCTCCCGCAGGATCTCTTTCGCGATAATCTGTTGCTTTTCGCTGATGCGGTCTTCAAGACCGTCAAGCCATTCTTTTAAGTCCGCCAGGTCCATCCGGGCCAGCTCGGCAATATTTTTTCCGTCTACCTTGAAATACAGCGATTGCTTTTGCAACCGGGTGCCACTGCATTCCGGGCAAACGTGCTTGTTCATAAAGCTTTCAGCCCATTTCCGGGAAGTCTGTGAAGCTTCTTCACGGTTGAAATTGGTGATGTAATTCATGACCCCTTCAAAAGTCAACGAGTAAGAAGAAGTAATCCCAAGGTATTCCTTCTTTACCTGAACCGTTTCATTGGAACCCTGAAGAATTACATCAATAGCCTTTTCAGGGATGTCTTTGATAGGTGTGTTCAGGTTGAAGCCGTATTTGAGCCCGATGGTCTCCAGTTGCCCGAAGACCCAGCTGTTTTTATATTCTCCTAAGGGTGCGATACCACCTTTGCGGATGGATAAATTCCTGTCAGGGAAGACCTTATCAAGATCCACTTTCATGACCTCACCCAGCCCGTTACAGGTAGGACAGGCTCCGTAGGGGGAATTAAAAGAGAACAGATTAGGTTCGGGATCGTCGTAAGCGATACCGGATGTCGGACACATCATTTTCAGGCTGTAGTGTTTCAGCTCTTTGGTTTCTTCATCCATGACCATGAGCACCCCTTTTCCCTGTTTGAGCGCAATGTCGACTGATTTCTTGAGCCTTTCGTTCAACGTTGAAACCTGTGTTCTGTCAACAACAACTTCGATATCATGAACCTTGTAGCGATCGACTTGCATCCCGAAGGCAATTTCCTGGATCTCGCTATCCACACGTACTCTCAGAAAACCCTGTTGACGCGTTCTTTCAAAAAGGTCACGATAATGGCCCTTTCTGGCTTTTACCAAAGGGGCCAGCAGCATAATTTTTTTTCCGCGGTATTCTTTTGCGATCAGTTCGATAATCTGATCTTTGGTGTACTGAACCATGCGTTCTCCGGTGACATAGGAATAAGCAACGGACGCACGGGCATACAGAAGGCGCAGAAAATCATAGACTTCCGTGATCGTCCCCACTGTGGAACGCGGATTACGGCTTACCGATTTCTGTTCTATGGCCACTACCGGGCTCAGTCCCTGGATCTGGTCCACATCAGGACGTTCCAGGTGCCCGATAAACTGTCTGGCGTAAGCCGAAAATGTCTCCATATAGCGCCTTTGCCCTTCGGCATAGATGGTGTCAAAGGCCAGTGAAGACTTGCCGCTTCCGCTCAATCCTGTAATCACCACCAGTTGATCTCTCGGAATGGTCAGATCAATGTTTCGCAGGTTGTGTACCCGCGCCCCCTTGATCTCAAGATTCTGGCTTTCAGAGACAGTATTTTCTTCGTTGTTATCCATAGAATTTTCCTCAGCAGGGGCGTTTTTAAAAAATTCCTGCAAAATTACGCTTTCTATTTCAAAATTTCACGGATCAGAAACTTCAATTAAATAATAGTAGGGTTTATCTCCCATCCGGTAAAAAGAAACTTTTTCTGAACGTTGGAAAATCAGTGTTCTCAAATAAGCTTGTTTGAACCCCTAAATCCCGTCAGAAAGGGCTGACGAAATCTTTAAACAGCATTCCGTCCAGATCCTTTTCAGAAAGGACAGGCTGTGTGATTTTCCAATCTATGTTCAGCGTTGGGTCATCCCAGCGTATGCAGGATTCTGATTCTTTGTGATATACGCTGGTGCATTTATAGGAAAATATGGTATGATCTTCAAGCGTCACAAAACCATGGGCGAACCCTTCCGGAATCCAGTACATCAGCTTGTTTTGCTCGGTCAGTTCCACGGCCTCCCACTGCCCGTAAGCCGGGGATGACTTCCGCAGATCAACTGCCACGTCCAGCACAGCCCCTTTTACTACCCGAACCAGCTTTCCCTGAGCATGGGGAGGGTTCTGAAAATGAAGACCGCGCAACACACCGTTCATGGACTTGGACTCATTGTCCTGAACAAAGTGCTGATCCATGCCCAGCTTGAGGAATTTTTCCTGATTATAAGACTCAAAAAAATATCCCCTGTGGTCTTCAAACACCTGCGGTTTGATGATGTATAAATCCGGAATTTTGGTTTTTACAATTTCCATGCTCAGTGGTTTTGGTTGTTAAATATTGGTTATCAGGACTCTTTTACATTCTCCGTCCTTTTGTTAAGCCTGCGTTCGTTAAAATAGGCCGCCACGATCACAACAAAGATAATGGCTACCGTATAATAGACAAAGGTAGGAATTGGAACCGGATCTCCCTTCGCGTAAGAATGTAATCCTGACAAATAATAATTCACCCCGAAATAAGTCATCAGAATGGAGAAAAAGGCCAGCACAGATGCGGCGTTATAAGTGAATCTGGATTTCATGCCCGGCATCAGCCTCATGTGCGATACAAAGCTGTATATCAGTACACTTACCAGAGCCCAGGTTTCTTTGGGATCCCAGCCCCAGTATTTTCCCCAGCTTTCGTTGGCCCATACGCCTCCGAGAAACATGCCCAATGTCAGCATATACAGTCCGACGATCAGCGTCCGTTCGTTGATGGCCGTGATCTGTGCCACTTTCTCGGAAAGGCGCTGGTAATTTTTCGGTGTCTTCAGAATCATCAAAACCAGGTTCAAAAATCCCAGCAACATGCCCAACGCCAGGAAACCGTAACTTGCCGTGATGACTGAAACATGGATCATCAGCCAGTAAGATTTTAAAACAGGTACAAGGTTGGTGATTTCCGGATCCATCCAGCTTAAATGGGCTACAAAAAGAATGACGGAAGCCAGGATGGTGGTGGCTGCAGCAGTGAGTAGGGACCGTTTTGAAAAAATAAGCCCTGCCAGCATCGTGACCCACGCAATGTAAATCATGGATTCATAGCCGTTGGTCCAGGGAGCGTGCCCCGAAATGTACCAACGTAGAATCAGACCAAAGGTCTGGAAGGCAAATCCTATGATGATCAGGACCAGGACACCTTTCATGATCTTTCGCAGAAGGGACGAACTCCGCAGGATGTCTGCAAACACCAGGATCAGTAAAATAAATCCGATCATGCTGTAAAAGATAGCCAGGCGCAAGAAAATCATCAATTTGGTATAGAGCAGTTCGGCGTTCAGCTTCTGCTGCGACGGCATGATGGAAGCGCCGAATTTTTGCTGGTAGATATGAAGAGCGGCCACAAGCTCATTGGCGGTTTTGATATTGCCGTTGGCCAGCGAAGTCAGGTATTCAGGAATAATGCTCACAACAAAAAGGGAATCTTTGCCCGTAAGGTTTGTCACTTTGGAAGCCGGTGAATACCATGCCTGATCCGGGTTGTGCGGATCGGGAATGACCTTCAGAAACTCTCCGGTATACACCATGTAAGCGATGTTCAGCCGCTCATCCACTTTCATGACTTCATTGTCGAACATGCCTCGGTGAATGGGCTTGGTTTCGTACGCCTTTTCAACATAGTTCTTCAGTTTGTAGGCCTTGGTTTTGGTATCTACAAAATCCAGGAAAGAAGCGTATTTTCCTTTGATACCAATTATTTCAGCAAGTTTCTCGTCATCGATTTTGATCATCGGAACCCGTTCCCAGAGATGAGGCCTGCTCATCATACCCAGGAAAACCTGATCCGGTGTGAGACCGTGGAAACTGGTTTTCCAGGTCATTTTCCGTAGGATCTGGCTGGCCAGCGTATACACCGGTTTGATACGTCCGTCGTTGGACTGGACTACCAGCCGGCCGAATTTGTCGGCCTGCTGTTTGTTGACAACCGGAATCTGACTGAAAGGAATGTGGTTGCTTTGCGCAGATGCAGAATGAGCGGCGCCCAGCAACAGGAAAATCAAAAGTAAGGATGCCGCACCCTTGGATTTTTCATCGAATGTTTTCAGATACCTGCCCAGCTGTGCAAAATAGCTTTTGGAATTTATGAGTGATAAGAACATGCCTAGTGCCAGTAAAATATAACCGATGTAAGTAAAAATCGTTCCCCAGAAATCGTGGTTCACCGAAAGAATACTTCCCTGTTCGTCACGATCATAGGATGACTGGAAAAACCGGTAGCCGTGATAATCCAGCACGTGGTTCATGTAAATGTGATACGGGAATGTTTTACCCCGTGACGGGTCAATGACCGTAATCCGGCTGGCATAACTCGACGGGCTCATGGAACCGGGATAACGTTTCAGTTCAAACTTGTTCAGCTTGACGGCAAAAGGCAGCTTGATGGTCCGGGCACCATAACTCAAAGTCACGTCAATGCCGTTGATATGGATCTGCTGCGGTTCTCCTTCAAAACCACTGCCACCGCTTAAATAAACCTCTCTGGTTTCATTCCCGGATTGTACCTTGACGAGGATCACGTTCATGGCCTCGCTCTTTTTTCCGCCCGGCATGAATTTAACAGCTCCGGCAGGATAATATCCGGTCATAACCAGATTCAGATTGCCCACTGTAAAAAGTTTTCCCGTAGTAAAAGGATGGGTGCTTTTGGGGAGAAACGTCTCCCGGGCCCCGCCACTCATGTGCATGACCGAGATGGTATCTGGAGCAGTGATGTATAAACTGTCGCCTTTGGCCGTAATATTGACGTCAGCCGGATCGAAAGTGCCGCCAAATTTAACGGTATAATCTCCGATGGCCTTGCTTCCTCCTTTTTTCAGGAAAAGATTCTGTCTTCCATGACCGTCAGAGGCTACAAACATCACGATGGGTACACCGTTTTCATTTTGTGTTACGACTTGCTGGGCGTGAGGAATGAATTTTACCGCCTTCAGCGTGATATTTTGTCCGTCGATGGAAAGGTGATCTTTATAAGCGGTAGGAGAGAGCTCCGAAAGTAAAACGTGCTTGTGATGGGAGATGACGGTATTTCCTTTTTTCGCATCCACCTGGATGTAAGTCCGGTCCGACAGGATGGTATCGGAAGTTTGCCCATTACGCAAATGAAGCATGCCTTCATAGCTTACGAACCGGGTGATGGCAGATCCGATCAGGATGATCAAAAAAGCCACGTGAAATAGAAGCATCGTAAACTTCTTCTTCCTGTACATCTTGTACCTGAAAACGTTGACAATCATGTTGATTGCCAGCAATCCCAGTAGAATGTCAAACCAGGTGGCGTTATATACGACCGCCCGGGCTGCCTGGGTGCCAAAGTCATTTTCAATAAAGGTAGCGACTCCGATGGAAACAGCAAAAATGAGTATCAGAACTCCCATGCTGGTCATGGAGAACAATATATTTGAGAATCTTTTCATGAGTAAGCAGTGTTAAACTTTAAATCATTCACTCCCGATGAGCACATCCAGCGCACCTACGCCGAATTTGCTGATGGAAGCCCTTTTGTTCTTAAGATTTTCGTAGTGCTGAAGGGCATCAACCAGGGCATTTTTCAGTGTGCCATTGCCAACGCCGTGAATAAAAGTAACTTTATTATAATCGTTTTCTATGGCGCTGTCCAACGCCTTTTTGAAGTGATCTATCTGAATGTCGAACATGTCCCGGCTGGAAAGCCCGGCGATGTTGTTCACAATTTCCGCGATGTGCAAATCCACAATGGCTTCACCGTACTGCGTTTTGTATCTATCGATAAAAGGAGGTTCTTTTTTTATTTCTGACAGAACGGTTTGAGCCCGGCTTCCGCTTTTTAGATGGGTTGTTGAACCGTCAGCCACCTCAAAGGCTGATTTTAGTGCGACAATTGAAATCAACGCTTTGCCGTAAACCAGCGTATTGCCGGTATAACTTCCTTCCTTGAAAAACCGACTCACCCTGATGTTGATATCGGCATGAATGGGAAGGTAGAGTTTTTTCACATCTTCTTCATGAAGCAGAATCTGCAGTGCCCCTCTGGTCCAGCCTTCCAGGTCATCCCGCGAAATGGTGGCCAGCACTGTTTTTGATTTTGCTGGAACAGATCCGTAATCGACGCCTTTAAGTACATCGTTCTTTTCAAGGAAAAGATTGTAAAGGATATCAAACGGGGTGTGATTGACCAGGGTAACATCCAGGTCACCGGTCAGCAGCCATTGCTGGTCATGCGGTTCGTACGCCAGATAGATGCCCTCATCTTCTTTTACTTTCCCCCAGGGGCTGATCAAACTGGTGTTGTTCTCTGAGACTTCTTCCGGTTCAGGTTTTTTTTCCTGCCTTTCTTTCTGAACTGCCGCGGCAGTCTGTTCGTATGTGGCTTGTGCTCTGTAATCCAGGATCAGCTCGCTGGCAAGCACCGGAATTTCAAATCCGTCTTCGGTTTCGATCTTTATCATCCTGTTATCCAGGATGGCCGTTACTGTGCCGCCACCTTTTTCGTCAAGGAACCTGACTTTGTCTCCGATTTTAAACTGCATTCAATTTTTATTTAGCTGCAAAAGTAGAAATTATCCATGAATATTCCGGGGGCAATAACTCTCTATTTAGATAGAATTTAAATAAAATTATGAAAATAAAATCCTCGTTTTGTTGAATAAAACGTAAAATCTTGTATCACATTGTACCCCATTTATTCACAGACAAAAAATTGATATTTTTCGTTCTTTTTTCAAGCATTTCAGAGAAGAATTTAATGTACATTTGTGGCTAATAAATACTTAAATCATTGAGAGACATTAAGGTTCCGTGGATTGTTTGGGCTGCTGTCTGGCTTTTGGTGATCTGGCTGGGATATGATATGCTTACGGAGTTCCGTAACTATCTGTATCCTTTAATGCTGGGGGCTTTATTTGCTTATCTACTCTATCCGCTGGAAAATTATTTTGAGAAACATAAAATTCCCAGGATTCCGGCAGGTATTCTGACTATCCTGATCGGGATCATCGGTGTTTCCGGAGTAGCTTTTATCATCTATAAGCAAATGGGGCTGTTCCTCAAGGATATTCCGCAGATGCAGGCCAACGCCTCACACAATGTCAACATCATTTTTAATGATATTACGGCTGCCACGGGAATCCAGGCTACCGATCTGAAACTGCAGGTAAAAGCCATGGCGGGTAATTTTCTGAACTTCAGCGTGACGAATTTCAAGACGACTTTTAATCAGACATTCCAGACGGTATTTACCATCGGCATTATGCCGGTATATGTCTTTTTTCTGCTCTTTTACAGGAATAAGTTCAAGGAGTTTGTGCTGATGGTGGTGAAAAAAAGCCAGCACACCCTCGCCATCAAGATCATTGATGATATTAACCAACTGGCTGTTTACTACATGACTGGCGTATTGAAGGTCGTTTCCGTACTGGCCGTTCTGAACTCGGTAGGTTTTTTGATTATCGGTCTGAAACATGCGTTGTTTCTTGGGATTCTGGCTGCTTTGATGAATTTCATTCCTTATTACGGAACGATTATCGGGTATGCATTCCCGCTTTTTATCGCCATCTTCACCATGAATTCCCCGTCTTACGCGTTTTTTGTTTTATTACAGTTCATTATCGTTCAGTTTACTGAAAATAATATTCTAACCCCCAATATTGTGGGAGCCCATGTCAAGATAAACGCTTTTATGATAATTTTGGCTATTACTTTGGGTGGATTTATCTGGGGATTACCCGGGATGTTTATTGCCGTTCCTGTAACCGCCATTCTCAGAGTTGTGGGTGAGAATATACCGGAACTGGCACCGATCGGATATCTGTTGGGGGATACGGGTACCGAGGAACACAGCATCACAAAAGCAAAAGTCTCCCGGTTTTTTAAACGAAAATTTAAATTGTAGGATTATGTTACGACACGTTGTAATGATGAAATTTAACGAAAAAGGAAACGCTGATAACGGCGCTGCCAGGACCAAAGAAATGCTGATCGGATTGCTTGAAACTGTGGAACCCTTGAAAAAGATGGAAGTCGGGGTGAGCGATTTCGAAAACAATACCTTTGGCCTGGTGCTGACGGCAGATTTTGAGGATGAAGAAGGCTTGAATATCTATCGCGCACATCCGGAGCATATCAAGATCCTTCAGTATATGCAGGAAGTGGTCGAACAGACGGCAGCAGTGGATTATTACATTGAATCCTGAATTTTTCAGACATAAAAAAAGCGGTGCCTTTTGGACACCGCTTTTTTTTTTGCTGCATTTTCTTACTCAGCTACAGTAACTTCAACTTCATCACTTTGCCATAATCCGTGTTTCGTACAAAACGCCATGGCCGTTAATTTCATGTTCTTGGTGGGAACGATGTGAAAATCCACTTCAGCATGTCCGGGTTTATTGCCTAAAACACCGGGTGTAAAGGAAGCCTGCCCCAAATTGTATTCGCCGTTCCAGAGCTGCACCCATGCAATATAATGATCGAAATCATCAGGATGAGGATACTCGTTTCCTAATTTCACGGTCACTTTGAATTTTTCACCTGCCTGAGCAGCTTTTTCACAATGAATGAATGGAGAGTGGCGATCGATGTAATCTTTTTTTGCTTCCCTGTCGAGGGTGGAAATGTCGACGTACCGGTTAATTTTCATGACTCAGTTATTTTTGGATTAATGATAAACAAAGATACAAAATATATAGCTTTTAGTACTGAATTAAGGTTTTTTAAACGTCGCGTTTCCCGGGATCGGGCAGTACTTTTAAAGCATTGAAAACAATAAAATAAGGTGAGATTTAGCTTTCCTCCTCGGTAACGGAGTCTTCTTCTGGAACGTTCTCTTCTTCATAACGTTCTTCCATGCCCAGATCTCCCAGGAGTTTTTGTTGTAAAGTGGCCATGGAGATGTCGTGACGCATGTTTCCCTGAATGCAATAGGAGAGCTGACCCGTTTCTTCAGATACAACGATAGCAATGGAATCTGAAACTTCCGTGACTCCCAGAGCGGCACGGTGCCTCAGCCCGGCATAACGCGGCAGCTTTTTCTTGGATACCGGTAAAATGCACCCGGCGGCCTTTACTTTGTTGCCGGAAATGATCATGGCACCGTCATGCAGCGGGCTGTTCTTGAAAAACAAATTCTCGATCAGCGGGCTGCTGATAAATCCATTGATGATCACACCGGTTTGAACGATTTGGGGCAATTCATGCTTGCGTGTGATCACAATCAACGCGCCCTGCCGTGCGTTGCTCATGTGCTGACAGGCTACTACGATCAGGTCGATATCCAGTTCAAAAGAAGAAGGAAACCAATGCCTTAAAAAGGAAAAACGCTTTTTCTGCCCACTCTGTCCGTTAAAGAACGACGGGGTACCTAGCGCCAGCAGGAACTGCCGGATCTCCGGCTGGAAAATCACGATAAGCGCAATAATACCCACGCTGATAAAGGCTCCCAGAATGTCCGAAAGCATCTCCATCTTCAGCAGGGTCGTGATCTTCCAAAGCAGGAAAAAGGCAACCAGCCCGAAGAGAATGTTAATGGCGGCTGTACCTTTTAGTAGTTTGTAAAGCATGTACAGCAACACGGCAACCAGGAAGATGTCAACGAGGTCGAGAATACGGATGTGAATGAATAATGGTATCAAGTTGTTGAATTTTTTTCAAATTTATAAATAATTCGTTACGGACGCAAGCCATGGCTCATCTATTGATTCAGCATCTCTTACCGTTGGTTTCTTCTCCGTGGTTCTTGTAAAAGCCGGTAAGCTCGATGGCTTCCCGGGCTTCTTTCACGTCATGCACCCGCAGGATGTCTGCGCCGTGGAGCAACGCAATGGTATTGATTACCGTGGTGCCGTTGAGGGCTTCTTCCGGTTGGGTCCGGAGTACTTTGTTGATCATCGATTTCCGGGAGACGCCTGCCAGAAGAGGCAAGTCGTCTATTCGTGTTTGTTCCATTTCGGCCAACAGTCTATAATTGCACTCCAGCGTTTTACCAAAACCGAAACCGGGATCAAGGATAATATCTTCTACGCCGATTTCGCGGAGTTCGCTGACTTTCCTTTCAAAAAAAGCACGAACCTGTTGCGTGACATCCTCAGCAATGGGATGAACCTGCATATCCTGCGGTGTACCGTGCATGTGCATCAGAACATAAGGGGCTTTCAGTTGTGCAACGACACGAAACATGTTTTTATCCATATTTCCCCCTGAAATATCATTAATGATATCCGCACCGGCATCCACACAGGATTTAGCCACTTCCGAGCGAAAAGTGTCGATGGAAAAAAGGGCTTCGGGGAAATCTTTTCTCAGGATTTTCAACGGTGTTAGCAATCGCTCTGTCTCGTCTTGTGTGCTGACTATTTCAGCCCCGGGTCTGGAAGAAAATGCCCCCAGATCAATAATATCGGCCCCTTCGGAAATCATCTTGAAAGTCTGCTCCACCCAAAGCTCTTCGTTGAAATATCTTCCTCCGTCATAAAAAGAATCAGGCGTCAGATTCAACACCCCCATCACCAAAGGCCTTGAAAAGTTCAGGATATTTTTGCCTGCCCGAATACTTCTGGTTTTTCTAAAAGAAGTATCTTTATTGCCCATTTACTGATTTTTTAGGGAATTAAATTCATCACAAAGATAGAGATTAAAAACACGAAAAAAAGGAATATGAGTCGGGATACTTCGCAGCAGTTTGAGACGGTCATCAGCCAGTGCCGCACCGTTTTTGAAAATAAATTGAAAGACTACGGTGCCTCATGGCGCATTATGAGATTACCAAGCATTACTGACCAGATCTATATCAAGGCAAACCGCGTTCGGAGCATCCAAAGGAAAAAGGTTCAGAAGATCGATGAAGGCGTGGTCCCCGAATTTATCGGTATCGTGAATTATGCAACCATAGCACTGATCCAGCTGGAACTGGGGGTGGCCGAAGAAGTAGACATCACCAACGAACAGGCAGTAGAACTTTTCAGTAAATACGTCTATGAAGCCCGCGATCTGATGATGAACAAAAATCACGATTATGATGAAGCATGGCGCAACATGCGTATTTCATCTCTGGATGATATAATTTTAGTAAAACTATTGAGGATTAAGCAGATAGAAGATAACGGAGGCAAAACACTGGTGTCCGAAGGGCTGGATGCCAATTATTTTGATATAGTCAATTATTCCATTTTTGCCCTGATAAAATTAACCCTTGAAGGTGAAAAAGTATGACCAAAGAGACATAGTATTTTATTTGCTCAGATATTCGCGGATATTACTGGGTCTCGTCTTTGTTTTTTCGGCCGCAACCAAAGGGATTGACCCGCTGGGGACTTCTTATCGCGTAGAGGATTACCTTTCCAACTTCGGCTGGGCTTTTCTGATGCCACATGCTTTGTTGGTGTCGTATTTCATCATTATTTCCGAATTTCTGTTGGGCATAGCTTTCCTTTTCAAGCTCTTTTTCCGGAAAGCCATGTGGCTCATGCTGCTGATGCTTGCATTTTTTACGGTGCTGACATTTTTTGATGCACTGAAAAATCTGGTCCCCGACTGCGGTTGTTTCGGTGATGCCGTCAAACTCAGCAACTGGGCTACGTTTTATAAAAATATCATACTCATCAGTCTGAACATTTTCGTGTTGTCTAATGTCCGAAGACAGGTGCCGAGGCCTCCGCGTTTTTTCCCGCAGTTTCTGATTCTTGTAATAGCAGGCGTAGTTTTCCTTGGATTTATGAATTATAACGTAAATCACCTGCCTGTCATTGATTTCCGCAACTGGAAGGTGGGGGAGGACATGAAGCCTACCGGCCTCGACAAGGCAAAAACGTACGTCACCTATAAAAACAAAGAGACTGGTCAGACCAAAGAATTTCTGTTCCCGGATTTTCCGTGGAAAGATTCTACCTGGATGGCACAATGGAAATTTGTGGGGAAGCGGGTGGATAATTCGCAGGTACACAGAAAATATAACCTTGTGCTGGAAGACAGCCTCGGAAATGACAATGCCAAAGCCATTTTCGAAAATCCGGGCACGCAATTTATTTTGGTTTCCTATAATTTGTCGCAAGGGAATGTCATAGGATTCCAGAAAGCGGCTGCGTTGGTCTCGTATTTAAATTCCAAAGATATTTCAATGGTGCTGATCACAGCTTCCGGGTGGCATGAAATTGTCCGCGTCGAGAATGGATATCATATCAAGATTCCGGCTTTCCTGGCAGATGAAACGGAGCTGAAAGCTGTGATTCGTTCCAATCCCGGTCTCCTGCTGATGAAGAACGGGATCATCATCAAAAAGTGGGCTTACAAAGATTTCCCGACACCGGAGCAAATTCAGAAATATTTAGTTTCACCGGAACATTAAGACTATGGGAAACTATCTTATCAGGAGGATCTTATACGGTATTTTGGTGCTTTGGGGTGTGATCACTTTGGTGTTCGTTTTGTTCAATGCCCTGCCGGGAGACGCTTCCGGGATGCTGATGGGCCAGCGTACCGACATCGCTTCCGTCGAAGCCATCAAAAAAGATCTGGGCCTGGACAAACCTTTGGCTATCCAGTATCTTAATTTCCTGAACGATGTTTCTCCAGTATCCTTTCACAAGATCGAAGATTCGGAAAGTTACTGGTATTACAGCAAAATGAAATACCCTGATTCCCATATTCTTGCCAAAATCGGTAGTTGGGCCATGGTGCTGAAAGTGCCTTATCTGCGCAGATCGTATCAGAGCAAAAGGCTCGTGTCGTCCATCATTGCGGAAGCGTTTCCCAAAACGCTGCTGCTGGCGGTTACCGCGATTCTTTTTGCGGTGATCGTCGGATTTATCCTGGGGATTCCGGCGGCACTGAAAAAAGACAGTGCTTACGACCGTTTTATGATGGCTTTTTCTTCTTTCGGAATGTCGGTACCTTCCTTTTTTGCAGCCATTTTCATTGCCTGGCTGTTTGGTTTCGTGTGGCACAAATATACTGGTTTGTCCATGTTCGGAAGTCTTTATTCCGTCGATCCGTATACAGGGAAGGTTTATCTCAGTCTGCAGAATTTAATTCTTCCTGCGCTGACGCTGGGCATCCGACCCCTGGCCATCGTGATCAGTCTGGTGCGCAGTTCGCTGTTGGAAGTCCTTTCGCAGGATTATATCCGTACCGCTTATGCCAAAGGCTTAAGTCCGATGAAAGTACTTTTCAGACATGCCATGCGGAATGCTTTAAATCCTGTTGTGACAGCCATTACAGGGTGGTTCGCTTCGCTGATGGCAGGTGCTGTTTTTGTGGAATATGTCTTCGACTGGAAAGGTATCGGAATGGTGATGGTGAACGGACTGGAAAAATATGACCTACCTGTGGTTATGGGCGTGGTACTGTTTATTTCGGTGATACTGATTGTAATCAATATCCTGGTGGATATTTTCTACGCCGTCCTGGATCCACGGGTACGGCTTTCCTGAAATTAAAGTGTACTGGCGGCTTTCTCGGCTTTTTTCCTCAGTTCGTGAAATGCTTTCACGATGTCTGTTTGTCCGAAAATAGAATTCCCGGCAACCAGCACATCAGCGCCGCTTTTGACAATGATCTCCACCGTTTCAGGATTCACACCGCCGTCTACTTCCAGGAAGATATCTTTCCCGGTCTTTTCGATCATCTTTCTTGCTTTCGCAATTTTGTTCAGGCTTTGCGGGATAAATTTTTGTCCTCCGAATCCTGGATTTACAGTCATGATCAGAATAAGATCAAGGTCCTCCATGACATTCTCCACCGTTACAAGCGAAGTGGCGGGATTCAGCGAAACCCCGGCTTTGATGCCCATATCATGGATCGCCTGAATGGTGCGATGCAGATGGGTGCAGGTCTCTTGATGGACCGTTAAAACGGACGCCCCGGCCTCCACAAATTTCTCAAGACAAAGATCCGGGTTTTCAACCATAAGGTGCACGTCCAGCGGCAGGTCGGTGATGCGCTTCAGGGCGGCCACCACGTTGGGACCGAAGGTCAAATTGGGGACAAAATGCCCGTCCATGATATCCACATGGATCATATCGGCACCCTGTTCGGCGACGAGTTTTACCTGTTCTTCCAACCTCAGCAGGTCGGCAGACAGGATGGAAGGCGCAATCTGAATTCTGTTCATAATCCTTGGTTTTAAGGTAAACGTTCTTCGATCTTTTTTGCCAGGTTTTCAGGCGTGAAGCCAAATTCATTTTCCAGAACCTCAAAAGGTGCTGATTCGCCGAAATGATCCAGACCAAAACTCCATCCCTGACTGACGTATTTGCCCCATCCGAAAGTGCTGCCGGCTTCTACGCTGACCCTGTAGGTAACCCGGGGAGGTAAAATGGAATTCTTGTATTCATCGCTTTGCTCATCAAACAGTTCCATGGAAGGCATGCTGACAACCCGCACTTTTTTGTCTTTGATCAGTTTGGCAGCGGCCATGGCCAGGTGCACTTCCGAACCGGATGCGATCAGGATAATATCCGGTGTTTCCGCTTCATTTCCCTGAACAATATAAGCACCTTTTTTGACTTTTTCATAAATATCTTCTGTTTCCAGCGTCGGAAGGGACTGCCGTGTCAATGCCAGCGAAACCGGCCGGTTTTTGATTTCGAAAGCAATTTTCAACGTAACGGCAGTTTCATTGGCTTCTGCCGGACGGAACAAAACATGATTCGGCAAGGCACGCAGGCTGCTCATCTGTTCCACGGGTTCGTGGGTGGGCCCGTCTTCACCAACATAAAACGAATCATGGGTAAATACGTAAAGCACCGGAAGTTTCTGCAGGGCAGACAGGCGCATAGCCGGCTTTGCGTAGTCTGAGAATACAAGAAAAGTAGCTCCAAAAGGCTTGAATCCGCCGTGCAAAGCAATACCGTTTAAAATGGCGGCCATGGGGAATTCTCTTACCCCAAAAGCGATGTTTCTTCCTCCACGGTTTGTTTTTGAAAATTCGCCGACGATATCGGCAAAAGGTTTGGTATTATTGGACGGTTCCAGATCGGCGGAACCGCCGATGATGGCTTCTGTTTGTTTTGCAAAATGAGCCAGTGTTTTTCCGAAAGATGCCCTGGTGGCCAGCTTTTCACCGGCATTAAAAACCGGTAATTCAAAATCGGGCGTCAGCTCTTTGTTAGCAATGGCTTCAAAACGGGCGGCAAAGGCGGCGTTTTCCTTTGCCCTGGCTTGCGTATTTTTTTTCCAGTCCGCTACAATTTTACGTTTTGCTTCGAAGTTCGACCGGAAATCATTGTAAACTTCATCGGAAACAAAAAAGAACTGATCTGACGGTAAACCTAATTTTGCTTTGGTGGCAGCAATTTCTTCCGGTGCGAGGGGAGCTCCGTGTGTGTGGTAATCGCCTTCCTGACTGGCGGCGCCTCTGGCCATTTTTGTTTGCCCGATGATCAAAGAGGGCCGGTCTTTTTCACTTTTGGCTGTTTCTAGCGCGTTGTCGATTTCGTTAAAATTGTGACCGTCAATTTTTTGGATGTGCCAGCCCAGGCCTTCAAATACTTTGGCTATATCGGTACTGTCGGCGCGGCTGGTGGGGCCGGAGATCTGCGCGTCGTTTTTATCATAAAAAACAATCAGTTTTCCCAATCCGAAATGCGCGGCGTTGGCGGCAGCACCCAAAGCCACCGGCTCCTGCAAATCGCCGTCGCCGGCTAATGCATAAGTGTAGTGGTCAATCACATCTTTTCCCAGCTGGCTGGCCAGTGCCTGCTCTGCTAGGGCCATTCCGACAGACATCCCAAAGCCTTGTCCCAGCGGTCCGGTAGTGGCATCCACGCCCGCAGTCAGCCCGTGCTCGGGATGTCCGGGCGTTAAACTGCCCCACTGTCTGAATCTTTTCAGTTCATCCATTGCAAGTCTTCCCTGCAAATGCAACAAAGAATACAAAAGCATGCTTTCGTGGCCTGCGGAAAGTACAAAACGATCGCGGTTGATCCATTCGCTGTTGTCAGGATCAAAATTTAAATGATATTTGAAAAGAACATAAGCCATATCCGTCGATGACATGGCACCCCCCGGGTGACCGGAGTTGGCTTTGCGTGTTCCATCCATAATTAAACCACGAATAACGGCTGTGGTTTTCTCATCAAATTCGGAAAATTGTTGCATACTGTTTTCTAATGATTAATGAATGAGCGAATAAGGTCAGAATATATTGACGCGCCAAAAATACTATTTTTCGTTGGAATCGAAAGGAAAATCACCCCTGGCATGCCGGGTTATTTTATAATTTTGAAGAAATCTTTGTTTATGGATACAAAAGTCATTCTTGTCACGGGTTCAACAGATGGTATCGGCAGGCAAACAGCCATTGAGCTGGCCCGCCAGGGGCATAAAATTATTGTGCATGGAAGAAATCAGGAAAAAAGCTGGAAGGCTGCTGAAGAAGTAATATCCCGGTCAGGAAACACTGAGGTTGAAACGGTGACAGCGGATTTTACGGATCTGGATGAAATTGCAGCGATGGCGCAGGAAATAAAAAGCCGGTTCTCGCGATTGGATGTGCTGGTGAATAACGCCGGAATTTTTGAAAATCATCAAGTGGTTTTAAAAAACGGTTTCGAAAAAACGTTCATGGTCAACCATCTGGCGGTGTTTGCTTTAACGCTTCAATTGCTGGACCTGATCCGGGCTACCCCTGGTTCAAGGATTGTCAACGTCAGTTCCATGGCGCAATCCGGCAGCATGGATTTCGACAACCTGAACGGCGAAAAATATTTTGATCCATACAACGCCTATGCGGTTTCCAAGCTGGAGAATGTGCTTTTTACCTACAAGCTTGCCCGGGAGCTGAATGGAAGCCAAGTAACGGCGAATTGCCTTCATCCCGGTGTGATCGGTACAAAACTGCTCCATGAGGGCTGGGGCGGATTCGGAGGCGGCAGCGTGGAAAAAGGTGCCCGAACCTCTGTTTTCGCGGCAATTTCGCCAGAAATGGAAAATAAGACAGGGTTGTATCTTGTAAATCAAAGAGAAACAAGATCTTCGGCCATTTCCTATGACCGCAAAATACAGGATCGTCTTTGGGAATTAAGTTTATCTTACACCGGTTTACAGGCTCCCTGAGACTTTATCCGATCATCTTTTCAAAGTCCTCTTCCGAAATAATAGGGATCTCCAGTTTTTCGGCTGTCTGCTTTTTGGAAGGCCCCATGTTGCTTCCGGCCAGGACAAAATCGGTTTTGGCAGAAATGGAAGAGACATTCCTGCCGCCGTTTTTCTCGATCAGGCTCTTTAATTCGTCCCTGGAATGCCGTTCGAAAACGCCGCTCACGACAAACGCTTTGTTTTCCAGCTTTTGAGAAACAGGTGCCGCTTCCGCTTTCAGCTCCAGCTTCAGTCCTTTTTCCTTCAGACGGTTGATGATTTGAAGGTGTTTGTCCTGCTGAAAGAATTGGGTTACCGATGCTGCGATTTTCTCACCGATTTCCTCAACCTCAACCAATTGTTCAAAGGAGGCATTGATAAGAGAATCGATGTCTTTGAAATGCTGGGCCAGTTTTTTGGCCACCGTTTCTCCCACAAAGCGGATCCCGATGGCATACAATACTCTTGGAAAAGGAATCTCCCTGGAAGCTTCGATGCCTGAAATAATATTTTGAGCCGTTTTCTCCTTGAAACTTAGTTTTTTGATTTTCTTTCCGTCTTCGGAGGCAATACTTTTTTCCAACCCAAAAATCTGGTCATAGGTAAGATCGTAGAGGTCGGCAATGTTGGAAATCAGCTGGTTGTCGAAGAGCATCTCGATCTTGCCTTCCCCCAAACTGTTGATGTCCATGGCTTTGCGCGAAATGAAATGCTCGAGTTTCCCCTTGATCTGCGGCGGACAGTTGTCTTCGTTGGGGCAGTAATGCGCCGCTTCGCCCTCGGTTCTGACCAGGGGCGTCCCGCATTCGGGACAGGTTTTGATGAATTCGGTGGGAACCGAATCCTCAGGCCTTAAATCAAAGTTTACGCCAATGATTTTCGGAATGATTTCCCCGCCTTTTTCCACATAAACCGTATCGCCCACGCGAACGTCCAGTTGCGCCATGACATCGGCATTGTGGAGGCTGGCGCGTTTGACGGTGGTGCCGGCGAGCTGTACCGGTTTCAGGTTGGCTACCGGCGTGACGGCACCGGTTCTACCGACCTGGTAAGCAATGGATTCCAGGATCGTCTCGACACGTTCGGCTTTGAATTTGTAAGCAATGGCCCAGCGCGGCGTTTTGGCGGTGTAACCCAGTTGCTTTTGAAGTTGCAGATCATTGACTTTGATGACGATGCCGTCGATGTCGAAGGGAAGTTCCCGGCGACCCGTATCCCAATCTTTTATAAATTCAAAAACCTGATCCAGGTCTTTGCAAACTGCAATATTGTTGGATATTTTGATTCCCAGCTGTTTAACGAATTTTAAGCTGTCGTAATGTGTTGTAACACCGGGTAGTTCGTGCGGAATTGAGTACAGGAAAGCATCCAGCTGTCGTTTGGCCACTTCTTTGGGGTCCTGCATTTTCAATGAACCGGCGGCCGAATTTCTCGGATTGGCAAAGGGACTTTCGCCGATTTCTTCCCGTTCGGCATTCAAGCTTTCGAAGGCTGCGTGTGGCATGTAAACTTCGCCACGGACTTCCAGGTGTTCCGGATAATCTCCCCGCAATCTGAGCGGGATGCTTTTGATGGTGCGGACATTTTGTGTGACGTCATCGCCCCGAACGCCGTCACCGCGTGTGACCGCACTGGTTAATAGTCCGTTATCGTAACTCAGGCTGATGGAAAGTCCGTCATATTTCAGCTCGCAAACATAATCCACCGGATGGCCGATGGTTTTTTGTACCCGGGCATCAAATTCCCGGATTTCATCCAGTGAATAACTGTTGGATAGCGAGAGCATCGGATACTTGTGTTCGACGGTTTTAAAATCTTTGGTCGGTTCCCCGCCCACACGGTGGGTGGGGGAATCGGGACGGAGAAATTCCGGAAATTCCCTTTCCAGTTTTTCAAGCTCTTTCAGCTTTTGATCAAATTCGTAATCGGAGATCTTAGGTTGTGTCAGAACATAATAAGCATAGTTGTGATCCTGTAGCTCTTCGCAGAGTGCGTCAATTCTGGCTTTGGCTTCTTCTTTGGTCATGAATGCATCGCTTTTCCGGGAGGTTTTTCCCTATCCAAAAATAAGACTTTCTGGGCGCCGGAAGAAATAAAATTCACACTATTTCCCTTGGAAAAAATCCCTGTCGCATCAATAAGTTCAGGATAAGCAGAAAAAATTCTACCAGCTGATTTCTTCCCGCGAAAGCGGCATGGTCATGCAGCGGGCACCGCCGCCGCCCCTGGAAAGTTCGTTTCCTTTGATGGTGATCACCATTTTTTCGTAAGCATCGACCGAAACTTTTCCTTCGGCGATGTCTTTGGCCGGAACCACTTCAAAACCATGGTTGTTCATGGCTTCAATGGTCCTTACATTTCGCTCGTAACCAATGACTTTTCCCGGAGCCAGGGCAAAGAAGTTGGCGCCGCTCTGCCATTGCTCTCGCTCCATGATGTAAAGATCGGTTTTGCCGCCGCAGTAAACAGGCTCCATATCCATGCCCAGCGCTTTCAGCGAATGTACCAGGTTCTTTTCCTCTCGGATCTGACTGACTTTGTCGCCGTCGATGATGATATGAATGGTGAGATGTTTATTCGATTTCAGGATCAACGGATCGTAGATCATGCATTTATCCCGGTCAAGGAAAGTAAAGGTCATATCCAGATGGATGAAAGATTCCGGTTTCACCGGAAGTTCCTGGACAAGAATGTGTTTTACGCCCGGTTTTGTTTTCAGATATTGGATCATGCTGTCGATACCCTGCGTTGAAGTCCGATTTCCAGTACCCATAACCAGCACATCTTCTCGGGCCACCAATACGTCGCCACCTTCGATCGTTCCCTTCCCTGTATTGTCAAACAGGGTCACCGGGTCCAGGGTGTTCGCATTGAACATTGGGTGAGAGCGAAAAATTTCCTCCATGATCAACGCTTCGCGATCACGCACCGCATTGGCCATCTTGCTGATCATCACCTTGTCGTTAACAGAAAAGCTGGCATCACGGGTGAAGAAAAAGTTGGGTAGGGGATGGATGCAATAGCGCTCGCTATCCAGAAAGCGCGTCAGATTGTTCTTTTCCATCAGAACGCCCTCTATCAGCAGAGAGGTGAGTTTGGCAACCGGAAGTTTGCTTAGCTTTTCACAGGCTTCCGGTGTCGCGAATTTATAACTGTTCTGTTTGCACAGCCGTTCCAGCAGCCTCTGTTTTGCCACTTCCTGCTCGAGGGTTTCTCTAAGCAACGTTTTTACTTCGAAAACCTGCGTAAATTTTTTTAGAACACTTAGAAAGTCAGCATATTCAGAAAGTGCGACTCTGAGATTTAAAATGTCGGAATACAAAGCCCTTTCAGCATTTTCAGGCGTCATATTTTCAACTTCTGCTCCCGGCGTGTGCACAACCACAGCTTTAAGCTTACCGATTTCTGAATTTACATTGATACCAAGCTTTTCCATAAAGATATTTTTAATTTGCGTTTTCGGGATTGAAATATTCAAAGGAATTTCCCAGGTGCTGCAAAAATTTAATCAGATCGGTGTAGGCAATAACCAGGCTGGCTGTATTGTCGTTAGGATGAAAGCTGACTTTGCCGGCCTCTTTCATTTCCTGATCCAGAAACAGGTGCACATGATGGGTTTCATCGTTCAGCAAACCGAACGGGGAAACAGAACCCGGTTTAACGCCGAGGTATTTCATGAGCCTTTTTTCGGATCCGAAACTGAGTTTGCCCTGTTTTAATTTCTTTTCAAGGCTGTGGATATCAAAAGGAGCCGTGTCTCTTACGATGACCAAAAAGTGTTTGTTTCCTTTGTGGTTTCTGAAAAACAGATTTTTAAAGTGCATGGCGTTGATCTTTTCCCAGTAGGGAAGGGCAATCTCGATGGTGTCCAGCGGAGGATGCTCATAGATATCATAGGAAATATCAAGTTCTTCCAGTTTCTTCAAAACTTTTTCTCGGTTGGCTGCCCGGTCCATGGTAATCGTTGTTTTTCAGTGTTTCTCCTCAAAGATTTTAATTAATTGAAGATGAATTGAATAAATTCAAGTAATTCGTGTCGCTAAGCTGTTGTCCTTTGAATCCAAATTGGAAAATATCATTGCTGATATTCCCTTCAGGCTTGAAAAATTTTCGCTACCTTCTTTGAAATTCAAAGCAAAAATAGGAAATTTTGTGAAGCGGGAAATGCCGATTTAAGCCCGTTTTCAAAGTAGAATTTCTGATGGATTTTTTCTCTATTCCTACCAGAGCTGACGTGCATTTTCTATCTATGCACCAATAGATTTAGATTTACTGGTACGTGTTGATCCTATGTATGCCAGGGAAAGTTAACTTAAAATAACCCTTTATTGCACTCCGTCTTTTATCTGGATGAACCAATTGATAGCATCTATTTCC
>CAYWBO010000010.1:0-48164 GCA_964456625.1 uncultured Lentimicrobiaceae bacterium | reverse complement strand
CCCCTGTCTCGTCCTCGTTTGTAACGAGGACGCATCTAAGACGAACATTTCAAATGTTCTGAAAGCCACCGGATTTTTCAATAAACGTGATGATAAATTCCGTCCGCGTTACAAACGCGGACGAGGATCGAATCAATAGCGCCCTGCGGGACACTACTGCTCATAGCCGGAACCGTTAAGAACGTCATGTAAACAACATAAAGAAATGAATGAATTAAGAACAAACCAACAAAGAGCCAAACATGCCATTACTTTTATATGGATCATTTTAGGGTTGCAGGTGGTGGCGACGATCGCCGTTTACTTTCAGCACCAATTATTAGAGACCTACGCCCATGGGGGTAAAGTAGCCATGGGAAACGCCGAAGCGGTTTACTATGTCGAGGGGCTTTTAAGCGATCTTTTTCTTTTCACCTACATTATTTCAGCCGTTCTGTTCATTCAATGGTTCAGAAGGGCTTACTTCAACCTGCACCAAAAAACAGATTCCCTGGCTCATTCGGAAGGTTGGGCTGCGGGTTGCTGGTTCGTTCCGGTCGTGAATTTTTACAGGCCCTATCAGATCATGAAAGAGCTCTACCAGGAAACACAGGAACTGTTGATGAAAAAAGAAATAAATATCAACCGGAAGCTTAAGACAGGTATCGTGAATCTGTGGTGGGCGCTGTGCTTAATCAGCGTTACCGTGGCCTTGTTTGTCGAGTTGTATTTCCATGAAGCCAAATCAACTCATGCACTCCTGAAGGGCACAGTGGCCAACCTCATCAGCGGGGTCCTGGTGATCATGGTGGCTTTGATAACCATCAAAGTCATTAAAGACTACGCAACGGTTGAACCCTTACTCAGGGAAGTGAAAGAAGAAGCATGAACCGTTGCACGCATCCGGGTATTCCCTGTCTCGTCCTCGTTTCCGCCGGAGGCGGACAAGTGTAACGAGGGCGAGGATCCGTAAAATTAAACAACCCATCAAAGCCCTGAAGGGGGGGCAAGATCACACCGATGGGGGCAGCCCATCGGATAAAATCAGACAAATCAGCCCTTTCAGGGCAGCCATCAGAATCATCCCAAGCCAATCTCGTCCCCGTTTCCGCCAGAGGCGGACACGTGCAATGCGTGACATAGGAACGAAAATGATAGGTTGTTGATGAAAAGGGGCGTTGCCCCGGAACTTCCTTCCTTTCTTTGCCCGTCCAAAGAAAGGAACAAAGAAAGGGCGCAAAATCCGATGCGTCTTCGCTCCCCGCTTTGCTGCGACGATGCGGGCAAAGTAGGCTGATCAAAACGCCCTCTCACCGGACCGGCAAATGTTTTTCTCAGAACGACAAGCGCCTTTGCACCGCCTCATAGGCAACCAATCATTCCCGCTGACTCTGCTCGCCGGATTTTGGGGCCCTCGCACATCCGGGAACAGAAAGGAAAGATTACGAATGAAAAAATATAAAATTACGTTTAGCCCTGAGTCCCGATAAATCGGGACGTGAGGGTCCTGATTATTGAAACCCTGCCCCCGAGGCTCCTTCCATTCTTTGCCCGTCCAAAGAAAAATTATCACGCGTTAAAAACGCGCGCCAGTACTGGGTTCCCCCTGTCCCCGGAGCGCCATTGAGCTTCTGAACATTTGAGCCTTTGAACATTTGATCTTCCGTTCACTTAAGACACTCAGGCACTAAATCTACCGGTACGCCCGTATCACCAGTAAAATAATCAGGCTCAGCACCACGATTCCGGTAAGCACGAACATCCAGTAATTCACCACCCGCGACTGGACGTACATGGTATAATCGGTGAGTAAATACGACATGGGATCCACTTTCCATTTGACCGTGTTCCCGGCGAGCGACTGCGAGTTGGTTTCGGTAATCAGTCCCGGCATCTCCACCACTTGCGTGTAGTCGCGCATGGTAACCACCTCATTGAAAAAAGCCAGTTTCGCATCAAAGGCCCGGAACAAACCGGGAGAATTTTTTTCGATTTCCAGGATCTTTTGCTGGCCGCTCCAGTGAGCCAGGTCTTTGATAAAATCCTTTGATGATTTGAGATTCCAGTTGCCGCTTATTTTCTGAAACAGGCTGTCCTGGTATCTTTTTACAATTTGGGGTGAGAGTCCGGGGTCGTTCAGCTGACGTATTCCTTTTTCCAGGATCTCCGAAACTTCTGCGGTCATGGAACGGACCACCAGCAGGAGTGCTTTTTCTTCAATATCTTTCATCTTGGTGCTGTCGGCAGGCGTGGCCGGCGTGCCTTCGTTTTCCAGCTGTTTGATCTCGTCGGCAGACAAACTGTCCTTCAACGGGATTTTTGTAAACGGATTCGCCGCTTCAATTTTTTCCCGAAAGGTGATATACGAATAGAAGAAGGCAAATCTTTTATGAATGGACACCTGACGTTTGAGTTGCTTCATCCAGCCGGTATCCGATGTTATCTCTTTATTGAGCAGCTGATCGTTGCGAAACGTCTTGGTATAGGTAATAATCCATTTCGAACCGGCGGTATCCTGTTTTACCACCGTCTTCCAGCTGCCGTCGACAGGGTAAGGAAGTCTTTTGTTGAGAATCTCGGTGGAATCGCCGGTTACGGTGATGGTGCGTGTGAACGAGCCGTTGCGATTGATTTTGGTGGTTACCGCAATATCCCGGCAGGAAGTAATCGTCAACAGGAGAGCCACCAGAAGAAAAGCTATTGTGTTCCTTGTTTTCATGGTTTCTGCTTTTTAAGTTTTTGCTGTTGCGTGGAGATGATTTTCTCAATGCTTTTGTCTTTAGGGATGTTACGTTTTAAATCCTGATAAGTAAAATCTGAATTTTCGAATTGTTTCATCCGGGCCCACAGGAGCAGGTTCTTCATGCTTACCTGCTGCTCCCCGCCGGACAATAACGCATGGATGTCGACCAGGGAGGCCCTGGAGAGCATCATCTCCGGAATGGCAGAAGCCGGTTTCACTTTCCCCAGCTGCGCTTCGAGATGCTGCACCTTCCGCAAAACCGTATACTGCTCGATCCCCAGGGTAAGGAGCAACACAACGCTGGCGGCAGCCAAAAACCGGATCAGAAAAACCATCGGGAAAGGATGGCTGCCGGAAGTGTTTTTCTCGTTTTCAACCGATGAAAGGATGGCCGATTTAAGGGCACCGGGATTTTTCAACTCGGGCTCCTGATCCCTTAAATGGGTAACAACCCGGATCATCCGTATCTGGTCGTCATAATATTTTTGACATGCTGAGCAGTTCCTGAGATGGAATAAAACCTCCTTTTCCGGCTCAGGATTCATATCGGGTGACATCTCGTCAATCCGTTTTTTTACCTCCTTGCAATCCATGATTACCTCCTTTCAAACTGCATCATACGATTCAGTTTCTCTTTGATCGTTTTACGGGCCTGGTACAAATTGCTTTTGACAAACACTTCCGTTTCATGCAATATTTCCTGGGTTTCTTTCGAGTCCAGGCCCTGCAAATCCCTGAGCACAAACACCAGCCTTTGCTTCTCCGGCAACGCTTCCGCCAAAAACCGAATGAGCTGTCCGATTTCCCGGTTGTCCATTTGCCGGTTCACCTGATCCCGGGACAACAAATTGATTTCCGCTGCCACTTCGTCCATGCTGACAAGCTTTCTTCTTTTTATGGCCCTGAACCTGTCGATGGCACAATTTGTTACAATGGTATACATCCAGGTCGTGAATTTTCCGGACGTGTCGAATGTGCCCAGTTTCTTCCATATTTTGATGAAACTCTCCTGTACCGTGTCTTTCGCTTCTTCCTCATCGCACAAGATCCTGAAAGCAAGACTAAAAGCATATTGCTGATATTCTTCCACAAGAAAAGCAAAAGCGGTGGTGTCGCCCCGTTGTGCTTTTTGTATGATTTTTCTCAGTGCTTCCGGCATCAGGATGATTATGCTTTATGGTTGATACGATGAAGGTAGCGAAAAGTAAAATCCGGTCCGAAGATTTTGCAAAAAATCAGCGTTTCTCATGATTTATCAGTTAATCTGAAGAATGATTATATTGCATCTTCTTTTAAAGGTGCTTATGACAAAAAATAATCTTCCCAGGGGATTGGTATTTTCAAAAGGTGCTCCGGGCCGAAAAAAACGCACGCTGATCCTGGTGGCTTTTCTTGCGATCCTGCAGTTGTGCCTGATCTGGCCGGTGTATCCGTTGTTCTCCTCTCCGTTGCCGCAAATCCTGGGCTTTCCGCTTTCCTTTGCATGGGTGATCTTTATTTTGATCTGCTCCTTTTTCGCTTTGCTGGTTTATTTTCTGAAAGACACAAAAGAAGAACGGTGATGGGAAACGGAACGATTATCCTTTTGATCAGTGGCATTTACCTGCTTATCACGCTGGTGATGGGCATCGTACCGGGGCTGAAGGTAAGCCACAGCACGACAGGCTATGTGGCGGGCGACCGTTCCATGAACGTACTGATCCTGTATTTTGTGCTGGGCGCTTCGATTTTCTCGTCGTTTGCTTTTCTGGGGGGACCGGGCTGGGCGTACTCGCGTGGTGCCGCCGCTTTTTATATTATCGCTTACGGTACCCTGGGGATGGTGCCGTTGTATTTTTTCGGTCCGAAAACCCGGCGGCTGGGGGAAAAATACGGGTTTGTTACCCAGGCTGAATTGTTGCAGGACCGCTACAACAGCAAATTCCTTTCCACCCTGCTGGCCGTCCTCACGGTGGTTGTTTTCATCCCTTACCTGACCTTGCAGATGAAGGGGGCCGGACTCGTTCTGAATACCATCAGCAAGGGGGAGATCCCCGTCTGGCTGGGCGCCGGCATTGCGTATCTGGTAGTGTTAATCTATGTGTTTTTCAGTGGGGTGATGGGCGTGGGCTGGACCAACACTTTTCAGGGGTTGTTTATGCTGGCGATTGCCTGGTTTCTGGGCATTTACCTGCCGCAAAAGATGTTCGGCGGCATCGGCCCGATGTTCGAAAAGCTGATCCATTCCGATTTCAGGCAGGCGCTGACAGCGCCCGGACTTCAGGCCAGCGGCCACCCATGGAGCTGGTGGGGCTTCAGCTCGGCCGTGGTGGTTTCTGCCCTGGGCATGTCGATGTGGCCTCACTTTTTCATGAAGGCTTTTGCCGCCAAAAGCGACCGGGCCATCAAGATGACAGTTGTGCTGTATCCCACTTTCCAGCTTTTCCTGGTACCCATTCTGATCATCGGATTTGCAGCCGTACTGGCCTTTCCGGGCGTCACGCCGTCCGATGCCATCCTTCCTCATGTGCTGCTGCACGCGGATCTGCCGGTGGTGCTGGTGGGTCTGGTTTGTGCCGGAACGCTGGCGGCTTCCATGAGTTCGGGCGACGCCATTGTCCATGCGGCCGCTTCGGTGGGCGTGCGCGATGGGCTGACCAAGATCCCATCATTGAACAAGTGGCTCATGTCCGGTGATCATGAGCGTTTGCTGATCCGCATCTTTGTGGTCCTGATCAGCCTGGTGGCATATTACTTTGCGGTTTTTTCCAAAACCGATATTGTGTCACTCCTGTTGGGCGCTTATGGCGGTATCGCCCAGATCTTTCCGCTGGTATTTGCCATGTTCTACTGGCCCCGCGCTACAGGCAAGGGTGCGATCGCCGGTCTGACCGGCGGCATCGCGGTAACGCTTTTCTTCCTGTACTATCCCGCACTGAAACCCGTTCCCATGCATGAAGGCATCTACGGACTGATCGCCAATGTCATTTTGCTGGTTGCCGTCAGTTTATGGACCCGGCCTGAAGACTACGACCGGGTGAAACGCTATGCCGATCTTCCATAAAGCGGGCATAGGATCAAAAGTTCAGAGGCTCAAAAGCTCAAATGTTCAAGAGTCATAAAAGTGATGGAGGGCGTTGCCCTGAGCTCCTTCTCTTTCTTTGCCAGCGCTACCCCCAAGCCGCGCACTTTTGGTTGCCGTAATGATCCCCTCCCTGGAGGGGTGCAGGGGTGGGTTTGGGAATGAAGATTGAAGATTAAAAAGTAAGGCGTTGTGGTTTATGGGTTCTATGTTGTAAGCTTTGTTGCCGGTTGGATAACAATTTTTGAGCTTTAGAACCATTGAGACTCTGAGCGCTATACGCTGTGCCCTTTTGAACTTTAGCGCACTTTATGAACTCCAGGCATTTTCATCATTCATTATTCCAGAGGTCACTTCGTCACCCAGTCACCTTGTCAATTTTGTTTTCAAAACAGCTTGCTTCCCAGCGGCACTTCTTTGTCGGGAACGCACAGTGCCACGCGGCCCTGGTTATCGGCGAAACCGGTAGTCAGACATTCTGAAAAGAACGGGCCGATCTGCTTTTTGGGGAAATTCAGCACGCCGACTACGTGCTTGCCCACCAGCTCTTCCACGGTATATAATGCTGTGATCTGGGCACTGGATTTTTTGATGCCAAATTCGGGACCGAAATCCACATGCAAAATGTACGCCGGTTTCCGGGCTTTGGCAAAGACCTCGGCATGGACAATTTTGCCCACGCGGAGCTCCACTTTTTCAAAGTCTTTCCATTCGATGAGTTCCATGCTGTTTATTCTGAAATTTTTTTCGATTCGTCTTCTTCAGATATCGTTGATTCTGGTTTTTCTCTTCCAACTTTATATAAAAGCCATCCCGCATAAGCGAATACAAACGGGAGGATATAAAAACGCAAATACTTTCCGAAATAGAAACCTATTTTATAGGCTTCGGTATGATTGGCCGAAGGTTGCATCACCGGTGGCTTGCCATACGCTATCTGAATAAAACCATATGCCGCTACCAGGTATAACAGGATGGCAATGACCTTAACTGCGATTCTCTGACCTTTTGATAATTTCATTTTCTTGCTATAATATCAATCCTTCATTTCAATATCAGGAGTTCTGCACTTCCGTTTGAGAAAGATTTACTTTTTTATTTCCCCACCTTAACAAAATCCATCCAATAATTGCTAAAAATACCGGTATTCCATAAAATCCAATATACCATCCAAAGGCATAAGCCACTTTGTGAACTTCTTCCTGATGGATCGAAGCATTGGGAACGGCATGACTATTAAAAATAAGCCTGGCAAGAAGAAACAGGGCGATGGCAAACACTGAATAGGCTATGCCTTTCAGAATTTGTCCTGTGGTTTTTGATCGTTTCATAACTTTTGATTTTTATTGGTTTTTAAATTAAGGCGCAATTTATAAAATAATTGGTGCGATAAAAAAACAAAAGGCTGCCTCAGGAATTTGAGACAGCCTTTTGTCAATATTATTTTATTAATTCGTTCCGCCGGCATCATTTCCGCTCGGGTAAGCAGGAATTTCAGCAGGGGGTTGCGGTAATGGCAACGGGTGCTCTTTGAGCTTCTTCATGATGTAGTCGATGGCCGTGTCGAGTTGTACATCTTTTCCGGCCATCACATCTCCCGGAAGGTTATCAACTTTGATATCCGGGGTCACCCCGTGATTTTCGATCGCCCACTTGGAATCGAGTCCGTAGATACTGTTTTCGGAAACGATCAGGTTACCGCCATCCAGCAGTGACCAGTCGTCGTTGTATCCGCGAACACCGCCCCAGGTCCGGGTTCCGATCAACGGTCCCAATCCGTATTTACGGAAATAGAACGGGAACATATCACCGTCGGAAGCGGAATAATGGTTGAGCAGACACACTTTGTATCCGTTCAGTACCTGTTCGGGATAACGCATGGCGGCATGTGTCCGGTTGGTGCTCATACCGACCAGCACGCGGCGCAGTCTTTCCAGCACAATCTGGTCGATGAATCCGCCGCCGTTGAAGCGGTCGTCCATGATCAGACCCTGTTTGCTGATCTGAGGATAGAACTGGTGAATGAACTGATCCATACCCACCGCTTCCATGTCAGACAAGTAGATGTATCCGATTTTACCATCGGATTTCTTGTTGACATAATCGCGGTTGTGGGTGATCCAGGCATTCAGGCGCAAATTCAGCGAGTTGTCGATGGGTTTCACCACGATATTGTGTTTGCCTTTACCATCCGGTGAATCAGCAACGGTCAGCGTGGTTTGCTGTCCGACGGTGTTTACAAACAAGCTGTAAGGATTGGTCGGAGCTTTCAACTCATGACCGTTCACTGCCAGCAGGTAATCGCCGGTTTTCACATTCACCCCGGGCTGCATCAGCGGAGATTCATAGCCTTCGCGGGAATTGTCGCCGGGATAGATCTTCTTGAAGTAATAGCGGCCGTCTTTCAAACCGAAATCAACACCCAGCACGCCGGTGTGGTTGGCTTTCACGGTATAATTGTCGTCGCCACCCCAAACATAGCAGTGCGAGTTGTTCAATTCGCCGATCATTTCCCCAATCAGGTAGTTCACATCTTCACGGCAACCCAGTTGAGGCAGAAGCTTGGCGTAGTTTTCGCCGACTTCCTTCCAGTTAACCCCATTCATCTTGGTGCTGTAGAAGAAATCACGGAACAACCGCCATGACTGATGATACATTTCATCCCATTCCTGATGCGGATAGACCTGCATTTTCATTTCGGAAGTGTTCACGACTTCACTGCCTTTGGCATTCATGCCCGATGAAGGCATCAGGTGGAACTTGCCATGTTGCATGTAAGCGATGGTTTTTCCGTCAGCGCTCAACGCAAAAGCACGTACGCCGTCTTCCACCACGGTACCGCCTTTTTTCTCTTTCAGGTTGTAAACCAGGATGGACGACTGGCCGCTGCCTTGCAAGGGCCCGTCGATTTTGAACAACGGACGTGTCTGATAGAAGACTTTGTCGCCGGTTACCTGGAGGTTACCATAATCTCCGGAAGGAATCGGCAGTGCCACCACGCGGTCCATCAACCCGTCGAAGTCGATTTTCACAGGCGCTGAGCTGCCCGGCTTCCAGGCGCCTTCACTGGCAGATTTTTTCTTGGCTTCCATGGTTCCTTCGTCGGAAACGGGAGCAAAAGGAGATTTTTCATCTTTCTGCAGGGTCACCAGATAAATGCCGTCCATTTTCTCTGTAGCCACGTTGAATTCGGTTTCGCTGAAAGTCGGATTTTCGTGACGTGCCGAAACAAAGTACAGGTACTTTCCGTCGGGGCTGAAAACAGGATCGTTATCGGCATAGATACCGGAACTTACTTTTACGGATTTGTGATTTTCAAGACTGTAGATATAGATCTGTGACAATCCGCTGGCATTGGTCTTGGAATAAGAAATCCATTGACCATCAGGTGACCAGTGGTAATCCCAGATGGGGCTGACTTTGTCCTGATCGATGCGAACGGGTTTCTTGTCTTTTATGTTGATGTACCAAAGTACATGGTTGTTGTCGGAGAAAGCCAGCATATCGCTGTTGGGCGACCACGTAGGATTGTAGAAATATCCGGTTTTAAAATGCGTGATCGTTTCCTGATTTCCCGAACCGTCGGAAGGACGGATGGCCAGTTCGTTTTCGCCGCTGGCATCGGTCAGGTAAGCCACCCATTTGCCGTCGGGCGACCAGGCAGGATATTGTTCCTGTGCGTTGGAAGTCTGAGTCAGATCGCGGGTAGCGCCGTGTTTTGCAGGGACAGTGAAGAGATCGCCGCGGGCGCCAAAAAGCAGGCGTTTTCCGTTGGGGGCAATATCAAAGCTGCGGATCTGTTTGCCGGCATTCACCCAGCGCGGCATAGTCTGCGTTCCGTCCGAGGGAACCGTCACATTGAGTTTATGCAGTTGTTCCGAAGGCAGATCCAATACATACAGTGAGCCGCCGTTCTGGAATACGATGCCGTTGTTACCCAAACTCGGCCAGTCCACATCATAATCTTTGAAATGGGTAATCTGGCGGAAAGCTTTGGTGTTCACGTCATAAGCCCAAATGTTCAGGCGGTGGTTTTCACCACGGTCGGAAGCAAAATAAATGGTGTTTTTATACCACATCGGGTAAGTGTCGGTCCCTTTCCAGGTGGTAACACGTTCCGTCTGGTGTGTTTTAAAATCATAGATCCAGATGTCCTGTGCCAGGCCGCCTTCATAACGTTTCCAGGTACGGAAGTTCCGGAAGATGCGGTTGTAGGCAATCTTGGAGCCATCAGGGCTGTAAGACATCACGCCGCCTTTGGGCAACGGAAGCTGCTCGGGCAGACCGCCCATCTTGCTGACTTCAAACGGCTGACCAAACCATGAATTCCAGGTAGCCCTCCGGGAAAGGAAAACGATGTTCTTCCCGTCCGGGGTCCAAGTCATGACCATGTTGTCAGGTCCCCAACGTGTAGGAGCTTTGCTCACCACGTCAGAGTGGTAGGTTAATCTGGTTACCGGGCCACCGTCGGCAGGAATGGAATAAACATCCACATTTCCGGCATACTGGCCTGTAAAAGCAATGGTTTGTCCATCGGGTGAAAACCGGGGCATCATATCATAACCCGGGTCGGTTGTCAACCTTGAAGCAACACCGCCGTCGCGGTTGACACGCCAGAGGTTTCCGCCTGCTTCGAACACGATGGTGTTGTTATGCAGCGTCGGGAACCGGCACAGCAGGGCATCACCGTTTCCGGTAGTTGCAGCCGTTGCCATGATTGGAGCCCCTCCCATAAGTAATATCAACAAAAGGGACAACAAATTATAATGACGATTCATAATAAAAAATTTAGTGAGTTTATAAAATAAGCTGAACCATAAATAGATTTCTCATTTTAAGGAAACTTCAAAATTAAGGAAATAACTTTTCACGACGGATAGTTCCGTTCAAGATTTAACGATTTATAACGCTTTTCGTTACATTTTATTCGTGAGACTCCAATTTTTAAAAGTGTGGCGCATTGAAATTTGTAAGCCGAACGAATCCCGATAGCGGAGCGTATCGGGATAAATGAGTTTAATACTCCGATACTTGCATCGTTAGAAAAAAGGAGTTTCTTTTTTGATACCCTGTTAGCTTTGCTGCGAGGTAGTTCATTTAGTCGAACCCCGCTTTCCTGAGGCAAGAATTCTTTTTGTCTTTTGGCAATTGCCTTACTTTTGCAGAAACATTTTTCATGATCCGATACAACCTGCATCAGCACAGTACTTATTCCGACGGTGCCTCGGAGCCGGAAGCTTATGTCATTCAGGCGCTGGAACTCGGCTTTCAGGCCATGGGCTTTTCAGAGCACAGCCCGCTGCCATTTCCGACGAATTTTAGTTTGAAAGAAAAAAAAGTGGAAGATTACATCGAGGAAACGGAGAGGCTCAAAGAAAAATACAGCGGACAGATCGATCTGTACCGGGCATTGGAAATGGACTTTATTCCCGGGTTTTCGGAAGATTTTTCCTTCTGGCGAGAAAAGGCCCGATTAGACTATGCCATCGGATCGGTGCACATGGTGCATCCGGAAAATGATGACGGCTTGTGGTTTATCGACGGTCCTGAAAGCGCCAAGTACGATGAGGGGCTTCAGAAATTCTTTGGTGGAGACATCAAAAAAGCCGTGAAAGCTTATTTCCATCAGGTGAACCGGATGATCGAAAGCCAGCCTTTTGAAATCGTGGGTCATCTGGATAAGATCAAGATGCACAACCAAAACCGGTACTTCACAGAGGATGAATCCTGGTACAGAAATTTAATTGAAGAAACAATCCATCTGATACGAGAAAAGGATTTGATCGTGGAAGTCAACACACGCGGACTATACAAAAAACGCTCCGACCGGCTCTTCCCGGATGATTATGCCTTGCAGCGGGTTCGTGAGTTGAACATTCCCATTGTCATCTCTTCGGATGCGCACAAACCGGAAGAGCTAAACCTGCTTTTAGACGATACCGAAAAGCGGCTTTTTGAAATGGGATTTCAGGCAGCTGTCTGTTTTAACAATGGGCAATGGAAAGAGCACACGCTTTCATGAGAAGGAGAAGCCCCTGAAACTCCAGGCAAAATCCCATCTCGATTCTGGAAAATTCGTCAAGTAATTTTTTCGAAAATTCTCATCCTTAGCATTTTTTGTCCATTTCTTTAGTTCAAGCAAAAAATTTTCTAAATTGGACAAAAAATACCCACCATGAAGAAATTCTTTAAAACTGTCGGATTTATTGTTCTGACAGCGGCCATTATTTTCGGGGGATTTCTTGCTTACATCACCATTACCGACTACCGACCTGCTAAAGTCATCAATCTGATGTCAGGCAAAAAGACGCTGACCTTTCATCCCATCGTAAAGGATACTTTCAATTTCATGACGTGGAATATCGGCTATGCCGGATTGGGTGCCGGCATGGATTTTTTTTACGACGGAGGCACGAAAGTCCGCCCCACGAAAAAAATGGTGGAACAATATCTGAAAGGCATTGAACAATTTGTCGAAGCGCACGACACCATCGATTTCTGGTACATCCAGGAAGTGGACGAACATTCGCATCGAAGTTATTATTTCGACGAAGTAAAAGACATCAGCGAAGCCAAGAAAGGCAGCCATGCCATTTTTGCGTTGAATTACGATTGTCCGTTTGTGCCGGTTCCGCCCCGAGACCCGATGGGAGAAGTCAGAAGCGGACTAATGACTTTTACCAACCTGCCGTACACCGAAGCCACCCGCTATGCTTACCCCCTGATCGCCCCCTGGCCGGATAAACTCTTTTTGCTGGACCGTTGTTTCATTTTGATGCGTTTTCCGCTGGAAAACGGAAAAGATCTGGTCATCATGAACACACACAACTCAGCTTATATCTATGACAGCTTGCTTCGTGTAAAGGAACTGAATGTGTTGAAAACAAAAATGCTGGAAGAATATAAAAAAGGGAATTACGTGATTGCCGGCGGCGACTGGAATGCCAATCCACCGGATTTTAAACCCGAAGGCAACTACGATGGAAACCGTTTCGTCCCCACGAAAGTGCAGATGAGCGACAAGACGTTCCCCTCGACATGGCACTGGGCCATTGATGCCACAGCCCCCACCAATCGCGAAAATTACAAGTCTTTTGTACGGGGAGAAAACGGAACGACGAATATCGATTATTTTATTCTTTCGCCAAATGTTAAACTGCTCAACGTAAAAACGATTGACCTGAATTTCCAAAACAGTGATCACAATCCGGTGTATATGAAAGTGGCGTTGGAACAAAATTAACAGATTCTTCATTTTTCATTTATTTTTTTACTTTTGCAGCGCCTTTTGAAACTTTTTAAATCACCGTCATGATCGAACCGATTGTTAGTATTTTTTCAGGCCGCGCAACGAGCTACCTGGCAGAAAAAGTAGTAGAAGCATATGGTACCACTTTAGGAAAATCTGAAGTGATCGAATTCTCCGACGGTGAGTTTCAAACTTCTTATGAGGAAAACATTCGCGGTCGCGATGTCTTTATCATTCAGTCCACGGTGCCTCCCGCCGATAATATCTGGGAGCTGTTGATGATGATTGACGCTGCCAAGAGGGCTTCTGCCCGGAAAATCGTAGCCGTGATTCCTTATTTCGGTTACGCCCGGCAGGACCGTAAAGACAAACCAAGGGTTTCCATCGGAGCCAAGATGGTGACCAATCTGCTGACCACCACCGGCATCGACCGGTTGATCACGCTGGATCTGCATGCAGATCAGATTCAGGGTTTCATGGATATTCCTGTGGATAATCTGTATGCTTCGGTGATTTTTTATCCTTACCTGAAAAGCCTGAAGCTGAAGAACCTGATGATGGCTTCGCCGGATACGGGCGGTACCCGCCGGGCAGCTTCTTATGCCAAAGCACTGAATACGGGTTTTGCCATCTGCTATAAGCAACGTACCAAACCCAATGTGGTGGAAAAGATGCAGTTGATCGGAGATGTGGTCGGAAAAGATGTGGTACTGGTGGATGACATTATCGACACCGCAGGAACCATCACCAAAGCTGCCCGTGTGATCATGGAAAAAGGTGCCAACAGCGTGCGGGCGTTGGTAACGCATCCACTTTTCTCGGGCAATGCTTATGATATCATTGCGGATTCCCCGTTTAGTGAGGTAATTGTCAGTGACACCATCCCCATCAAACAGAATCCGAACAATAAAATCAAAGTAATCACTACGGCAACTCTGTTTGCCGAAGTGATCAAACGGGTTGAAAATTTTGAATCTATCAGTTCCCTGTTTAATCTGGGGGACCCTAATGCCAAATAAATCATTTTAAATAATTAAGTTATGAACACAGTATCATTGAGCGGTTCTCTTCGCGAGAACGTAGGGAAAAAAGATGCTAAACAACAGCGGAGGCTGGGCAAAGTGCCTTGTGTTATCTATGGCGGAAGTGAACAAAAACACTTCACCCTGGACGAAAAGGACTTTAAAGGCATTGTTTTTACCCCTGAAGTTATTATTGTAAAACTCACATTGGGAGATCAAACTTATGACAGTATTTTGCAGGATATTCAGTACCATCCTGTTTCAGACGAAGTGCTGCATGCAGATTTCCTGGAGTTACATCCTGAAAAACCTGTTACCGTTGGATTGCCCGTTGAGCTTAAAGGAACAGCTCCCGGTGTGGTGAAGGGTGGAAAATTGCGTTTGAAATTGCGCAAACTTCGCGTGAAAGGTTTGATCAACGAAATGCCCGAACACCTTGTCATCGACATTTCCAAACTGGATATCGGACGTTCTGTCAAAGTAAGAGATATCAAAAACGCCAATCTCAGTTTTCTTGATCCGGGTAACCTGGTGGTCGTCAGCGTTGCTGCTGCCCGTGGTATTAGCTCGGAGGAAGCCGAAGAAGAGGAAGAAGAAGCTGAAGCTGAAGGCGAAGCTACTGAAGGCGGAGAAGAAAAGGCAGAATAATTTTTTGCACGGTACTATAAAGGGATGGAGCACCGCTTCATCCCTTTTATTTTTGCCCTATCTTTGACATACATGTAATACCATGAAATATTTAATCGCAGGTTTGGGAAATATTGGGGTTGAATATGCCAACACCCGTCACAACATTGGCTTTATTGTAGCCGATGCGCTGGTGAATGCGCTGAACGGAAAATTCGAAACCGAACGGCTGGCTTCCGTGGCCTCTGTAAAATACAAGGGCAAAAGCCTGGTGGTGATCAAACCAACGACCTATATGAACCTGAGCGGAAAAGCCGTAAAATACTGGCTCGACAAGGAAAAGATCCCCGTGGAAAACCTGCTGGTAGTGGTGGATGATATTGCTTTGCCGCTGGGCACGTTGCGCCTGCGTAAAAAAGGCGGCGACGCAGGCCACAACGGGCTTTCCGACATCATCCTGAAAATGGGGACTGAAACTTTTCCCCGGCTGCGTGTGGGCATCGGCGATGACTTTGCCCGTGGATACCAGGTGGATTTTGTGCTGGGGCAATGGTCACAGAAGGAAGTAAATACGATGATCCCCCGTGTGGAAAAAGCGGTGGAAATTATTCAGGGCTTCGTTTCCGCCGGGATCGACAACACCATGAATCTATACAACAACAAATAAAACAGCATGACTTCTGAACCGGATGTTTTTCAGGGCTTTCCGGGGTTATAAACATTTTAAAAGCGAAACTGTTAAAAAATTTGTTTAAACAGATTATTATCAATAATTTTGCCGCCCAATTTACACAAGGTGAATAAGAATAGCGAGCTTATCATCCCGATCAAAGGATTAGGCATAGGTAATCATCACTACGATTTTGTGATAAATGACTCGTTCTTTGAGAATTTTGAGCCTCTTAACATTCGGGAGGGCCAGGTAGACCTGTCACTGGATCTTGAAAAAGAATCCAGTCTGCTGTCGTTACACTTTTATTTTAAAGGAATTGTAAAACTTACATGCGACCGTTGCCTGGAGGAATATGATCAGCCTGTGGATGGCGACTTTCGTCTGATCGTAAAATACGGGGAAGAATTTCAGGAGATTTCGGATGAAATCATTGAAATTCCCTTTACGGAACACCGCATCGACTTAAGTCAGTACATTTACGAATATATCCAGTTGATGCTTCCGCTGAAACACGTTCATCCGGATGACGCATCGGGAAACAGTACCTGCAAACCCGATATGCTGGAGAAGCTCAAAGAACTTTCGAAACCTGCAACCGATCCGAGATGGGATGCTTTAATGAAATTGAAGAAAAAGTAAAACAATATAAAACACTAGGAAAATGGCACATCCAAAAAGAAAAACTTCTAAAACAAGAAGGGATAAAAGAAGAACACATTTAAAAGCAAATGCGCCCGTTTTAGCCACTTGCCCCACTACCGGTACAGTTCACGTTTACCACAGAGCTTACTATGTGGATGGTGATCTGTATTACAAGGGGAAACTGGTTTCTCAGGCTGCTGAAGCATAATTGCTGCTTGCGATAGAAACGGGCATGCCCGTTTTACACGACCAAGAATTTTGTAGCCTTTGTTCTCAAAATGACAAAGGCTTTTCTTTTTGACCATAATTACACAAAGGAAGAAGACAAAACGTATTGACATCGTGAATTTTAAAATCAAGGCAACAGCAAAACCGTCCGGGATAAGCTTCCGGGCAGCAACAGAAAAGGAGTCATTCTTTTCGCTGGCATGGCATCTTTTTTTAAAAATGCTACTTTTGTCGCTTTCATAAACAAGAAAAGTTCATTATGACAAAGATCCGAGCAGCCATTACCGGCATACACGCATGGGTACCCGAAGATGTGCTTACCAATAGTGATCTCGAAAAAATGGTCGACACCACCGACGAGTGGATCACTACCCGAACCGGAATCAAAGAACGACATATTTTAAAGAAAGGAAAAGGCACTTCCGACATGGGCGTCGAAGCCGTGAAAGGCCTGCTGGAAAAAACCGGCACCAGCCCCGATGAGGTCGATTTGCTGATCTGTGCCACCGTGACTCCCGACATGCAGTTTCCTGCTACTGCTAACCTGATCTGCGATAAAGCAGGTATCAAAAATGCATTCAGCTATGATATGAATGCGGCTTGTTCCACTTTTATTTATGCCCTGGTGACCGCTTCAAAGTACGTGGAATCCGGCGAATACAAGAAAGTCATCGTGGTGGGTGCCGACAAGATGTCTTCCATCGTAGATTATACCGATCGTGCCACTTGTGTGATCTTTGGTGACGGTGCCGGTGCCGTGTTACTGGAGCCGGTTTCGGAAGAAGATAACGGCATCATGGACCACCGGTTTTACAGCGATGGTTCGGGATGGATACACCTGCATCAAAAAGCCGGCGGTTCGTTGAAACCGGCTTCCCATGCCACCGTTGACGCCCACGAACATTTTATTTACCAGGAAGGTCAGCCGGTATTCAAGTTTGCCGTGACACGCATGGCGGATGTAGCTGCCGAGATCATGGAACGCAACAACCTGAAATCCGAGGACGTTGCCTGGCTGGTACCCCATCAGGCCAACCTGCGGATCATAGAAGCCACTGCAAAACGCATGGGCGTAGGAAAAGAACAGGTCATGATCAACATTCAGAGATACGGAAATACCACCAACGGAACCATCCCGATTTGCCTTTCTGAATGGGAAAATAAGTTGAAGAAAGGCGACAATGTAGTGTTGGCAGCTTTCGGCGGTGGATTCACCTGGGGTTCTATTTATCTGAAATGGGCTTACGACTCGAAAAACCACTAATAAAAATTAATTGAGATAAAAAACCCCGGCCAGACGGCCGGGGTTTTTGTTTATGTCTTCAACTCTTCTTTCTAGAACAAAAAGTTCAGTCCCACATATGTTCCTGAAGTTCCGTCCTGTGAATTCAAAGCCTGGCCGTGATCCACGGCAATGATGAAGTTCTGGTTCATGGCGATATGGAATCCCACACCTGCCGAACTGTGAAGCCCGTCGGCACCGGTGCCTTCGTTTTTAAAATACTCGGCGTTGGCCAAAAAAGAGCTGGCACTGGCCGAAATCGGCGCATTCTGAATGACGGTTCCCGAATCCAGGAAAGTGCTTAACGCCAGGTAAAAATTCTGATTGATGAAATGGAACTTGACAAATTTCCAACGGAATTCCAGGTTGCCATAAGCCACGCCGTCACCAATCACCCGGTTACGCATGACACCACGTAAATTGGCACTACCGCCCAAACCCTCGTTGTAAGCTTTGGTAGAACGTGCGTAAAACAGCAGCGGCATGGCATAAAACGGGGTTTCTCCTCCAATATTGATCTGCGCTCCCAACCGGTAAGCAAACGTCAGACGATTCGGGACAATGGTAAAATACTGCCGGTGCGTGATGGATAACTTCATGAAACCATTGTTCATGTTGGACAGAAATTTCGGCGCATATGCCAGCACCAGCTCCGTCCACATTCCTTTGTTGGGATTGCCTTCGTTATCGCGGCTGTCATATTCCAAAGCCCCTTTCAACACCGTGAACGTTCCTCCGTTCATCTGGCTCTGCGGGATCACGCCGTTCTGCACATAAAGATCATACAATCCGGGGACATCCGGCAACACATCTGAACCGCTTTTCCCTTTGTTCAAGATACCCAGGTCAACAGGAGCTACTTTGATGTCATACAAACCTGCTCCCACGATCCAATGAAATTTTTTATTGCTTTTAAAATATCCCATGAAATCGATCTTGGTACGGAAAAACTTCCGCTGGTAGCGGTAAAACATCCTGGTCTTATACGCCGCATCGTTGGTGGTGACCCAGGTGGAGTTGTATACCGAATTGTACCCGTTGAACCCGTAAAACCCATATGCCTGGTCGGGCAGATAACTCAAGTCGATAAAAACCCGATGTCCTTTGATCAGGTCCCTTGTGTCGTAATTGATCCTGTATATCCCGCTTTTCTTTGTATACTGCGAAACCTCCATATACAACGATTGGCGGTAGTTGGGATAATCTTTACCGTCACCGTAATTATAAAAGTCTACCAGGGCTCCGTACTGAAATCCCAAATCACTGTCAAAGGAAATCACAGGCAGCGGGCCTACATTCCATCCTTTCTTGATTTGTTCCTCGTGTTTGTCGGTTTTGGTTTTGTTCTTAACCTTTTTTTGTTCCTGATTGTTATCATTTGAACCTTGCGCCATAACACTCATCACAAAAAAGAAAGACAAGACAGACAACAAAATCTTGTTGCGGGTAATTTTTTTCATGGTCGTGATTTTAAGTTTATAAAAATATCATGAGATCCCTCTCGGTTAAAATACAACGAAATGATTATATGATAGTTGTGAGCTTTAAGATTTATTATGAAATGACAACATTTGTTCAAATCCCAGTGCTAATTTAAACTTTATCTTTGTTTTACATAACAATTATTAACGTAATTACATAAAAATACCAAAAATTGATGAAGGTTGGCATGAAGTCGGTGCTTTTGATGCTTGCGTTAATAAATTTGCCCTTACTCATGATGGGGCAACAGCACGAAGAGCCTGAACTTATTGGCCTTACAGGCATCCTGCTCAGTTCCGACAGTCTGAAACCCATTCGCGATGCCGAAGTTTTCAGCCGGGAAAATTTTTTGGGGACCTTCACCGATTCCACAGGACGTTTTACCATTGCCGTTGTGCTGGGCGACACCCTCCTGTTTTCTTCTCTGGGTTATGCAAATATGATGGTAAAAGTTGACGACAGTATTTTGGCTTTAAAACCACCGGTCCGGTTTCTGATGTCGATGGACACGGTGCTGATCAACGAAGTGATTATTCATGCATATTGGGACTATCGCACATTTAAACAGATGATCATCAACATGAAGCCGCAAACGCATCCTTTTGACATCACAAAGGATATGAAAAAGAATCCGTGGCTGTATAAACAGCCCAGTGTCGGTTACACCACGGAGGGCCCCGTCCAGTTTTTGTACGACCTTTTCAATGCCAATGCGGTGTTGCAACGACAGCTGATCCGCAACAGAAGGTTGTACAACAGGAATATGATCAAGCTGGGGCGGATACAGGATACCATTCCCGTTATGCCTGACTATATGCGAGAGAAGCAACACTAAGTCTTATTCCGGGAATGTCAATCAAATTCTCGGCGCAGGCTTCCAGGGTGGCACCGGTAGTGATCACATCATCCACCAGAATAACATGTTTGCTTTCCAGCTGTGCCGGATTCCGGACACCAAATATATCTTTTACGTTTTCCCATCTTTCGTAACGCGATTTCCGGGTCTGGGTAGAAGTGTGCACCTTGCGGAAAAGAACGCCCGCGTTCAGATCGGCTTTCATCACGGTTTCCATCCCGGAAGCGATGATCTCGCTTTGATTGTATCCTCTTTTTTTCTGTTTGGCAGGATGCAACGGCACCGGAAGCAACACGTCGGCATCCCTGAAAAATTCGCTTTCCGAAAGTTGCCTGCCCAGGAGTTCCCCAAGATAAACGCCAATCTCTTTCTTGCCTTTGTATTTGAGCCGGTGTACCAGCTTTTGTGTCATCCCACCCTTGTTGAAGAACAAGAAGGAAGTAGCGGAATACAGCGGCAGGATTCCGCCGAAGATCTCGCGGACAGGATTTTCTTTATTACGATGGAAATTCGTTCTGGGCAGGTGGAACAAACATCGGGCACACAGGAGTTCTTCCTGCGGATTCAATGCCTTTCCGCAGTTCTGGCAACTTCTGGGAAACAACAATCCCAAAAGATCCTTCCACCAAAGGAGATTCAGGTCACGCACGATAAATGGGTTCAAAGAATCTATCAGTAAACCAAATTATTGGTATTCATTCCCAGGTAACGGTCCACGGCAAACAGGGTGGAAAATCCTGACACGGCCATGCCGATGATGATGATAAACAGATACAATCCGGCAATCAGGCTGTCGCTTTCTATTAAAGCAAGTTCCGGGATGTTTTCACGCGCCAGCGCCATCACGCCGGTAAGTAAAAGCAGGGAAATAACCGCGCTGATCACGCCGTACAAAATCCCTTTCCACACAAAAGGTCTTCGTATAAATCCTTCCGTCGCGCCGACAAGCTGCATGCTTTTGATAATAAATCGTTTGGAGTAAATTGACAACCGGATGGTGTTATTGATCAGGGTGATCGAGATCAGCAACAGCAACACACTCAATCCCAGGAGTATTATTCCGATCTTATTCAAATTTTTATTGATGACTTCCACCAGCGATTTCTGATAATAAACCTCTTTGACGGACGGATTTTTCAGCACGTTTTCTTTAATTTCATTGATGCTGTCGTTGTTGGCCCACTGAGCACGAAAACGCACATCAATGGAAGGCAGCAGCGGATTGTTGTTGTTTCCCCAGAAATCGACAAAATCCGGTCCCAGTGCATCTTTCAGTCGCTGAACGGCTTCTTTTTTCGTGACATATTCAGTGGATTTTACATAGGCTTTCGTGTCCAGATTTTTCTGGAGGTGAATGATATCGGCTTCCTTCACGCCCGGCTTCATAATGATTTCAAAACCGATATTTTCCTTGATATAATTTGACAGCGTATGGGCGTGGATGACAAGAAGGCCCAGAAATCCCACGGTGAAAAGCACCAGGGTAATACTGATGGCCGAAGTCATATAAGCCGTGTTGACCCGCCGCCTGTTATATTTTTCTTCTTTTGTCTGCATATGAGAGGCTAAATTAGCAATTATTTTTCATGACCCTCATCAAAATTCGGGCGAAATGTATATTCCAGTAGTTTGCTGCGTTAAATTTCGTTAAACCATAATCTTCTTCCTTTTTTTGAAGAAACTCACATTTATTTTAGATATTTTTGTACCGATCGCACAAGTAAAATTTTTAAAGGATAAAGGAATGACAAAACGAAATTTTCTACAACTACCCGGAGTGGCTTTGGTCATCTTTATGGCTTTCCTGATGATGGGTGGACTATCGTCATGTACTAGCGCCAAAAAGCTGGCCAGGGAAAAAGCTGCAGCTCAATACGCTGCCAATGTGGAACAGTCAAAGAAAGATTTGACGGCCATGATGAACGGGACCAGCACCATGACTTTGGACGAACAACTAAAAAGGCTCGAAGAAATCAAGTCCTACAATATTGACGACCCACAGGTGAAAGATTTAATAGCTAAAGTCAGCGATAAACTGCAAAACGAAAAGAACCAGGCGGAAAGAATGGCTGAGGAAAAAAAACTGCAGGAGCAGGAAGCTGCCAAAAAACAAGCGGAAGCGGCCAAATTCTCTACCCTGAACGCCACCTTCCTGAAAATTGCTGAGGCCCCTTCTTACGATGTCGCCGACCAGGAAATTGCGCAGGCACTCACCCTCTTTTCAACCTCCGAAACCCCGGTGTTGATTATCATCAGTCAGAACCAGGGATTTAATGATTATGACAGGCCGACCACCATCTCCAGGTTTCTGAATTACCTGAAAGACATGAAGGCTTATCATTATCAGGTGTCTTCCGTAAAACGGGACGCCACTGGAAAAATAACTGAGTTAGAACTGATTAATAAATAAGAAAATGAAGAAAACAGCATATATCCTTTTGTTTGTTTTGAGTTTTGTGATGGTCGTGCCCGCCTCGGCTCAGGATAACCTCAGCCCGGCACGGAAACAGGCCATCGACAGCCTGGCGCTGGAAAAAGTTCACGATTTAAGCAGATACATCACCATTATCGGAAGCAAAACCACGCCATGGAGCGAAGCCAACCGCGTGATCGACCGCGCCGAAGAACTGTTTATGCCCGGCTCCCAGATGGGGGTTTCTTCGTTGCTGCATCCACAGATAAAATATTATACGGTCCGGAAATATTTCGAAAGGCTCATGCGCCTCAACTACAACAAGGTGGAAATAGAATGGTATAAGATCAATTACGTCAGCGATTTACAACGTCAGCCGGACGGAACCTACGTTGGTGTGATCACCATTTTTCAGAAATTTAAAGGATACGATAAGGAAGGCCGACTGCTTTACGAGGATACCACCAAAAAAGATATTACCGTTTACGTGAAGAGAAAGCAGACCCAGATCCAGGGACAGATGATCGGTTTCTGGGATGTGCTGCTCGGGGATGTCCGGGTGAAAGAAACTTCCAAGTAAGGAAAACTATATTTTTGAAAAAGGCTGTCAACCAGAGGCTGACAGCCTTTTTTGTTTTTCAATACAGCATTCTGAAATCCAATCACCCGAAAAAGAGCCCTGTTTTGGTCTTTTTTTCTGAATTGAGGACCGGCCTCAAAACCACCAATGATTTATTATACTTTTGCCGGAAACCACTGAAACATCATTCATAAAATCAGAAACATGTCGATTCGTTATAGCATCTTATGCCTCATATTATTACTGAGTTTCTCACCCTTTGCCCAGGCACAAAAAAAATTCCTTTTCGATGCCACCAAAGCCGAAACTGCCGGCAATGCCGACTGGGTGATCGATGCAGACCAGCATAACCTGGGATTCAGTGGCGGCACAGCTGTAGCCGGAAACGGAAGCGAATCCAACCCGCAACAATTTCCAACACCGGATCAATCCACCGTTACAAGTTCTACAACGGAAACTTATTGGGAAGGAGCCCTTTCTGCCTGGGGCATTGACCTGGTAAAAAAGGGCTACGAAGTAGAAACCCTTCCCTACAACGGAAAGATCACTTACGGTGATGCAAGCAATCCGCAGGACTTAAGTAATTACAATGTATTTGTAGTGGACGAACCCAACAACTCTTTTTCAGCCGATGAAAAAACCGCTATTTTGAATTTCGTGAAAGACGGCGGCGGACTTTGCATGATCTCCGATCATAACAACTCAGACAGGAACAACAGCGGTATTGACTCTCCTCATGTATGGAACGCCCTGATGCAAAACAACTCCGTTCAAAACGATCCTTTCGGCATTTCGTTCGACTACAATTATTCAGACTACACTTCCAGTAATATCCCGGATCTTCCGGGAGATCCGATGCTGCACGGACAAATGGGTGATGTCACCGAAGTTGCTTATTTTGGAGCCACCACCATGACTTTACATCCGGATGATAATTCCTCCGTCAAGGGGATCGTTTATACCACAGGTTCAGCTTTCGGAAACGACAATGTTCTGGTGGCCTACGCCACCTTTGGCAAAGGAAAAGTCTTTGCTATGAGCGACAGCTCCCCTGCTGAAGACGGGACCGGGGATCCCAAGGATAAGCTCTACAACGGCTGGACAAAAGACGCCAACGGAAATCATGAACGGCTGATCATGAATGCCAGCATCTGGCTCGCGAACGGCACCACCACGGCCGTCAGCAAAATCACGGCCACAAAGGATTTTCCTCTTTTCTTCACACATTCAACCGGCATCGAGCAGCTCCAAACCGGGTTTCTGACACCTGAAACCGGCTATCAATTTATCGTGTTCAACGTGCAAGGAAGCGTGGTCTGCACAATTAAAAATGTACAGAGCAATCATAAATACAGTCTGCCACAACTTTCAAACGGCATCTATATTTATCAGCTGAAAAACGAACAAAAGCTTCTGAAAACCGGAAAATTTTCTTTTTAGGCAGTTCCCTGCAAAAATCCTTTATCCCTTTCCGGCGATTTCATACGGTTATTCCATCTGTCTTTCGGGACATCTAACTACTGGAAAACCTGGCACTTATTGTTTTTTACGTTTTGTTGTAAGGATTCTGGTTTTTTAGTATATTAGCATCAATAAATGGTCCCTTTTTAACCCAAATCTGAAATTTTGAAGCCTTGTCTACCTCTTAAATTTTCAGCCTCATTTTTATTCCTTTTGCTCACGGGGAAGTATTCTTTTGCACAATCTACGCTTATCATTTCAGAAATCGGGTATTCAGGAGATAATACCAATTTAATATAAAACGTTTTATCAAAAAGTAATTCTTTGGCTTTTCATCGCAACTAGCAAAGAATGATTACCCCGGAGGTTTCTCCGGGGTTGTTTTTAATAGCCGGACCCAACTGACTGATCCATGGCCTCATCCCGAACCAGCTTCAGCTTACCTGAAATGGTAATTTTAAATCGTTTTCGAACTTCTTTTTACACGTTATAAATTGAAAAAAAGTGCATTTGTTTGAAAAATTTAAATATAATTTTGCTGTGATTAAATTCATAACAAAACAGTACACAGATGATGTTTATTAACAAGATAATTGCCAACACTTTACCCTTTATGCCCAAAAGTCTTGTCTGGATATTTTCGAAAAGATACATTGCGGGAAAAAAGATTGAAGATGCCATCAGAGTAGCAAAAGAGCTGAATGCTGAAGGGTGCATGGTGACCATAGATCTTTTGGGGGAATTTATTACCCGGTTGGAAGAAGCCAACCAAAACAGAGATGAATATCTGGAAATTATCGACGCCATTCAGAAAAACAACATCGACGGAAATTATTCTTTAAAACCCAGTATGTTCGGGCTCCTTCTCGATGAAGAAGCCTGTTATAACAACATCCGCGCCATCGTGCAAAAAGCCGCCGGCTACAATAATTTTGTCCGCATCGACATGGAAGATTCACAATGCGTTGACAGGGAAATAGCCCTGTTCAGAAGACTGAAGAAAGAATTTCCCAAAAATGTCGGACTGGTGCTTCAGGCCTATATGCGCCGCACCCGTCAGGATATTGAAAACATGCTCGATCTGCATAACGGCGAAGCGCAGCTTAATTTCAGGCTTTGCAAAGGCATTTATGTTGAGCCGGAAAAGATTGCTTACAAGAAATATGAAGAGATTAACCAGCATTATCTTGAAGATCTCGATTATATCTTTCAGCAAGGCCTTTATCCCGGAATTGCCACGCACGACACCCCCCTAGTGGATGGAGCCTACCAGCTGATCGCGAAACACAACGTTCCCAAGGAAAAATATGAATTCCAGATGTTGTACGGAGTTGCTCCCGCTTTGCGGAAAAGCATCGTAGACAACGGGCACCGTCTGCGAGTTTATGTTCCCTTTGGAGAAAAGTGGTTCCCCTATTCCACACGGCGCTTAAAAGAAAATCCGAAAATGGCTTCTGATATCATCAAGGCGCTGTTTATCAGTCGGTAATAACACCCGGGGTCAAATCCGGAAATCGTTTTCGGTAAATTGTTCAATCTTTTCAGGTTCTAAGGGCATTACAGAACCCGTCTAAGTGTTAAGATTATCTGGGTTAACCTCGAATGCATTTTTTCTTTACCTTTGCACAGCTAAAATCTGTAAATTTAGTTTCCATGGTTAAGAAAAAGGTGCTGTTTGTTGCCCAAGAGATTATGCCCTATTTACCTGAATCCCACCTGAGTAAAATAGGTCGTTTCCTCCCTCAGAAAATCCAGGAGTCAGGAAAAGAAATCAGGGTCTTCATGCCCAGATTCGGCTTGGTAAACGAACGTCGCAACCAACTTCATGAGGTAATCCGTCTTTCAGGAATGAATTTGATCATTGAAGATATCGACCATCCGTTGATCATCAAGGTGGCTTCGATTCAGCAAGCCCGGATGCAGGTTTATTTCATTGAAAACGAAGATTATTTTCACAGGAAATTTATTTTCAGAGACAAGGCCGGGGTCTTTTTTAAAGACAACGACGAAAGGACCATCTTCTTCTCCAAAGGAGTACTGGAAACGGTCAAGAAACTGGGGTGGGCCCCTGATATCATTCATTGCCACGGATGGTTCTCGGGATTGATGCCCCTGTATCTGAAAACCGCGTACAAAAACAACCCTCTTTTCAGTGACGTGAAATTGGTCATATCGCTTTATAATGATGGATTTGAGGAGTCATTCTCAAAGGACTTCGCCAACAAAATTAGAACGAATGGAATTCCTGAAGAAGTTCTTCAATACTACGAAGGCGGAAACTACGTTTCTTTCATGAAAAGTGCCATGAACTATGCAGACGCTTTTATCGTAGGAGATGAAAAAATCAATGAAGAAGTTCTCGATTATGCAAAAAAAAGTGGCAAACCATTACTAGATTATCAGGGAGATGAGAATTATTTTGAAGCGTTTAACCAGTTTTATGATCAAATTATTGAAAACAATTAACCACTGGCGGCCCCAGAGAAGCGCTGCCATCTTAGGATCAGCTTTTTGGATAGTTTTATTGGGATTAGGAGCCCTGACCTCCTGCACGAAGAAACCCGGTTTGGTAGGAACCAAACTACTTCCCGATAGTTCGTTAAATGTATTTTTTACAGACACATCCGCCATCCGGACATATTCAGTTCCCGTCGACACAACCATCACCGATCATAAAAGCGTGGTTTATGTAGGAAGTATCAAGGACCCGGTTTTTGGTACCACAACGGCGGGATTTTATGCCCAGTTAATTCAAATAATCACTTACAACCGCTTTGGAACCAATCCCAAGCCAGACTCACTGGTTTTGCAACTGGCTGTCGACAGTGTGTACGGTGATACTACTCAGCCCATGACCCTGCATGTTTATGAGATTGATGGGGATATTTATAATAACAAGACCTATTATTCAAACAGCAGCACAACGGTTTTTCCTACGGACTATGGCAATTATACATTCTATCCGCATAACAGAGATACCATCGTGCTGTCTGCAGGCGATACGCTGAAAAATGTTATCCGAATTAATTTGACCAAGTTCTCTAATGCGCTGGCGGAAAAGTTAATGCAGACAGATACTACGTCACTGGATAGTAATAATTTATTCAAGCAATACTTTAAAGGCCTTTATGTAACGGCCACACCCGTGAACAGCGGAGGGGCCATGGGTGCTTTTTTTCCGATCAGCTCCAAGACGATGCTGACCTTGTATTATCACAATGACAGTACCGATTCATTACAGTTCCATTATGGGATTTCGGATTCCTGTGCCCTCTTTAATCGCTATGAACATAATTTTAGCACAGGAAGTCCTGAATTTGTAAAACAAATATTACAAAAAGACACCACACTCGGACAACAACAATTTTATATTCAGGGACTTGGTGGCATTGAAGCCATGATCAAATTCCCGAATATCAAGAATTTTGCCCGGATGGGCAGCAAAATCAGTATCGACGAGGCGAAACTCGTCCTCCCGGGGGCTGAAGTTTCACCCTATCTTGGAGAACCCTCTTCGTTATCGCTGATACAGGTTGTCACGGATTCCACTTATCGTGTCCTGAATGATCAATTAATAGAAGGAGGCACTTTCTTTGGAGGAGGATATGCCGCTTCTACCAATTCGTATACATTCCGCATTACACATTATATTCAGTCTTTGATTCAGGATACAACCCAGCAGAATATCGGATTGATGTTGTATGTGACCAATAACGCCATGGTGCCTCAGCGTTTTGTATTTAATGGTCCGAAACCTATAAGTGATACATTATCCAAGGCAAGACTTGAAATTCTTTATACAAAATTGCCGCCAAAATAAGTATCTTTGTTATCAGGATTTGTTTGATTTTATTAACTTCGGTCTTATTTTAATTTTACGACAATGTGCGGAATTGTTGCTTATCTTGGGCCCAGAGAGGCTTACCCCATACTTATTAACGGACTTCACCGGTTAGAATACCGCGGTTATGACAGCGCCGGAATAGCTTTGCTTGACGGCGGATTGCAGGTTTACAAAGCCAAGGGGAAAGTTTCTACGCTGGAGCACAAAATCAACGGGAAAAAATTACATTCTTTCATTGGTGTCGGCCATACACGGTGGGCAACACACGGAGAACCCAATACTTCCAATGCGCATCCCCACAAATCCAATAATCAAAAGCTGGCCATCATTCACAATGGCATTATTGAGAATTATGATGTCCTGAGAAGAGCACTGACAGAACGTGGTTATCATTTTGATTCAGAAACTGATACAGAAGTGCTGGCCAATCTGATCGAAGACATTCAGAAAAACGAGCACACCGATCTGGAAGAAGCCGTTCGTATTGCGCTGAACCAGGTTACCGGAGCATATGCCATCGTGGTCTTGTCGGAAGACGATCCTGACATGCTCATTGCTGCTCGCAAAGGCAGCCCGTTGGTAGTGGGAATCGGAAATGACGAATTTTTCATTGCTTCCGACGCAACGCCGTTTGTGGAGTATACCAAATCGGTGATTTTTCTTGAAGAAGAAGATATGGTCATCGTCCGACGCGGGGAAGATATTCGGTTGAAAACCATTAAGAACAAGGTGAAAACACCTTATGTTGAGGCCCTGGAAATGGATCTGTGCGAGTTGGAAAAAGGCGGTTTTGACCATTTTATGTTAAAAGAAATTTTCGAGCAGCCGCGCTCCATCAAAGACAGCATGAGAGGCCGACTGAATGCTGAAAGCGGCATTGTTTCGCTGGGAGGCATCATCGACTATGAACAAAAAATGCTTCATGCCGACAGGATCATCATCGTGGCTTGCGGTACTTCATGGCATGCCGGACTGGTGGGAGAATATCTCTTTGAAGATCTCGCGCGTATTCCGGTTGAAGTGGAATATGCTTCCGAATTCCGTTACCGAAATCCGATTATCAGCGAAAAGGATGTGGTTATCGCCATTTCGCAATCCGGAGAAACCGCCGACACGCTGGCAGCGATCAACCTTGCGAAAGAAAAAGGGGCCACCATCCTCGGCATTTGCAATGTCGTCGGTTCTTCTATTGCCCGGGCTACAGACGCCGGATCTTATACTCATGCCGGTCCGGAAATCGGGGTTGCTTCCACAAAAGCATTTACCGCACAGGTAACTATCCTGACGCTGATGGCATTGAGAATGGCTCAGATGAAAGGAACCATCCCTGTTTCAAGATGGCGCGAACTGCTTTTTGAACTGGAGTCCATCCCTGCAAAAGTAGAGAGAACGCTGACTCACGGTGAGCTGATAAAACAGATTGCTTATGAGTTTAAAGATGTCCGCAATTTCCTTTACCTGGGCAGAGGTTACAATTTCCCTGTGGCACTGGAAGGCGCTTTGAAGCTGAAAGAAATTTCATACATCCATGCCGAAGGATATCCTGCTGCAGAAATGAAACACGGCCCTATCGCCCTGATCGATAATGATATGCCTGTGGTGTTCATCGCACCAAGCAAAGGGATCTATGACAAGGTTGTTAGCAACATCCAGGAAGTGAAAGCTCGAAACGGAAAAGTTATCGCCGTGGTAACCGAAGGCGATAAAATCGTCAGAAGTATGGCTGACTATGTGATCGAAATTCCCGAAACCGAGGAGATGTTTACTCCGCTGTTGGCCACCATCCCATTACAGAAACTGGCCTATCATATTGCTGTCTTCAGGGGTTGCCATGTGGATCAGCCCAGAAATCTGGCCAAATCCGTGACGGTAGAATAACCTTGCTCTTATTTGAGTTTCTGAGCCAGTACCACTGCTTTCTTGTATTTTCTTACATGTCCCTGTAAATCGAAAAATTCGAAATACAGCACGTATATTCCGGGCAAAGCCTTTGTTCCGTCGTCTCGTATTCCGTCCCACGAAAAGCGGCCCTGCGTTCCCAGATATTCGTGTTTGATCAGCCGGCGGACAAGATAACCCTGAGAGTTAAATACAGAGATGCTCATGGTAATGCCGGGTTCCGAAAATTTGTATTTGATTTCCAACCGATCCTGATAACCGTCACCATCAGGGGAAAAAATAGCCGGATTGATTTGAATGGCATCGGCAAATGCCGTATCCGGTTCAAACTGCGAATTCCGGTAACCGGGCGTTCCGTAACCTGCACTTTCCGAAGCCGAATGCCAGTTTTTCGGGTCGTTGGTCTGTCCGTCAAAGCGAGAACGTTCCAAAGAAACACCTTTGGTTTTTTTCAGCAAAGGAAAATGCATGTTGTCAGAATAATCAAAAGCATCCAATATTACACCTGTATTGTCCTTCAAGAGAACACTTCCCTGTTCTGAGTTAAAATTGGGAAACCGGTCCATCTTCAGAAAATTATCGGATGAAAAGGTAACGTACTGTTGTCTGACGGTTTCCGGAGAAGAAGACAACAGAAGATAAGAGGTGGGAAACAACAGCTGCTGATTTGCACAAACCGGATAAAAACTCGTATCGGATGAACCACTGCGCAGATATCCGATCTGAAGATTACTCAAATCCAAAACCTTATCCGACCTGTTATACAGCTCCAGATAATCTACCCCTCCAACAAAAGGATTTAGCAGCACTTCATTGATCACAAGATCTTTTTGGTCGGGAGGTTGCGGCAGTCCGAAAGTCAAAGAGGTATCCTTTTTCATATCCAGTCCGGCACAATTCATCAACGCTTTGGAAAGATATAACTCATACTTTTTCCCGCCTTCATAATGAACGGCAAAATGTAAAAATGCCTTATCGGGAACGGAATCATCAAATAAAACAGCTTCGGGGTTTCCGATATCCGGCATAGCCTGCCATAAACTTACATCAGACACAGAAGCAGCACTCATTATCTGGTTGAAGAATACTTCCAGGCTGTCCTGGCCGGGAATCTGAAACTGAACAACTTTCGGATAAAATATCGTGTCTTTAAACACAGAGTTTTGAGCGCCGGGCGTTCCTCCACGCGGATTTTCAGAGGCTTTCCAGTTTTCGGCACTGGAACAATAATTTGCAGGATTGATCTGCTCCAGCGACCAGCCGCCTTTCTTCTTTTCATCATTACGATACCACTTATCGGAATAGGTGATCCGGGAGATCAATTGCCCGGTTGAATCCTGAAGCGATACCGTTGCTCCCTTATTGATCAAAGAAAAACTACTGAAGGCAAACACCTTTCCGTATGGCTCAAATGAAGCGGCCCCCTTGGTTCCCGAAACAATGAGATCGCTTTTCGACTTCAGCAACAGCGTGTCAATGGTTTTTGAATGTGATCCTGTTTTTATTTTCCATCCCGAAAGGTCAATGTCAAAATCCGTTCGATTGTAAAGTTCCAGATACTCATATTCCGGCAAGCCGACAGAAGGAGACGGGTCTGCCATGATCTCGTTGATCACCACATCGTGGGGTTTGGGTTTGTAAAAAACGAATGATAATGAATCCGTCTTCATTGTATTTCCCGAAAGGTCCCTGATACCAGAAGCTTTCAGCCAATAGGTTGTCGTACTGACAAAAGGCCCGGAAAAATCCAGCTGAACCGATTTTCCTTCATTCAAAAGCAAGACTTTTACAATTTTACCGATAGACGGAACAAGCCCATAATGTGCAACATCTTGTGCCGACATGCTCTCGATATTTTCGCTGAACTTCAGCAAGAGGCTGTTGTCTGAATTTACTTTCAGGGAAACCAGTTGCGGCGCCACCGTATCCAGGATCGGCGGCCCTGCGTAGATGTCGTCGAAATACATTTTGGTGCGATTGCTTTTGGTGTACTTGCATCTGAAACCAAACCAGGAACCGTCGTTATAAGTGTCGTCACGACCTTCGGCTTCTTTTTGAAAATAATCACCGCCGGCATGATCCGCAAAAATCTGCCAGTTGCCTTTGGTGTCCCTCAGAACTTTGATCCGGGTTTCGAAAGCCTTTGCCAACGTTCCTTCCGTTCCCCGGCAAACGGAAGTTGCTGAGGTACTGTCCTGCCGGAAAATCTCCAGGGCATCGCCGCTGCCCGATTCCCCCAATTGCAGATAATATCCCCGCAAGGGGGTTTCCAAATCTTTTTTATCGCTCATCAGGTAAATTCTGAGATTGTTGTTGGAAGATGGGCTGAATTTCAGTTTCACCCAAACCCTCCATTCCATGGGTCGGGTAATTGACTGGTGAATAACGAGATAAGCCGTGCCGGCCGTGGTATCATTAAGCTGCAGTTGCTTATCCTGATTTACGATAAACTTGTCAAGATTTCCAAACCATTCAGGATTATGTGTATCATTGCCGTCTTCAAAATTTTCGAAGACCTGAGCAAACAAGGAAGCAGGAAACAGGAAAAGAATTAAAATTAAGGTTTTCATCGGTAGATAATTTATAGTTCATTGGTCAGATTGAAGTTAGCATGATCGAATAATCCACCCACAGGGATATATAATAATTATTCAATCATAGACGTTTCATTATTTTGATAATTTTGCAGTCGGTTTTAAGGGATTATAAAAATACAAAAATCTAATGAAAGTTGCTGTTGTGGGAGCCACCGGTTTGGTGGGAAGGAAAATGATCCAGGTCTTAAAAGAGAGAAATTTTCCCATTACCCAACTTATTGCTGTTGCCTCGGAACGTTCCGTAGGCAAGACCGTCCGGTTTGAGGAGTCCGAAATCGAGATCGTTACTCCTGAAAAAGCCATTGCGCTTAAACCGGATGTTGCCCTGTTTTCAGCAGGTGGCCAGGCTTCAAAGCTCCTGGCCCCCCAATTTGCTGCCGCAGGAATCACCGTCATTGATAATTCTTCGGCATGGCGCATGGATCCGAACATTCCGCTGGTCGTGCCTGAGATCAACGGTTCGGCTCTGAAGAAGGAAGATAAGATCATCGCAAATCCCAATTGCTCGACCATCCAGTTGGTGATGGCGCTGGCTCCGTTACAACGTCGCTATGGCATCAAACGTATCGTGGTCTCCACATACCAGTCGGTAAGCGGAAGCGGTGTCAAAGGGATCAACCAGCTGCGAAACGAGCGAAAAGGCGTCAAAGGCGACATGGTGTATCCGTACCAGATAGACCTGAATACGCTGGCACATGCGGGCGATTTCGACGAAAGTGGTTATACCACTGAAGAAATCAAGCTGGTAAACGAAACACAGAAAATTCTGAACGATAAAATTTCCGTCTCGGCAACGGTAGTACGTGTACCTGTTATTGCCGGGCACTCGGAGTCGGTGAACGTGGAGCTGAAGCAGCCTTTCACAATCGAAGAAGTCGTTTACCTGCTCTCTGAAATGCCGGGGGTTACCGTACAGGACAATCCGCAAAAAAATCTCTATCCAATGCCTATCTTTGCAGAGGAAAAAGACGACGTGTTTGTGGGACGCATCCGGCGGGATACGACAGTGGAAAACGGGCTGAACATGTGGGTTGTCTCGGATAACCTGCGTAAAGGAGCCGCCACCAATGCAGTTCAAATTGCTGAATATCTGAAAGCTCACAATTTGATTCATTGAAATTAAAACAGAACATTGAAAGTATATCACGGCATACAGGATTTTAAACCGATAAATCATCCTATCGTAACCATCGGAACCTTCGACGGGGTTCATCTGGGCCACCAGGCCATTTTTGAGCAGATGAAAAGAGAGGCCACCCGGCGCGGAGGGGAAACAGTGCTTATCACTTTCTCGCCGCATCCCCGGTTGGTACTTTACGAAGACAGCCAAAACCTGAAATTTATCAATACCCAGACCAAAAAGCTGGACCAGATCGAAAAAGCCGGCATCGACCATCTCATCATCATCCCGTTCACCAAAGAATTTGCTAAAAATTCTTCAAAGGATTTTATCGCCAATTATGTTGTACAATTTGTCCGGCCTGAAATGATCATCATCGGTTACGATCATCATTTCGGAAAGAACCGGGAAGGCAACATCGCGTTGCTGGAAAGGCTGAAAGAAAAATATCATTACGAGGTGACCCAGGTTCCTCCATTTTATGTGGATGGTAAGCCGGTGAGTTCCACACGCATCCGTAACCTGCTTAAATCGGGAAATCTGAGTGAAGCCAACAAAATGCTGGGTTACGAATATTCCCTTACAGGAGAGGTCATCCGCGGGAATTCCATCGGCCACAAGTTGGGTTTTCCTACTGCCAACATCAAGATCCCCAACGAATTTAAACTGATTGCCGCCAACGGCGTTTATGCCTGTCGCGCCCTGATCGAAGGGAACATGTACAAGGGCATGAGCAACATCGGCGTCAGGCCGACCATCGACCATGGCGATCTGGCCATCGAAATCAACATTTTTGATTTTGATAAAGACATCTACGGAGAGATCATCACCATCTTTTTTGTAGCGCGCTTGCGCGATGAAGTGAAATTTGAGACGTTAGATGCCCTGAAAGAACAATTGGTGAAAGACAGGGAACATTCTTTATCTATTTTATGATCTGAACTAAAATTTGAAGCCGAATTATCTGTTAGTTATTTTCGCTTTTGTATGGTTTGGCGCCACTTCCGTGTACGCTCAGGACAGCTCATGGGAACTGGTCAAGGATGCCGACGGAATCAAAGTGTATTCCAAAGAGCTGAATCAGTCGAAACTGAACGAGATATGGGTGACTACCGAGGCAACGGTTTCCGTATCTTCCTTGGTTTCGGTGGTGGAAGATGCTTCCAATCACAAAAATTGGATCTATCTGTGCAGGGAAGGCAAGGTACTCCGGCATCTTTCCCCATATGAATATATCTATTACAGCGAGTCCAATGCCCCCTGGCCTTTCGAGGACCGGGATGTGGTTACCCATGTGAAAGTCGTCCGGAATGCCGAGGGAACCGTTTTTGTGCAATCCACAACTTTTCAGGATTCCGTTCCGGAGAAAAGCAATTACATCCGCATTCCGTATGCCACAAGCCAGTGGTCTTTTACGCCGGAAAAGAACGGTCTTACAAAGATCGGGTTGAAAATGGCAGTGAATCTGGGCGGCAGCATTCCCAAATGGCTCATGCGGCTGACAGCTGCAGCGGGTCCCTATCATACAGTAAAAAATCTGTTGGGCCAGGTACGTCGGGCCAAATACAAGAATGCCCATCCGGCTGTCTTTTCCGAACCTTGAGAAAGGAACGCAAAAGTCTGTTTTTCATAGCATAATTCATTGATTTTATGGTTTCAAAAAGCAGGGATTTCAGGCAAAATCCTTATTTTTGTTTACATCAAAAATTATTAACCTAAAGACTATGAAAAAATATTTTATCATGCCATTTTTGGTATGGGCGGCTTTTGTCCTCGGGTCACCAAGCGCGACAGCCTGTACCAATTTTCTGATCACCAAAGGAGCCTCTGCCGACGGCTCTGTGATGATTTCTTACAATGCCGATTCCCACCTGCTTTACGGGGAATTGTACCACTGGGCGGCGGGCATCTGGCCCAAAGGCACCATGATGGACGTTTACGACTGGGATTCGGGAAAATATCTCGGAATGATCGAACAGGCCCATCAGACTTACAATGTCATCGGTAACATGAACGAAAACCAGGTGGCCATCGGCGAAACCACTTTCGGCGGCAGAGCATCGCTGCAGGAGCAACCTACGGCCGTGGTCGACTACGGCAGCCTGATCTACCTGGCGTTGCAACGTGCCAAATCAGCCCGCGATGCCATCAAAATCATGACCTCTCTGGTAGCCAAATACGGTTATTACAGCGAAGGCGAATCATTCAGCATTTCCGATAAAAACGAAGCCTGGATCCTCGAAATGATCGGCAAAGGCAAGAATCAGCTGGGCGCTGTATGGGTCGCCCGCCGCATTCCCGACGGATACGTTTCGGGCCATGCCAACCAGGCCCGCATCACCACCTTCCCGCTGGCCAACGGAAAAACTTCCATCACCTCCAAAGACATCGATAAGATCGACAACAAAGACGTGAATACTGTCTATGCCGACGACGTGATCACCTTTGCACGCCAGATGGGCTGGTTCAAGGGTCCCGACAAGGACTTTTCGTTTTCCGATACCTATGCCCCTGTGGATTTCGAAGCCGCACGCTTTTGCGAGATCCGGGTCTGGGCTATGTTCAACGAAGTAAACTCCGGCATGAAAACCTACTGGGATTATGCCAAAGGCGATATAAAACATAATGAAAAGCTGGCCGACGGCGATGAAAACGTCAACCACTACGCCACCAACCGCATGCCACTGTGGGTGAAGCCCGACAAAAAAGTGACGCTGCAGGACATGATGCATTTCATGCGCAACCATTTGGAAGGCACCGAGCTGGATATGAGCAAAGACATCGGTGCCGGGCCGTTTCACTGCCCTTACCGCTGGCGACCGCTTACCTGGAAAGTGAACGGAAAAGAATATGTGAATGAACGTGCCACCGCCACGCAACAGACCGGGTTTACTTTTGTAGCCCAGTCGAGAAGCTGGCTGCCCGATGCCATCGGCGGCATCATCTGGTGGGGCGTTGACGACGCTTCGGGAACGGTTTACATGCCGATTTATGCCTGTACCAACGTGGTTCCGGAAAACTTCAAAGTCGGCAACGGCAGCATGATGGAATGGTCCGAGACTTCCGGTTTCTGGATTTTCAACCAGGTGGAGAATTTCGCTTACACCGCCTGGGACCGTATCCATCCCGATATCGTAAAAGCACAGAACAAACTGGAACATGAGTTCATCGAATTCACGCCCGCTGTAGATGCCGGAGCACAGAAACTGTATGCCGAAAACCCCACGTGTGCCGTGCACTACCTGACACAGTACAGCAACGACGCGGCCTCGAAGACTTTTAAAACGTGGAAAAACCTGTATCACCATCTCTTCATGCGGTACATGGACGGCAACATCAAAACGGCAGTGCCTCCACAAGAAGGATACAAATACGTGAACCCGAAACTGGAGCAACCCGGTTACGACTCGACTTATTACAAAACAGTTGTAAAACAAACCGGTGACAAACTCCTGGATCGCGAAAAGAAATAAACCAAAACAGGCGGCGCAAATGCGCCGCCTGTTTGCATTCGATCTTGCATGCCTGTGGTTTATTAGCTATTCTAATAAAGTTGTACTTTTACCCCAGTTCGACAAGTAATACACATGCACAAATCACAAGAAATAAAGACAAATTGTGATGTTCCGGCACTCTGGCAGGAACATAAAAAAGAATTGCGGTTATTTATTCTTAAACGGGTAAAGGATGAGGAGCTTGCCGATGATATTATGCAAGACGTGTTGATGAAGATTTACAATTTCTGTATTTCAAAATCAGGTGTAAGAAATGTCAGGAGCTGGTTATTCAAAATAGCACAAAATACAATCGCAGATTACTACCGGAAACAATCTAAATTTGTAATTCAGGATGCATTACCGGACATTGTGCAGGAAGATGAAAACCTTGCATATAAAGAAGCAACTCTCTTTATTCTTCCAATGATTGGCTTTTTACCTGAAAAATATGCGTTGCCCCTTAAACTATCAGACATAGATAACGTAAAACAAGACGAAATTGCCAAACGACTTAATCTTACTTTATCGGCTGCCAAATCAAGGATTCAAAGAGCAAGACAACTTTTAAAAAAAGAGTTTATTACCTGTTGCCACATTGAAACCGACCCGCAGGGGAATATCATTTCATTTGATATCAAAGACAACTGTGAACCATTACAAGAACTAAAGAAAGACCTTCAAAAATAATTTGCGTCTTTTTTGTACCCCGTGCGTCTTAACATTGTAACAAACAAAAATTTTAATACAATGAAAAGATTTCACGTACATGTAAGGGTAAAAGACCTTCAAGCAAGCATTGAATTTTACAATGCACTCTTCAACATAAAACCAACCGTAGTAAAGCCTGACTACGCTAAGTGGATGTTGGATGATCCAAAAATCAATTTCGCCATTTCTACCGGACACGACGAAAACGGTATCGAACATTTGGGCTTGCAAGTTGAAAATGAAGTCGAGTTACAAGATGTATATGCCAACATGCAAAATGCCAAAGGTACTGTTAGAGAAGAGGGGAAATGTACCTGCTGTTATTCCAAATCTCAAAAAAATTGGATTACTGATCCTCAGGGTGTTGATTGGGAAGTGTTTTATACATACGGTTCTGCAACAGTTTATGGAGAAGGTATCAACGCAAAGCTAGCTCCTGAAGTAATGGACAAATGGACAGGCAATGATGGAAAAAACGCAAAACCGGAAACCGTGAGCGATACCTGTGATACCGGAAACTGTAAGAATTAGATCTTAATAAAAAAACAACACCTCGCTTTTGCCAGTCATCAATTAGTGAGCAATATTAACCAAAGTTTATAACTTAAGTCCACAAATAAAAACAGGCGGCGCAAATGCGCCGCCTGTTCCATTCAATTTCTGCCTGATTTACTGTTTCGCGTAAGCTTCGCGGATGTCGGCGGCGATCTTTTCCAACTCTTGTGGAGTGAGCTGCAGTTTTGGTTGTTTGAAATCCATATCGTAAATGGAATTGATGGGAATGAGATGGATGTGCGTATGCGGCACTTCCAGCCCGATGACCGTGATGCCGATGCGTTTGCACGGCACCACCGACTCGATGGCTCGCCCGACCTTCTTGGCAAACGGCAACATACCGGCCAGCAGATCGTCATCCACATTAAAAATGTAATCAATCTCCTTTTTGGGGATTACCAGCGTGTGTCCTTTTGCCAGCGGGTTAATATCCAGAAAGGCGTAGAAATCTTCCGTTTCTGCAATTTTGTAAGAAGGGATTTCCCCGTTGACGATTTTTGTGAAAATGCTTGCCATGATCTTAACTTTTTTCAAAAACAACTACTTTGCGCAAATACAATTGGTTACGGGAAATACATCCCTAACGGGTAACTTCTATGATTTCCAGTTCGATTGTTCCTGCCGGCACGGCAATCTCTGCTTTCTCACCAACCGATTTTCCGAGTAACCCTTTGGCAATGGGAGAATTCACGGAGATTTTTCCGCTTTTAAAATCAGCTTCTTTTTCAGGCACCAGGGTGTAAGACGTCACCATATTGTTTTTCAGGTTTTTCACCTTTACGGTGGAAAGGATCAGCACTTTGGATTTATCCATTTTGGATTCATCAATCACACGGGCCTTACTGACAATATCCTGTAACTTAGATATTTTCAGTTCCAATAGTCCCTGGGCTTCTTTGGCGGCATCGTATTCAGCATTTTCCGACAAATCGCCTTTGTCACGTGCTTCGGCGATTGCCTCAGAAATTTTTTTCCGTTCAACAGTAGAAAGGTAATCCAGCTCGTCGCGCAGTTTTTGCAAGCCTTCTTCCGTATAATACCTCGATTCTGCCATGATCTTAAATTTTTATGTTCATTCTTAAAAAGATAAAAGACCCCCAATAAATTAAGGAGCCTTTACCGCCACAAAGATACAAATTTACCGATTCGAAAAAGAAGAACTCCCTTTTCCGTCCGAAAATTTCCCTTTGTAAATAATTATATTATACACTTTTGTCAATTTTGACCGTAATCTCAACCCGGAAAAATCATCTTTGCAACGTATCAGTTTTCATGCAAAAATGAACGCCGGCAACCTTGGTGCATGGTTCTTGAACCCAAAAGCTAATCAGTGAAAATGCAAAAATCCCCCGTTCCCCGATTTCTGCCACGATAAAAGATAATGCTGTTTGTGTCCACCTCCGCTTCAAGCGCTAAGGAACCTCAAAATTAATAATTTTAGCCGAATATTCACCAATCCCCCGCAGAACTTTATTTTGCCGATTCACTCATCTGCCGGAGGGCAACCACTTCAAAGATAGCATAAAACAGGTAATAAACAAAGAATGTCACCACAAAAGGTATTGCGTCCGCTTTGTTGGAGATCAGATACACGATGATGACCAGCGAGAAAAAAATCAGTTTCACGAAGGTCACGATCATGTATGAGTTCACAAAATATCCGACACGCTTCTGCATGCTCTTTCCCAGGATCAGGATGATCAGCAATGTGATCACATAAAAGAAGATCAGAATAAAGGGATAAGCAGGCGAAATGTGCAACGCCGGGAAAATGAGCGAAACCATCAGTGAAATAAACACCAAAAGCAACGACATCACCGAAAGGATCACAATGATTTTTTTCTTTAAGCTTTTCATCATACGGAATTCATGATGGTTAGTTTTTCTTAAACAGATCGCGCACACCAAAAAGAATGGCACCAACGGCCGCCAGCAAGGTCAATACCAGCGTAAAAACCGGAAAATTCCATTTTACCACTTTGTCCAGTTCCCTGCCACCGAAGGCGCCAGCCAAAATAATGATGATCATTTCGAATGCCAGCGCCGAATATTTGGCATAAAAACCCAGCGGATTATTTTTTTTCTTTTTCTTTTGGTTCATCCACCTTGGACTTTCCGTTTAGCGCCATCTTGCACTGGCCGACAAACAAAGCACCGGGCTCAATGGATATTTTCGGAGTGACAATGTTCCCCATCAGCCTGGCTGTTGCTTTCAAGACCGTCATCTCGTCGGCCTGCACATCGGCCTTTAACTCTCCGGAAACGTCAATATTTTTACACTTGATCTCTCCTTCCACAAAGCCCTCAGTACCCACGACAACTTTTCCCTTCGCCAGGATCTTTCCCACGACCCTGCCGTCAATCCTGATATCTCCGTCGGTTTCCAAATCTCCGTTGATCTTCGTCCCCCGTGCCAGGATGTTCGGCATGGGTGTGTCTCCGTTTGAATACATTTTCATTTCTTTTTTTGTTTGGCTTGATATATTTTTATTGGTAATGCTCATGGTAGAATTCCGTGTAGGGCGGAATATTTTTATCCTTGTAAAATAAAGAATAATTCTTTAACGATATCATGTACAGCTCATAATCTTTTTTCCCAATGCCCGAAAAAACATAGGCATTTTCCTGTAATTCCCTGAAGTAGGCAGTTGTTTGAATCAGATCATCAAAATTCCCGATGGTAATCAGCCGATGCGTGGCATTAAAGGGAATGTTCTTGATTTCAGGCGCCCCTTTCGGGAAATATCTCTTATTGAAATCCGACAATCGGACTACCAACGGCCTGATCTGAATCGTGCCGGTTTTGACGAGCAGCATCACAAGATGCGGGGCCGTGGCATCAAAAACATAAGGCCCGGCCTGTTTTTGATTTTTGTCTTTCGCCAGCAAGGCTGCCTGCTGTTCAGGCGTGATGCCGATACCGTATTTTTTTTGAAGCATCAGGATGATGGCGTCGGCACGCGGCACCAGGTTACTGTTGGGATACGATTTCACCAAAAGTTGCAACGCACTGTACAACGAATCAGGAACCTGTACCTTGCCAAGCGAAACCGCCCGGAGAAACAGGAATTTCGGCATCAGCACGGTATCGTCCTTGTATAGCTTCATAGCACGATTGGTATAATTCAGTGTCCGGTAATATTCCTGATTTTCGAAAGCCTCGTACGTACGTTTGTACAGATCCGCTTCTGATTTATGCTTGGTAACCAACTCTTTATAATAATTTGGATTCTGAATGACTTTGGTATAAAGACTGTTGGGATAATCCTTGACGATCAGATCCCGGTATACCAGTGCCTGATCTTCCTGTTTCAATCCCGAATAGATCTGATACAGCATATACCAGTTCTGGAGTTTTTCAGGATCTTCCGGGAAGCGCTGCTGCAGCGCAAGATACGTGTTCAGCGCCCGGATCGTATCGTGAAGTGTTTCCAGATAAACAAATCCAAGGCTTTTATAGGAACTCATGATCAGCGAGTCGGAAATCCTGAATTCCCGATCCGTGCGGGGAATATCTTTAAGATAATAGGCTCTGGTCAGCGGGTTCGATGCATTGAGTATCTCCTTTTTCGCTGCGGCACTGCCCGTAGGTTGTGTTGTTCTTTCCGGTTTGCTCTGTGCCGTCTGCTGGCTCTGGAACATTTGTTTTCCGCTCAAAAACCACATGTCTTCCTGTTTCCGGTTGCCCCACTGCCGGATAAAATCGTTGTACCCTCTGGATTTTGCTGCCGGATTATCAAAATACCACACGGTACCTGCAGGAGATGCCTGACCCGTCGGCTGGGAAACCGGGGGTGCATTCTGTGCTTCCGCCTGCGCTTCAGCCTTCTGTTGTTGTGCTTCCTTAAAACTCTCGATCCTGCGGTCTATGGATGCAAACAGCTGCGCCGTATCCATTTTTGCCATCCGTTGCAGACTATCCTGCACCTGAATGATTTGCAAATAACCCACCACCTCCGAAAGTACTGAAGCGGTCTTCTTCAGCTGGTTATAATCCGGATAGTCCTTTGGAATCGACTGAACCGCCGTATCGTAATACACCTGCGAAAGCGGGTAATTCCCGCTGTTGAAATACGCCCTGGCAAGCTTCACGGCAGAAGTCGTCTTTTGCCAGTTGTCTTTTTTGCCGTGGCTTACCGAAAGCCTTAAATAATGGATCATCAGCGAATCCTGATGATTTTTTTCGGCGACTTCCGCCAGCGCATAATAGATCTTATCCAAAAATGCCTGGTATTGGTTGGAAGAAGCCATCTTTTTCAGCGTCTTTTCGACATATTTGTGATCCTGCTGAAGTGTATCATAACTGGTAGCCAGTTGCAGCCGTGCTTCGAAATCAAGCTGGAACACAGGATTCCGTTTGATGACTTCCTTAAAATAGTTGGCAGCAGCATCCAGATGTCCCTGGCGCTGATTGATCTGCCCCAGGATAAACAGAATTCGTGTACGAAGCTGGCGATTCCGGCTGGTCTTCAGACCCTGCTCCAGAAAAGGATAAGCTTCATCCGCATTGTGCTGGGCGAGATAAAAATCCGCTTCCACCAGCGGCAGCTGGTCTTTGACCGGGATGGGAAAATCTTCATTCGTCAGCCGACTGCGCAACAAATTCAGCTCTGCATCCGCTTTGTCATAATCTCCCGACTCAAGATAGGTCTTTGCCAGCCAGAGCATGCCGTCATAATGAACCGGAGCGTCGTTGTATTTTTGCGAAACAAACTCAAAAATCCGCCTTGCTGCGGTGAAATCCTTTCGATAAAAATTAGCCTGCCCCATCAGCAGATAGCTGTATTGCACCCAGCGGATCAGCTCTTTTCCGTTAAAGACCATGGAATGCTGCTGAATGCCTTCCGAAGCCTGCTTGATGGCATCCTGCATCAACGGGGTAATCTTTTTTGCCACCGCATCATCACCATAATTGTAAACCCGCAACACCTGACTGAAATTATCCTGTGCATCCGCGCGGATCTCGTTCACCCCTTTATCGAGGCTCTGCTTGCCGTTCCAATACACATTGTAATGACTCGTCAACCGATGATACAGCCGCGCCACCAGCGTATTGCGCCTGGTAGAACATCCTGAAATCGTCAGCAACAAACCGGAGCATACGATCAGGAAAAAAAGATGTTTTTCTCTCGCTTTCAAAAAAGGCTTTTGCTAATTAAAACTGCTGTTTGCTAATTTTATTTTGGTCCAGATGCAAATGTAATGATTTATCGCATCTTTCTTTGAAACTCCGGGGCCCGGAATGCACTACTTTTTTGTGCATTCCGCTAAATCTTATCTTTTGATAAACTCCCCTGTTGCACAAGCGAATTATCGAACGGGGAAATGTCTGTTGCCCCAAGGCACAGGGGATGAAACCTCTTGTCCGCCTTTGGCGGATTAAATGCATTTTTTCCACAAACTAATTCTTACCTTTGCGGAGCTCAATAAGCATCCATGGCAAAAAAAAAGAAAAAAAAGAAGTGGTATCAGAAACTCCGTACCACGTATCGTCTGGTTTTTTTAAACGAAAAGTCTTTTGAAGAGCGATTCAGCTTTCGCTTAACACGGATGCATGTCATCACTACCCTTTTGAGCCTGGCGGTAATTTTTATCGTTCTCACCTTTTTTCTGATCGCCTACACCCCCTTGAAAGAATATATCCCAGGTTACCCGGATATCAACCAGAAACGGGAACTGTATCATTTAAACCGTACCATCGACTCCCTGCTTCAGGATTCGAAACAAAAAGATATCTTCCTGTCCAACATCAAAAATATCATCGAGAATAAAAACATCCAGGAAAATTATAAACAGCCCAAGACCGCGGCCGTTAACTACGACACCATCGTCGACCGGAAGACAAAAAGCGACAGTATCCTGAGGGCCGAATTCGAAAACGAGACCCGTTTCAACCTGTATCCGACTTCATCGGACGGCTCGGGGTTGATGCCGAGCAAGATGCTCATTCAGGATCAGAACTTTTTTGTACCGCTGGACGGGATCATCACCGGAAAATTTGACCTGTTGGAGAAACATTACGGTGTTGACATTGTAGCCTCGCATAACGAAGCCATTAAATCGGTGCTGGACGGAACGGTGATCTTATCAACCTGGACGCCCGAAACCGGTAACGTCATTGCCATCCAGCATTCTGGAAACCTGATCTCCGTTTACAAACACTGCGCCACCTTGTTGAAGCAGGAAGGCGATCTGGTGAAAGCCGGTGACCCCATTGCCATTGCCGGTAATTCCGGTGATCTGACCACCGGTCCTCATCTTCATTTTGAGCTGTGGTACAACGGCAACCCTGTAAATCCCATCGATTACATCAATTTTAAATAGACGCCTGTATCCGTGAAGAAGAAAGTTGCAATTTTCGGTTCCACAGGGTCTATCGGCATTCAGACGCTGGAAGTCATCCGGCAGCAAAACGAGCATTTTGAAGTGGAGGTGCTTACCGCATTTTCAAATGCCGATCTGCTCATCCGTCAGGCACGGGAATTCCGTCCCAACGTGGTGGTCATCGGAAATGAAGATCTCTATCGCAAAGTATTCGACACCCTTGATCCGCTGGATGTAAAAGTCTATGCCGGCGCAGCAGCCCTGGAACAGGTAACTGCCATGGAAAGCATCGATCTGGTGATGATGGCCATCGTGGGTTTTGACGCTTTAAGGCCGCTGCTGGCAGCGCTGAAAAACAAAAAACCGGTGGCACTGGCCAACAAAGAAAGCATGGTAGCTGCCGGTGCCTGGATCACGAAAGTGGCACTGGAAAATAAAACACCTGTCATTCCCGTGGATTCGGAACCTTCGGCCATTTTTCAGTGCCTGGCCGGCGAGTTTGACAATCCCATCGAAAAAATTGTCCTGACCGCATCGGGAGGACCCTTTGCCGGGAAAGAATACGAACAGCTGCAACGGGTAAGTCCCGAAGAAGCGCTGAAACATCCGGTGTGGAACATGGGCGGAAAAACCAGCATCGATTCTGCCGGACTGATGAACAAGGGACTGGAAGCCATCGAGATCAAATGGTTGTTTGATCTGAAACCGGAACAAATCGAAATTTTGATCCATCCCCAGGCCATCGTGCATTCCATGGTTTACTTTGCCGACGGCTCCGTAAAGGCCCAGCTGGCAACCACCGACATGAAGATCCCCATTCAATATGCGCTCAGCTATCCAGACCGCTATGCGAATAACCTTGAGCGACTGGATTTAAGCCGTGTCGGCAACCTCAGTTTTGAGCAACCTGATATGAAAAAATTTCGTAATCTTGCACTTGCTTTTAATGCGTTGAAAAAAGGAGGTAATCTACCTTGTATTCTGAACGCAGCCAACGAATTAAGCGTTCTGGCTTTTCTCAGAAAACAAATTGGTTTTATGCAGATTCCGCAAGTAGTGGAACATTGCATGCAAAGCCTTCCTTTTATTTCATCGCCGGAACCGGAAGATTATTTTAATACGGATGCGCTTTGCAGAGTCAGAGCCGCAGAATACATCAAAAAACATTGCGTTAAACAATGACTATTTTAATCAAGATTTTACAATTAATTCTGAGCCTATCTATTTTGGTGATCATCCACGAGCTGGGACACTTTACCGCTGCCAAAATATTCAAAACACGGGTAGAAAAATTTTATCTGTTTTTTGATCCCTGGTTTTCTCTTTTAAAATTCAAACATAAAGAAACAGAATACGGCGTGGGCTGGCTTCCGCTGGGAGGCTACGTAAAAATCTCCGGGATGATCGATGAATCCATGGACAAGGAGCAGATGAAGCTGCCGCCGCAACCCTGGGAATTCCGGTCCAAACCGGCGTGGCAGCGGCTGATCATCATGCTGGCCGGGGTGATCATGAACATCGTGCTCGCTTTTGTGATTTATATGGGCATCCTGGCTTATTTCGGCGAATCTTATCTCCCGACGCAGCAGGTAAACAAATACGGCATTGTGGCTGACAGTCTGGCACAGGAAATGGGTTTCCGCAACGGCGACAAGATCATCAGCATCGGCGGGCAGGATGTGAAGAACTTCCAGAAAATCGCGATGGTCATTGTGCTGAATCAGGCAAAATATGCTACGGTCGTACGAAACAACGATACGGTCAAGATTCAGTTTCCGGATAATACCATCCGCCAGTTGATTAAAAATCAAGATGCCGGATCATTACTGCAACCACGTACTCCGTTTGTTGCGGATGGATTTACAAAAGATTCACCGGCCAAGGCAGCAGGCCTCCGGAAAGGAGATACACTCATCGGGATTAACGGAAACTATTTTAAATATTTCTCCAGTTTCAGGGATGAAATCGTAAAATACAAAAACCAAAAGATCACGCTGATTGCCAAAAGAGGGGCCGATACATTACGGCTGCCCGTCCAGCTGGGCGCCGACGGATTGTTGGGGGTTGCCAGGAGTCTCGATTATAATGCTTATTTCAAACTCGATCAGAAAAGATATACCGTTCTGCAGGCTATTCCGGCCGGCATCGCACGTACTTACGACGGCATCGACAATTATCTGAAGCAACTCAAGCTGATGGTTACGCCCAAAGTGGAGGCTTATAAAAATGTGGGCGGGTTTATTGCCATCGGAAAGATCTTCCCGGGCATCTGGGACTGGGAGAGTTTCTGGCGCCTGACGGCCTTTTTGTCCATCATGCTGGCGATTCTGAACATCTTACCCATTCCGGCACTGGACGGCGGTCACGTATTGTTTTTGGTTTATGAGATCGTGGCACGCAGGAAACCCAGCGACAAGTTCCTGGAAAACGCTCAGATCGTTGGGATGATCCTTCTTTTCGCATTGCTCATCCTGGCCAACGGCAACGACATCCTGAAACTGTTCGGACATTAAGATTTTCATGTGTTTCCCCTAGCTGGCCTACGTTCCTGCCAGCGGCAGGCTGATTTGGTGACACTCGCACATTTCGACGTAAATAAAAATCCCCTCCTGGGAGGGGTGTAGGGGTGGGTTTCTCCCATGCTACACAAGTTAAATTTTCTGACCAGTAAGCAGCAATCTCTGAAGTTTTTAACTTTACCCAACTGGCGTAAGCGTCCGCTTGTGCCAGTAAATTTTATATGAGGGCGTAGTTGCAAACTACGTCCAGAAAAGGGAGACTTGCAAGGCGTCTTTTCGGCTTATTTCATTTCTTGGTTTATTACTTTTGATGTATTGTCCCCTGTCTTTATGATCTGCCCTGCACCGGACGTTGTTTGCTTTCCGGTATTTATTCCCGGTACGGCGTGCGATGGTCGTCGCACGACCGTATTGATTTGTCGCAGGACGATATTCGATTCCTGCAGAATAGTATTTGATCTCTGCACGGCAATATTTACTGTTTGCACGGTGATATTTGAAGTTCGCACAATGATATTTACAAGTTGCAAATCCTGCCATGCTCAAATATCGTTGTGCAATGATCATCGCCACCCATGCAAAAACCAAATATCATCCTGCCATGGTCAACGCCATTCCTGAAACAGACAAAACCAGCCGCATCATTGTCTTCGGCATTATGGCACAAGCATCCGTTTGTGCACGTTACAACAAGATCGAAAGTTTTTAACTTTACCGCTATTCTAATGGCCAATTGATCGAGCTGATGAGTAAGAAAACCAAAACCCTTGTAACGATTATCATAACTGTTGTGATTGGTTATT
>CAYWBO010000009.1:34824-49318 GCA_964456625.1 uncultured Lentimicrobiaceae bacterium | reverse complement strand
AAAATTACTAACTTAGTAAGGCCTAACCCAAAACCATGCTAACCATGCTCGAAATTCCTGAATCCAAAACAATCGGTATCCAGGCGGAGGATACCCTGTCAGGCAAGACAATAACGAATGTCTTCACGGCCACAAAACCGCATAAACTTACCGCTTATCACGGCGATCCCGCCCAATACAAGAACTTTCTTACCGAAAGACAGATACAATCAACCCGGGGCCACGGCATGTTCGTGGACCTTTGTTGCGATGCGGAAACGAATATCACCATCGGCGACGGTACCAACCTGCGATATTATGCCGCCGGGGAGCCATGCCCCGAAAAACACCAGTTGCTCATCGAATTCCACGACGGCAGTTTTATCGCCTTCACCGTGGCCATGTACGGCGGCATCTGGGCATACAAAGGCGTGTTCGACAACAAGTATCATCGCGGCAGCCTGGAAAGCATTTCGCCGCTGGAAGATGCTTTTGACGAATCGTATTTCGATAACATTTTCAGAAATACCTCAAAGAATATCTCGCTCAAAGCTTTGCTTGCCACGGAACAACGTATTCCGGGACTGGGCAACGGCGTTTTGCAGGATATCCTGTTCAACGCCGGATTGCATCCCAAACGCAAGAAATCCACGCTGAACGATTTCCATGAAGCCGAGCTCTTCCACAGTCTGAAAGCCACGCTGAAAAAAATGACGGACCGGGGAGGACGCGATACCGAAAAAGATCTGTTTGGAAACAACGGAGGATATAAAACCATCCTGTCGAAAAACACGCTGAATAAACCCTGCCCGAATTGCGGTGGTCCACTGGTGAAAGAATCCTACTTCGGAGGCGCTGTCTATTTCTGCCCGAATTGTCAGCCGCTTTAAGGCTTTTCTTTAATGAAAAATTTCCGGCGTTAGCGTTGACAGTTGGCTTTAGCCCTGATATTGGCGTTTTCTACCCGCTTACCTTTTGGCCCTTAAACTTAAGAACAAACTAAAATTTCTTCACTTTAAATGTCATTCTGCTTATTTATTTGAATACTTTTGATACTGTAACAGCAGAAAATGGCAGAAGATCAAAAAGCCGGAACTGTTCGATTACGGAATTTGAGGCAATGAATTAGCCCCGGAGCATTCAAACTGTGAATTGCATTTTGTTTTATGTACTTCCTTTACAGCAATGGCGAGCCCTACTGATTATGTTGGCGGCCTGGTTGAAAATCTGCCCAAAAACTAAAGATTAACCTTGATAAATAGTTTGAAATTGGCGACCCATAAAAATATTGATCAGTTCATCATCTTAACAAAAAAGCAATTTAAGATCTATCTTGGAATTGCCATTTCGATTTTTCTGTTTATCCTTTTTTTCCAGCCTTTTGCTTTTGGAAAATTTGAATTCGAAAACAAGCTTTTGTTTATTGCCGGGTTTGGAATCATCATACTGATCTTCCTTATCATTTCACAGATTATATTTCAAAACCGTCTCGTAGAGGCCGACGAAGAAATGAGTGAAAATTCGATTTACATGCCCCTGTATTTTTTCACACAGGTACTCACCACCAGCCTTGCTTTTATTTTTTATATCCGTTATGTCGGGCAAACCCCGATTACTTTCGTTACCGTGGTAAAGGTAATTTTCATCAGCATAAGCCTTCCTGTCACCCTGTATCTCAAAAACAGGCTTGATTCCTATCAGGTCCGCCTGAAAACGCTCCTGCATGAATCGCGCTTGATACAGGACAAACTGAAGCAGTTTTCGGAAAACTACAACAACAAGTTTATTGAACTGATCTCGGAAAACGAAGCGGACAATTTTAGGATGCAGGTTTCCGAAATCGTCTTTGTAAAATCGGCCAACAATTATGTGGAAATTGCATACCACGACGAAGGAGCCGTCAAGAAGAAGATGATCAGAAACACCATGAAGAATGTCGAACTGCAACTCAGCGAATTCAATAATTTTATCCGTACACACCGCACCAGTATCGTGAATATACAATACGTGAACAAGCTCAATAAAAACTTCAACACCTATTGGTTAAGCCTTGACTATACGAAAGAAACCATCCCTGTATCCCGGCAGTACTTAATGGCCGTAAAAGAGCTGCTGTAAAGGCCCAGGGGTGAATGACATTCCCGCATTGTTAGTGTCATACACCCTTTAAAAGGCCCTTAAATCCCAAAATCCACTGATTAATCCCTTCTTTTTTTTTTACATCGAAGGGCCGTTTAATTTTGTTTCTGTAAATTAAAAGCAAAATGAACATTTTAATGGTATATCCGAAATATCCGGATACTTATTGGGGTTTTAAGTATGCCTTAAAGTTTATTTCAAAAAAGGCTGCTGTTCCCCCGTTAGGGCTCATTACGGTTTCGGCCATGCTACCCGAAGGATGGTCAAAGAGACTGGTGGATTTAAACATCGAAGTCCTTGAAAACAAAGATCTCGCCTGGGCCGATTATGTCTTTTTGAGCGGGATGTATGTTCAGAAAAAATCGGTAAATGAAATTCTGGACAGATGTAAGAAATATGCAGCAAAAATTGTTGCCGGAGGGCCCCTGTTTACACAGGACTATGACAATTACCCGCAAATTGATCATTTTATATTAAATGAAGCAGAGATTACCATGCCCCGGTTCCTGCATGATCTGCAAGCCGGACAGGCAAAAAGGATCTACCAAACCGGCGACCATGCAGATATGTCGCACACCCCGGTACCGGATTATCACCTCTTGAAACTCGGAGATTATGCTTTTATGAGTATGCAGGTATCGCGCGGATGCCCCTACAATTGTGATTTTTGTGAAATAACCGCCTTGCTGGGGCACAAAGTCAGAATGAAAAGTAAGGAGCAGGTAGTGAATGAACTGGAAGCGTTGTATAAACTCAATTGGCGGGGGCCTGTATCGGTGGTAGACGATAATTTTATCGGGAACAAAAAAATTGTGAAGAACAGTATTCTCCCTGCCATGACGGCATGGATGAATACACATCATCATCCCTTTAAGTTCAATGCACAAACATCCATAAATCTTGCCGATGATGCTCATCTGTTAGATATGATGTGCCAGGCAGGGTTTAATTCAACCTTTATCGGGATTGAAACCCCTGCAGAAGAATCGCTGCATAATTGCCATAAGGTTCAAAACGAGAACCGGAATTTACTGGAAAATGTAAAACAAATCCAAAAAGCCGGCTTACAGGTTTCCGGTGGATTTATTGTCGGTTTCGACAGCGATACCCCATCAGTATTTCAACGCCAGATTGATTTTATACAGAAGAGCGGCATTGTATCGGCGATGGTCGGTCTGCTAAATGCGCCAAAAAATACCCGTTTGTATGAGCAAATGGAAAAAGAAAACAGGTTAACGGAAGATGCTACCGGAAGCAACACGGATTTCACCATGAATTTCGAACCGAAAATGGATAACCGCGAATTGCTGGAAGGCTACAGGCATATTATAAACAGCATATACAGGGAAAAGCCGTATTACAAACGGATCAGAAAACTGCTGATAAATTACAAACCGGCTAAAACAGGGAAAAATGAAATTGACCTTGTCAAAATCAAGGGATTTTTTAAATCCATCTTTGTTTTAGGTGTTTCTAAAAAAGGAGGGTTCGAATACTGGAAATTTTTAGCCTGGACAATATTCAGAAAACCGAAATTGTTTGTCGATGCCGTCACGATGGCTGTTTATGGGTATCACTTCCGAACGATCTACGGATTACAGAAAGCATAGAAATTTTAAAACGAAAAAGTGGAAACAATCAGATATTCAAAAAGCAACCCTGATTTCTCAAATGAAGTCAGAACCAAAGTAAAAGAATACTTTCTTGAAAACGACATACAGCAATATGGCAATCGTCAGATTATCATAAAAACCATTTTCATGGCCCTGTTGTATTTTGTCCCATATATATTAATGACAGCAGGAATCGCTTCAGAAATAACATCGGTGCTGGCTTGTTATTTCATCATGGGTTTAGGTATGGCGGGACTTGGAATGGTTACCATGCACGATGCCAATCACGGTTCCTTTTCAAGAAGTAAGAAAACGAATAAATTTTTCAGCAAATCGTTGTACCTGCTTGGCGGGTTCCCGCCAAACTGGCGCTTTCAGCATAATACGCTACATCACGGGTATACCAACATCGAAGGACATGATGGTGACATTGCACCTGTGGCTATATTAAAGTTTTCGCCCCATCAGCCACACAAAGCCATTCATCGGTACCAGCATTTGTACGCATGGTTTTTTTATAGTTTGATGACCATCTCATGGATCACAATGAACGACTTTAAAAAGGTCATAAGATATCGGAAAATGGGAGCACCTTCCAACGGCCGGAAGCATTTTTCCACACTATTAACAGATTTGGTCCTCACTAAAATATTGTATTACAGTATTTTTCTGGTTATCCCCCTGTTTGTGTTGCCCATCGCCTGGTACTGGGTTGTGGCCGGGTTTGTTTTGATGCACTTTACTGGTGGGATCATTTTAAGTACCATTTTTCAGACCGCTCATGTGGTTCCTACTTCAGATTACCCGCTACCGGACGGGAACAATGAGATCAATAACAACTGGGCTGCCCATCAGTTATATACAACAAGCAATTTCTCTCCAGACAGTAAAATATTCTCGTGGTTCATCGGTGGCTTAAATTACCAGGTCGTCCACCACCTTTTTCCGCAAGTCAGTCACGTACACTATAAAAACATAGCTCCCATCGTTCAGGCAACGGCTGAAAAATATGGTTTACCCTATTATGTAAACCGGAATTTTTGGATCGCCGTTCGTGAACATGCTAAAATGCTAAAACAGCTGGGCAGAAAAACCTATGAAAAGGAGGTCGCATTCGGCACTCCGTTGTCACACCGGCTTGTGAGGAATAAGAAATCTTTAATGCCTGAGTAAGGTTTTTTTCTCATCTTTCAAAACTGGAAAATCAATATTTTTACCGGAAATTGAAAAGGTTACGGATTGAGATATGAGAATACGCGTGAACGGCACAATCTTTTTTATGCTGATGCTGACAATGAGCCTGGTGCCCAGCAAGATTTTTTGTCAAACGGTAGTAAAATACAACCTGCTGGAATCCACTTCCAGTGAATTTTCCCTGTTGAAAAAGAATGCGACCCCGGCAGAAACGAAAAACCACTATTTCGAAAAATATGTTTATGTAGATGGCAACCTGGATAGCATCCTGTTGTACAATCCGAAAGGGCAGCTTTATGACTATTCTTATCAAAGTGCCATCATCGTTTACAAGTATTCCGGAAACCAGTTAAAATTCATGAAGCTCTTCAACAAAAACAGGCAAAGGGTAGAAGACAGTTACCTGGGACTTTGGAGTACTGAATATTTCTATGATCAGAAAGGGCGGATCGTCAAAGAGATCAACAGGAATAAAAACAATACGCCGGTAAAATATATGCACGGTTTCGACATGATCACGCCGTATTCAAAGTTTCTGTATCTGAATGACGGCCGCTGTGTAGAGAAGGATTTTGACAACGATGAGCAACTCATCTATGAAGACACCTGTGCTTGTCCTCATATGGAAACGAAGTTAAGCGAATACGATTCTGTCAATCATTAAGAAAAGATGGTATCGTTGGTGCCCGACTTGTAATCTCATTTGAGTCTGTCTGTTCATCCCAAATTGCCTCATACTAAACATCAAAAATGTAATATTTTAGTGCTTGGCAAATAAATCTATTTTCGTTTTAATGCCAAAATAATCGCAAACATTAAAAAATAAAATAATTAATGTTTATGTAAAATTATTCATTATCTTTGATGTCTGCTCACATAATAGACATCAAAATAGGAGAAATTTAATGTCAGAATTATATCAAATAAATCCGGACAGAAACGTTCCATGGAATGAGCTGCCCTTTCTTCCCATAAAACAAGAACTCTACCGAACCGTTGAAATCATAGAAAAGCTGGGAGATGCGAAAGCTGCTTTAGCAAGACTACAGGGAAGAAGCGCAGTAATACCAAACCAGGGATTGCTAATAAATACAATTAGTCTTCAGGAAGCAAAGTCATCGAGTGAGATTGAGAACATATTTACCACTGACGATGAGCTATACAAAGCATTTAGTGATAAAAACACAGAAACAACGGGGGCATCAAAAGAAGTATTAAGATACAGAGAAGCTCTTTGGTCGGGATTTAATTATTTAACACAGCATCATCAATTTGATCAGGATTATTTCATAAACATTTTTCAGGAAATAAAACAAACTACCGACGAAATTCGCCCGGACTTTTCAAACACTACCATAAAACAAGGAGGGACAGGACCCAATGCCGGGCAGACAGTTTACACCCCTCCCAGGGGGCAAAAGGTAATTGAGGATAAACTGGAAAACTTAATCGCTTTTCTAAATGATGATGAACAATACAGGGTTGACCATTTACTCAAAATGGCTATTGCTCACTACCAATTCGAGGCCATTCACCCGTTTAGAGATGGAAATGGAAGAACCGGGCGGGTCTTGAACATAAATTATCTGACAAATAAAAAACTATTGGATGTCCCAATTCTATTTTTAAGCAGATACATTTTAGATCATAAAAACGATTATTATTCTGGATTAATGGGTGTTTCACAAAGAGGGGACTGGAAAAGCTGGATTCTGTTTATGCTGCGGGCTGTTGAATATACATCGAATATCACATTTCATAAGATAAATGAAATCGTCGCCACTAAAGACGCAATTCTCGAACACATTAAAAAAGACAAACGTAAATTCAGAAATCCGGAAATTTTGATAGAAACACTCTTCACCCAACCATTTACAAAAGTCAAACACTTTGTTGAAGCCGGAATTTATGCTGAAAATACCGCTCGTGATTACTTAAACAAGCTACATGAAATGCATGTCTTGGAAAAAAAAGAAATAGAAGGACATCACTATTATCTCAATATTGAACTTTATAAAATCCTATCAGAATAAATAATAGTCAGGATATAAATTTTTAATCAGTACGATTTTGCAACGACCTCAAAGTCCTGTAAGTTTTCCTGTGCCGTTTTCTTTCACCCACGGGCTGCGGCCGATGAAATAAAAGATCCAGATTGTCAGGATCAGGCTGGTTGAAATGGCATAAACCCCCGGCATGGCCCCGAAATTCTCCATTTTCACATGGATGTATCCGTTATAATGCAGATAAAAGATAATGACGGAAGAAGCGTTGTTGACGAAATGCGCAAAAACGGGCGCCCATAAATTCCGGGTGTACACGTACAGGTAACCCAGCATCAAACCCAGCACAAACCGCGGCAGGAATCCGAAAAACTCCAGATGTACAGCACTGAAAAGAATTGCGGTAAGCCACACGCCCACATGTTTGTTTCGTGTCCAGGATATTAAATGCTGCTGTATCACGCCCCGGAATACCAGCTCTTCGCCGATGGCAGGCATCAGGGCTACGATAAAAAGATTCAGCGAAAGCCCGCCCAGGCCTTTCACGCTCAAAAAAGCGGTGGTAATGGCATCGGCCTGTGCCTGCTTGTCTTTCATCCATTCCATCAGACCTGTTAAAGACTGTGGCAACACCAGATGCGCATTGATGTCAGAAAGAAAATTAATGAAAGGCAGAACGGTGTACATGCTCACACCAGCCAGCAGCAGGATGATGATATTCGGGCTGAAGCGTGTTTGAAGGAAACGGCCGGTTCTGTCTTCCGTTAAAAAAACAAAGAACAAGGGTGCAAGAATGAAAGTCCCCAGCGAATTAATGAACTGGAACATATACAAAAACGAAACGGCTTCTTTGCTTTGCGGGTTGGCCACCAGATTGGCCAGCGCCGCCCAGTCGAGATGGAAGAAGAGCTTCCCGGCCACCAAACCGGCCAACGAAAAAATCAGGTAAAAAGCCAGAAGGGCCATCAAAAATGCAAAAAGCTTAGCACCTGCGGAAAGATTGGAAAAGAAAGCCCCTGACTTCATAGATTTGATTTAAAAACCGCAAAATTAATATTTTTGCAGCCTCATTCTTGCTAAATTAAACAGACTTAACAAAACAAAGAACGTGATAAAAATCGGAAATATAGCGCTGGGGGAATATCCTTTGTTGCTGGCACCTATGGAAGATGTGTCGGACCCGCCCTTCAGGCATGTGTGTAAGATGTTCGGAGCTGACATGATGTATACGGAATTTATCTCCTCGGAAGGCCTGATCCGGGATGCAGATAAAAGCGTTAAGAAGCTTGACTTTGAAGATTTTGAGCGACCCATCGGTATTCAGATCTTCGGTCATGATATCGACTCCATGATCCGGGCGGCACAATATGCCGAACGTGCCAATCCGGATTTGATCGACATTAATTTCGGCTGTCCGGTTCGGAAAGTCGTTTCCAAGGGCGCCGGCTCCGGTATCATGAACGACATCCCCAAAATGGTGAAGATGACCGAAGCCGTGGTGAAAGCTGTGAAACTTCCCGTTACCGTGAAAACGAGGCTGGGCTACGATGAAGACCACAAAGAAATCGTGGAGATTGCTGAGAAGCTGCAGGATGTGGGCATTCAGGCGCTTACCATCCACGGGCGGTTGCGGACTACCCGCTCCAGTGTTCCCGCCGACTGGACTTTGATCGGGGAAGTGAAAAACAACCCCCGGATGCACATTCCCATCTTCGGCAACGGCGACGTGAATGACCCGGTTTCTGCCAAACATTTCAGGGACGCGTACGGTGTCGACGGGCTGATGATCGCCCGCGCTTCTTACGGAAATCCCTGGATTTTCCGCGACATCAAACATTATTTCGCTACCGGCAAGATTCTACCTGAACCGGATGTGGAAGAAAGGATCCGCATCAGCACCATCCAACTGGAACGATCAGTGGACTGGAAAGGCGAACGCCGCGGCGTGCTGGAAATACGGAAACACTGGGCCGCTTACTTCAAAAATATTCCTTATTTCAAGCAGTTTCGCATCAAGCTCATGGAAACTGAAAAGCTGGACGAGATCAAAGAAATTCTAGTAGAGATCAGCGAATTTTATAAAAATCTGACTCCGGAAGACTAGCGGATTTCCAGGTTTTCCAGCAACAGTCCGTCCTTGTCGAACATCCGGGTGATGGAAGCGCCCTTTGTCAAATCCAAATGATAGGTTTTCAATCCGGCATTCCGGGCTCCTTCGATGTTGTCGGTCCGATCGTCGATAAACAGCGTTTTTGACGGGTTGAACTTTTCCTGCCCGATAACATAATGATAAATGTCTGTGTTGGGCTTGTGCATGTGCAGCCGGAAAGAAAAATAGGCTTTTTTGAACAGGGCATCAAAATCCTGATAGCCGAAATGGTCTTTCAGGTCTTTGACAAAAAAATCGTAATGAATGGCGTTGGAGTTGCTGAGCATGTATAGTGTATAATTTTTTCCGGCGGCTTCCAGAATTTGTATCCGTTCTTTTTCGAGTTTCGAAAGCAACGTATTCCACGCATGGTTGATCTGCGCATCGGTCAGATCCATATCCACAAAGGCCCGGATGCGGTTTCTGAATTCATCGGGCGACAAAAGCCCGAGTTCAAATTTCAGGATGATCTCGTTATAAAACGCTTCGCTGTGAAGCTTTTCCACATCCTTGTAACCCAATTTCTGAAACTCGCTAACCGTGAGTTTCGGGTCGATATCCAGGATCACGCCGCCGAAATCAAAAATGATGTTTTCTATTTCCATCCAGAAAAGTTTGAAAGCAAAGATAATGGATTGCAAAATAGGACACTGATTTTTATGATATCACTGATGAGTTAGGATGAAAAGGTCCGCCAGAATCATGATGAGCAGTCCGATCAGTGTGCTATTAATGGCTAAAAGGATTTTTAATCTGCGACACCCTTTGTTCCCAAAATTTATTAAAATCTACTCTTGGTTGCGTACAGAGCCATACACCGGTTCCGTATTCCCGCGCCAGGGGGTTGCTTATCTTTCCAATTTCTTTGCATTCGCCAAAAAGGCCCCTGACATCTTTGCCCAGCGTGCTGTTGATATAGATGAAACTGGTGATCTGATGTTTCGGATGCCGGGGGAACCAGTAAAAGAAACTCCCGTTAAAACAAACCGGGTCGGGCAAATGATATCTCTTTCCGAGCACCTCAACAGCTCCGGCTTCACCATAATTCTCGGCATAGATCATGACGGATTGTTTGTCCTGAACCTGATCATAGGCCTTCGCCGTAATGGCTGCCAACTCATCCCATCCCAGCATGTCGGCATAATCCTGCGGCAGATCATGAATACGGCCGTCTTCCCAACGCAGGGCTGCATCCAGGCCGAATTTATCTTTGGCAACAGCAAAATATTTTACAAGCTTTTTAGGTCCGAAAACGGGAATTCCCATAGGAACCATCGGTAGTGTCAATAACAGGATTATTAAAGTAAGTAAGATCCGGCTCCACTGTTTTTTCAGTTGCTTTTCCCACCAAACACCGCCGGCTGCAATCCAAAACACAAACAACCCGATGGTGTAATAACTCTTGCCCCGCAAGATCGCAAGGATCAGCAAAACGATGACGCTGCCAGTTACCAGCGGTCTGTAGGACCTCAGCCTTTTATCTGAAAACAAACTGATGATCCCGGGAATGACCAGCAACACCGCTACCGAAGACATAAAAAACTGGTCCGTAAAAAACGTAAACCTGTTCACGTGTACCAGTTGGGTATCGTGAAGCGCCTGCATGTGTTCTATTGTTGGCAGATGATGTTTGATCTGCCAGATCAGGTTGGGCAGGAAAACAACAAATCCGATCAGCAGGCAAAAATAAAAGGCCCTTTTGGTGAAGACGTTTCTTCGGGATGAAAAGGCAAATGCGATCAGGAAGCTGAAAATTTCCAGCGCGATCAGGTACTTGTTCAGCATGCCCATCCCGGCAACCAGACCGAGCAACAGAAGATATTTGTCCTCATCAGTGTTGATCCATTTCAGAATAACCCAGATGATCAGGCCCCAGAACATAACATCAAAGCCTACCGGTTGGAAAAGTAGAAACGCCCTCAGGTTGATCGGCGTCACCACCAGGGTAATCGTGGTCAGGATTTGCGCATATTTCTTCCCGCCCAGTTCTTTGGTGATGGAAGCGCCCAATAAGACATATACCCCGCTCATCAACATCGGAATCAGCCTTGCCGACAACAGCGTATAGCCCAGGATATGGATCATGATCCAGGAAACAAATCCGGTAAACGGGGGCACCGAAGCATAGCCCGCCGCCAGATGCTGCCCCAGGGAAAAATACAGCAACCCGTCCCGATGAAAACCGAGCGTATTGTAAAAGGCAAAATGCAACAGGATATTCAGAAACGCAATGATGAAAACAATCCCGGAAAGGCGGTTCTCTTCAGACTTGATTCTCATGAGTTTTTGATTAGAGGAAACAAAAATATAAAATTCCTTTGCCCTGGCATGACACTTCCTGAAGCCTGAAAGAAAAATCATATTATACACCCTTATGAGAATCCCTTTTAACATTTTTTAACCGTGCCAAAAGCAGTATTCATAGTCAAAGCCGTGGAGTTGTTCTCATAACATACTGTTTATATTTCCTTTATAACCAGTATTTTTACTATGTATAAATTAGAACGCATGCGTACTAGTCCACGACACCAGGCATCATTTGTGTATACATTTGTTGCTTGTCCAAAATTCACAATATAAAGAGTACAGAATATGCATGCGTTAGTATTTATCAAGCAGGTTCCGGACGCTTCGCAGGTAAGGGTTAATTACGAAACGGGCACCTTGATCCGTGAAGGGGTTCCGGCCATCCTCAACCCCTTTGAGGCCCATGCTGTGGAAGAAGCCGTCAAGCTAAGAGAGAAATTCGGCGGAAAGGTCTCCGTCATCACCATGGGGCCGCCGCAGGCCACCCAGGCACTGAAAGAATGTCTGGCCATGGGCGCCGACAAAGCCTTCCTCTTATCCGACCGTGCTTTTGCAGGTTCCGACACGCTGGCGACTTCCTATGCCCTTTACGAAGGCGCCCGCAAAATCATCGAACTGGAAGGCGATATCGACCTGTACTTTGCAGGCAAACAGGCCATCGACGGCGACACGGCACAAACCGGTCCCGGCATCGCCACCCGTTTTGACATCCCGCTGGTCACCTATCTCAACAAGATGGATGAGGTGAATTTTGAAAAGAAATATGCCGTCGCCACCCGGCTGACGGAATTCGGTCAGGAAACCGTGCAGGTTCCCATCCCGGCGTTCTTCACGGTGGAAGAGAGTCTGAATGAACTTTCTCATGCTCCGTTGCCGTGGCTTATCAAAGCGGCTCAGACCGAGATCATCATGCTTTCCAGCGAAAATGTGGAGCTCGACCGCAACCAATGCGGGCTGAAGCACTCTCCCACCATGGTCAAGAAAGCATTCACCCCCGAAAAAAGACAACGTGGTGAAACGCTGACCGGCTCGCTGGAAGAACTGATAAAAGAAACTGCCGGCCACCTGGCATCATTTGTAAAATAAGGAATTGCACCATGTTAGATATCACCCAAAAAGACCCGGAAATTTCTCATTACAAGGATGTCTGGGTATATGTTGAACAGGCTGACGGTGTGCCCCAGTCCGTCTCCTTCGAGCTGCTGACCAAAGCGCGTGAACTGGCGGCACAGATCGACGGGAAAGTGGCGGCCGTTTCCATCGGGAAAAACGTGGCCCATCTGGCCGACGAAGCCTTCAAATACGGCGCTGACAAATTCTACATCATCGAAGATGAGATCTTTGCCGATTACCGCACCGAGCCTTACCGTGAAGCCTTATCGGAGCTGGTCGTAAAATACAAACCTGAGATTTTTCTCATCGGCGCCACCACACAGGGTCGTGACCTTTCGGGAACCGTGGCCACCGAATTGAGAACCGGCCTTACGGCGGATACCACCAAACAGGACATTGATCCGGAAACCAAATTTCTGTTGATGACGCGTCCGACTTTCGGCGGAAGCCTGATGGCCACCATCTACTGCCCGAAACACAGGCCGCAGATGTCTACGGTACGGCCTGGCGTATTTTCTGCCGTCCCCGTCGAATCGACTGTTGCCGGAGAGATCATCCGCGAAAAGACGGACATCACGGAAGAAAAGATCGTTAAAAAGATCCTGAAAAAGGTCGTCTCCAACGAAAGCAGCGTCAATCTTTCTTTTTATGAAGTGATCGTGGCAGGCGGAAAAGGCATGGGAAGCAAGGAAAATTTCAAGATGCTTCAGGATCTGGCGGATCTTTTGGGCGGAACCTGGGCCGGATCACGCAAGGCCGTCGAACTGGGTTATGTGCCCCAGTCGCGGCAGGTGGGACAAACCGGACAAACCGTGCATCCCAAGCTGTACATCGCATGCGGTATCTCCGGCGCCATCCAACACGTGGTCGGAATGCAGACTTCAGATACCATCATTGCCATCAACACGGATAAAGAGGCCCCCATCTTTGACGTTTCCACTTATTGCATCGTGGAAGACGCCCTGAAATTTGTACCCAGACTGATCGAACAATTAAAAAGTCAGAAATTAGCGGAGGTAACCAATGAGCGATAAACTGAAATATGACGTAGTGGTTGTGGGTGCCGGTCCGGCCGGACTTTCGGCAGCCATTATTCTGGCGAAAGCCGGAGTGAAAGTGATCGTGATCGAACGCGGGAAGTTCCCGGGAGCCAAAAATGTGATGGGCGGCATTTTTTACACCGACTGCATGAAAGGCATCGTGGACGAATTCCCCGGAAAAGCGCCCGTGGAACGACACATCATCGAACAAAGAATGTGGATCCTGGATGAAAAATCATCCGTGGGATTTAATCATAAAAACGACCGTTTTAACGAAGAACCTTATAACTGCCACACCGTCTTCCGGGCCAGATTTGACAAATGGCTGGCCGACGAAGCCGAAAAAGCCGGCGCTTTGATCATCAACAATACGGTGGTCAGGGAAGCCATTATGGGAAACGGAAAAGTCATTGGCGTCCGTACCGACCGGCCACAGGGCGATGTGTATGCCAACGCCGTGATCGTTGCCGACGGGGTGAATTCCCTGCTGGCCAAATCGCTGGGCATGCGTCAAAATATTAAGAAAGACGCGGTGGCGGTGGCCGTGAAAGAAGTTATCGGGCTGGATGAAAAAGTCATCAACGACCGCTTTAACGTGCGGCCGGGCGAAGGGGTAACCATCGAGATGACCGGAAGTTTCTTCAACGGAGAGGCCATGGCGTTCCTCTACACCAATCAAAAATCAGTTTCTCTGGGCGTGGGGATGGTGATTGAAGATTTGGTAAAAAACAAACTCAATCCCAACCAACTGATCGAAAGCCTGAAGAAACATCCTTCGGTAGCCCCCCTGATCGAAGGCGGCGAAACCAAGGAGTTTCTGGTGCACCTGATCCCCGAAGGCGGCTTTCATGCAGTTCCCAAGGTGGTGGGCAACGGCGTGATGATCGCCGGTGATGCAGCCATGCTGGTGGATTCCATTCACCGCGAAGGTTCCAACCTGGCCATCACTTCCGGGAA
>CAYWBO010000009.1:12407-34724 GCA_964456625.1 uncultured Lentimicrobiaceae bacterium | reverse complement strand
TGCTGGTGGATTCCATTCACCGCGAAGGTTCCAACCTGGCCATCACTTCCGGGAAGTTTGCCGCCGAAACCTATCTCGAAGCGGCCAAAAAAGGCGATTTTTCCGAAAAGACCTTGTCGCTTTACGCGGAAAAACTCAAGGACAGCTTTGTCATGGAGGACCTGAAAAAATACAAAGGCCTGCCTGACATGCTCCAGAAAAACGAACGGCTGCTGAAGAAATATCCCAAAGTTTTGAATGACGCCGCTTTTGAGCTTCTGAACGTGAACGGAGTTTCCAAAAAAGACAAGGAAAAACTGATCTGGAAAAACATGAAGCAGGAAATCGGACTGGGCAACATGGTCAAAGACATGCTTAAAATTTGGAGGAACGTAATATGACACTGGAGGATAAACTGTATTTAAACGGCTATAAAACAGATGAGATCGGGGGGTCGCATCTGGCCATCAAGGACGAGAAAGTTTGTGCTGCCTGCACATTGAAGCAATGTCTTTACGTTTGTGCCTGCAGTGTGTACGAGCTGAATGAGAACACCGGTAAGGTGGAAATCAATTACGATGCCTGCCTGGAATGCGGAACCTGCCGCATTGCCTGCGATAACATCGACTGGAGCTATCCCAGGGGAGGTTTTGGCATCGCTTATAAATTTGGTTGAGGTGGGGGTGTTCCTGGATTCACCGCTCGAATTCAGGCGTTCCCTTTTGCGTTATTTCCACTCTCCGTCGCACTCGGAAGACAATTGTCAAACAATGGTCAGGCAATTGTCAGACAGTTGTTAAGTCGTTTTCATACTGAGACTTTTGATCTAAGAACAGGTAAAGTTAATTTCTGATTAAATCCTACTTCTTAAATCGTTAATCCTTGTTCGACATTCACCGTCAAACTTTGATTTTTTAACTTTAGCTTTTATCTTTTTATGATGTCCATGGCAACTTTAATGCCGTCAGCAGCGCTGGACATGATGCCTCCGGTATAACCGCTTCCTTCACCGGCCAGATAAAGGTTATCGAGGCCAAGGGTTCTGTGGTTTTCATCTCTGAGCACCTGCACCGGCGCCGACGTTTTGCTTTCCAGCCCCATGATGTTGCCGGTTTCGAAACCCTTTATCTTTTTATTGAAGTCCGTCAGGCCCCGCCGCATGGCGTTGCTGACCTTTTCGGGAAGATATTCCCACAGCGGCGCTTCGACAAGGCCCATGGGATAACTGCTTTCGGGACTGCCCGAAGGCGATTTCCTTTCGATAAAATTCTGAATACTGCAGTACGGTGCTTTGTAACCTTTGCCCAGTTCAAAGAACTTCTTTTCCAGGCCTTCGAGCCAGTCCAGCGATTCCGATGCTGAAACTTCACGTCCCAGATACTGATTCAGGTTGATGCCTGCCACGCAGGCGGCATTGGCAAATTTCTCGTTGCGCAGATAGCGGCTCATCCCGTTGACGATGTTCTGGTCCTTGTAAGCTGTGGCAGGAACAATAACTCCTCCCGGGCACATACAAAACGTATAAACCGGATGATGCTCCGTTCCCGGCGAGGTAAGCCGGTATTCCGCCGCTTTGACCCCTTCCAGCTTTTTGACACCCCATTGTGCTGCGTTGATGAGTTCCTGCGGATGTTCCATCCGGCTGCCCAAAGCAAAATTCTTGGTCCTGAACATGACTCCCCGCCGCATCAGCATGCGATAGGTTTCATAGGCAGAATGGCCGGAAGCGATCACAAAATAATCGGCATCCAGGCTTCCGTTGTGTGTCACGGCTGCTGCAACCTTTCCGTTTTTGATGATGAGATCCTGCAACTGCGTTTCAAAAAGTATCGTCCCGCCCAGTTCCATAAACTGCAAGCGCAGTTTTTTTACGATGCTTCGCAGCAGATCGCTGCCCAGATGCGGATGGGTCATATATTGGATCTCCGGAGGTCCGCCGGCTTCAACATAAGCATTGAGGATAAACGGTTTTTCCAGGGAGATGTGTTTGCTGCGCGAAGTCAGTTTGCCGTCGGAAAAAGTCCCGGCACCGCCTTCGCCGAAGGCATAATTGCCCATGGGATCGAAAATTCCGGTCGTTTCGAAATTTTGAATACGCCGGGCACGCTCTTCCACCTCCTGACCCCGTTCCAGCAAGGTAGTCTGAAATCCGGCTTTCTGCAACACATACGCGGCAAAGAAACCCGCCGGTCCGCTGCCGACCACGACTACTGTTGAATCTCTTTTCCTATAGGGGATCTCCAGCACAGGAGCTGTTTCCGGTTCGTTTCCTTTTAGCTCATCCGAAGTGACCGACACCCGCATCTGCCAGTGGATGTCGTTCTTCTTCCGGGCATCGAGGGCTTTATTTTCGATCTGAAAAGAAAACTCGCGGATCTTCAACAGTTCGCGGATCTTCTTTTTCAGCAGTCCCTCATCATAACCAGTCGGTAGCTTGAATGAAAGTGAACGGTAACCCATAAACGGTTTTTATTTATTGAAAGGCTTTTTCAAGACTATACATCTTCTACGAAGAACCCACCCCTGCACCCCTCCGAGGAGGGGATTTGATTCATCTCTAACCTAAAGCTTCGGTCCTCCGACTACTGTCTTCCGTCTCCTCTACTTCACTTCGCTGCCGTTATCGACTTTGTTCTCAGGAACCACAAAGCGAAGGTTTCCTTTGCTGTCTTCCGCCATCAAAATCATACCCTGGGAAGTGATCCCTTTCAGGGGCCGGGGCGCCAGGTTCACCAGCACATTCACCTGTTTTCCGATGACTTCTTCCGGCTGGTAATGTTCTGCGATGCCAGAAACTACGGTCCTGCGGTCAATACCCGTATCGATCAGCAGCTTCATCAGCTTTTTGGTCTTGGGTACTTTTTCGGCTTCCAGAATGGTGCCCACGCGGATGTCCATTTTCGAGAAATCGTCGTAGGTGATCTCTTCTTTCTGCGGATTCGCTTTCACGTCATTCCGCTGATTTTCTTCTTTCGCATCCAGCAGTTTCTGAACCTGTTTTTCCACATCCGAATCCTCGATCTTCTCAAACAGGAAATCCGGTGTTCCCAGCTGATGTCCTGATTTCAGCAATTCGGAGCTCCCTGCGGCATCCCACTGCAGTGTTTCCTGGTTCAGCATATTGGTAAGCTTCTCTGCCGAGAAAGGCAGGAACGGTTCGCTCAGAATGGCCAGGTTGGCAGCAATCTGCAATGATATATTCAAAATGGTGGCTACCCTTTCCTTATCGGTTTTGAAGAGTTTCCAGGGCTCGTTATCGGTCAGGTATTTATTCCCCAGACGGGCCAGGTTCATCAGTTCTGACAACGCTTCGCGGAAGCGGTACAGCTCGATGCTCTGTGCGATCTTTTCCGGAAAACCTTTCAGGGCCTCCAGCGTTTCGCGGTCTGAATCGGTTAACGCACCTTTCTGCGGCACTTTGCCTTCAAAATATTTCTGTGTCAGCACCAGCGTCCGGTTGACGAAGTTCCCGAAAATCGCCAGCAGTTCGTTGTTGTTGCGGGCCTGAAAATCCTTCCAGGTAAAGTCGTTGTCTTTGGTTTCCGGGGCATTGGCCGTCAGCACATAACGCAGCACATCCTGCTTGCCGGGAAAGTCTTCCAGGTATTCATGCAACCAGACAGCCCAGTTGCGTGACGTGGAGATCTTATCATTTTCGAGGTTCAGAAATTCGTTGGCCGGCACATTGTCGGGCAGAATGAAGGAACCTTCGGCTTTCAGCATGGCCGGGAAGATGATGCAGTGGAACACGATGTTGTCTTTGCCGATGAAATGCACCAGCTTGCTGTCGTCGGATTTCCAGTAGGGTTCCCAGTCTTTACCGGTTTTTTGGCTCCATTCCTTGCTGGCAGAAATGTACCCGATGGGCGCATCAAACCAGACGTAAAGCACTTTTCCCTCGGCTTCTTCCAGCGGCACTTTCACGCCCCAGTCCAGGTCACGGGTCACGGCGCGGGGTTTCAGTCCCTGGTCAACCCACGATTTCACCTGGCCGTAAACATTCGGTTTCCAGTCGTCTTTGTGTCCTTCGAGGATCCACTCCCGCAGCCAGCCTTCGTACTGGTCGAGCGGCAGATACCAGTGTTTGGTCTCCTTCAGTACCGGCACGTTTCCGCTTAAAGCGGATTTCGGATTGATGAGTTCCAGCGGACTAAGGGAAGTACCGCAATGTTCGCACTGATCGCCGTAAGCTTTTTCGAAACCGCAATGGGGACAGGTACCCGTGATATACCGGTCAGCCAGGAACGTTCCTGTTTCTTCATCAAAATACTGTTCATTGGTTTTTTCGATGAACTTCCCGTCCCGGTATAGGTGAGCAAAAAATTCGGATGCCGTTTCATGATGCACCGGAGCCGAAGTACGGGAATAGATGTCAAAAGAAATCCCCAGCTCTTCAAAAGATTTTTTGATGATGTTGTGATACCGGTCGACGATATCCTGCGGAGAAACGCCTTCCTTGCGTGCCTTGATGGTGATGGGAACACCATGTTCGTCAGAACCGCCGATGAACAGCACGTCGTTGCCTTTGGAGCGCAGGTAACGTGCATAGATATCAGCAGGCACATAAACGCCGGCCAGGTGGCCGATGTGGATGGGCCCATTGGCGTAAGGCAAAGCCGAAGTCAGCGTATATCTTTTAAAAGTCTTACTCATTACGTTTCGTTTCAAATTTCGGCAAAGTTACGGAATACACTTGTAGTACAAAACAGCGTTTTAAAGAATTCTGTTTTATCTGTTTTTTAACCGGTTCAGGTGTCCGCCCCGGCTTTTGGATTTAGATTCATGATCATCCGCCGGCGGGGTTTCTGAATGGATTTAACCTCACCTTTATTGAATGGCGGAGCTCCTGAACAGATTTGGATTAGCGGACATCGGGCGGCGGGGCCTCCGAACGGATTCAGGCTCACGGCCAACGGGTGGCGGGGTCCCTGAACAGACTCAGAATCACGGCCAGTGGATGGCGAAGACCCTGAATGGGTTTAGATTTACCGCCATCGGATGGCGAGACCTCCTGAACGGCTTTGGATTCATCGCCATCCGATGGAGAGGCCTCCTGAACGGGTCGGGCAACCCGGCCATCAGCCGGAAGCAGCAGCGGGGCAAAACCTTGTGCCTCTGCTTCTGAAAAATTAATTGTAGCTTTGTTTTACAATCACCGAAAGCTGCTTTTTATGATCAAACCACTTCCACTTCATCCTGGCGACACCATCGGGCTGGTGGCTCCGGCGCGGAAAATTTCCAAGAAAGAACTCAAGGCGGCCGTCGAAATCATCGAAAGCCGGGGATACAAAACTGCCCTGGGAAAACATCTGTTCGACAGCGAGGGGCAGTTTGCCGGAAACGACGCCAACCGTATGGAAGACTTCCGGGAAATGATCCTGAACTCCGACATCCAGGCCGTTCTGGCGGTGCGGGGTGGCTATGGCTCGGTAAGAATTGTGGACGCTTTGCCGCTGGTTTCCCTGCGCTCGCGGCCCAAATGGATCATCGGCTACAGCGATCTGACGGTCTTTCACAACCACATCAACAACCTGGGCGTACAGACCCTGCATGCTTCCATGCCCATCAATTTTTCCACCAACACGAAAGAGGCGCTGGATTCTTTGTTCGATGCACTGGAAGGAAAGTCAATCCATTACACGTTTGAAGGACACGACTTAAATCGTACAGGCAAGGCGCGGGGTACGCTGGTGGGCGGCAACTTGTCTGTCCTTTACAGTTTGCCGGGAAGCGCTTCGTTTCCGAAAACAGAAAATCCAATTCTCTTCCTGGAAGATCTGGACGAATATCTTTATCATATCGACCGGATGATGATGGCGCTGAAACGTTCCGGATTCCTGAAAAGCCTCTCAGGCCTGGTCGTGGGCGCCATGACCGACATGCACGACAATACGGTTCCTTTCGGGAAAACAGCGGAAGAGATCATCCTCGAAGCGGTAGACGAATATCCTTTTCCGGTGGCTTTCAACTTCCCGGCAGGACATATTGCCGACAACCGCGCCCTGATCATGGGTGCCAATGTGGAGCTGGAATCCGGCACCCGCTCGAGACTTATTTTTTCCGCTTAACGCGATGGCACAACACAACGAAACCGGTATCCGGGGCGAACAACTGGCCCGCGAATTTCTATTGAAGAAAAACTATCAGATCCTGGAAACAAACTGGCGGCATGAAAAAGAAGAAGTCGACATTATTGCCATGGATGGGAAAGAGTTGGTGATCGTGGAAGTAAAAACACGCAGCACGGATTATTTCGGCGACCCGGAAGAAGCCGTGGATACACCCAAAGAACAACGACTGATTGCTGCTGCGGAAGCTTATCTGGAAGAAAACGATCTGGACGTTGAGGTTCGTTATGATATCATTTCCATCATCCTGAAAAACACACATCCTGAAATCAGACACATTCAGGATGCATTTTACCCACGATAAAAAAAGATCTTATCTCACATAAGGCCCGCCATGAAAGACCAGCAACGGAACATCCGTGTGGAACAGCATTTTCCGTGTCTGGCTGGGGCGATAGAGTTTGGTAAACAAATTCCGGTGGTGTGTGGTCATGGCCACAATATCGATATTCTTTTCCCTGACAAAATCCTCAAGACATAACTGCAGGTCGAGGCACTCCAGCAAACCACATTCTATATCTGCAAGGCCCAGATGTTCGGCAATAAACTTTCGCATCTTACGCATATCGGCTTCATCCTTCTTTTCGATGGTTTCCGCCACATGCAGACAATAGATCTGTGCTCCAAACGGGTGGGCGAAAGTAGCCAGCCGGCTGAGCGACCAGAAATCCGTATCATCGAAACCGGTGGCATAGACAATTTTTCCGGGCGCCGGCTGCTTCTTAGTATCAAAGCCTTTCGGGACGGCAATGACCGGTACGTTGAGCTTTTCTATGACTTTGGCTGTGATACTTCCGAAAGTCCACATGCCTTCGCGCTTGTTGCCGCGGGTTCCCATCACCACCAAGCCAGGTTTATATTCCCGGGTATATTCCACAATACCAGACATTACATTGTCTTTGGCCAGATCGTAAAAAACACCCACCCCTTTGATGCCCATTTCTTTAATCCGGTCTTTTAACCGTTGCGCCAGTGACTTTAGCCATTTTTCCGTTTGCTCTTCCACCTCCTGGGTGATCTGATCCAGGTTGGCAGCGAAAGTAAACGTTTCGAGATGCGAAAAAGGATTCAGGTTCGGGTCCATGTACACATTCAGCAACATGATATCGGATTTCATCGCCGCGGCGATATTCAACGCATAGAACGCCGCATTTTCAGCGTGCAGTGAGTAATCCACAGGCACCAGAACCCTTCTGGCCAGGCGCATGTAATCAATGGCCTTTTGCTTCCGGGTTCCGAAAGCCGATTTAAAATCATCCAAAATAGCGGCAGCTTCCAGGAAATCTTCTTCCCGCACCAGGACATCCACACCGCCCACGGCTCCTTCAATTTTATTAGCATGCACCATGATGCTTTCGATGCCATGCCGCTCCAGCATGGCGCTCAACAACTGCGCCCGCATTTGCGTGAGTGTTCCCAGGTTAAGCAGTTCCTCTTTCATGGATTTAAGGTTTGTTGATTCGTGATGTAAATATAATTAAATTTACCCTCAATTGCAAGGGCGCAAGGCGATTTGTTTAATTTTGCAGCCTCATTTTAAAGAAATTATGGAACGTAGCAGAAATAGATCCAAATCCGATAAAGAACATAAGTCGGGAACAGAAAGACCTCGATTTTCAAAATCCGGTGCCGCCTCTAAAAGAAAGTCCCCGGCCAGACCCGGAAAAGGTCATGAGAATTCAGAATTCTCAGACGAAAACCCGGCATCTAAACGAGGTTCTTACTCCAGGAATAAACCACTTCCAAAAGAAAAAAATTCACCCAAAGGAAAACCCTACTCCAGAGAAAGAAATGATGCTGATGAGGGATCGGATTCCAAGGAACACCGGTTTCCTAAAAGCAAACCCTATTCCAAAGAAACTCCTTTTTCTAAAAACAGGACAGAATCAAAGGGCAAACCTTTCCACAAAGGAAGAACTGATTCAGAAGAGAGATCAGGTGCTAAAGACCGTCCTTTTTCCGGAAAGAAACCCTATTCCAAAGACAGGGCTTTTTCGAAAGACAAACCCGATTTTAAAAAACGCCCCGCATCCCCCAAAAGGGCTCTGCCAGCAAGCAAGAGAAATACAGATAACGACGATGTGTTTCCTGTTTCTGAAGCACCCATAAGACTGAACCGTTTCCTGGCCAATGCCGGCATTTGCTCCCGCCGTGAAGCAGACAAGCTGATCCAAAGCGGTGCCGTTTCAATCAACGGGGAGGTAGTTGCAGAACTGGGAACCAAAGTGGGGCCTCACGACAAAGTGCAGTTCGGAGGAGAGACGCTGTCGCGTGAACAACCGCGTTACCTTTTGCTGAACAAACCCAAAGATTTCCTCACCACTTCCGACGACCCCATGAACCGAAGAACAGTGATGAGCCTGGTGGAAAATGCATGTAAAGAAAGAATTTATCCGGTGGGACGCCTTGACAGAAACACCACCGGACTGCTGCTATTTACCAACGACGGCGAGCTGGCCAAAAAACTCATGCATCCCAAATTCGGTAACAAGAAAATCTATCACGTTTATCTGGACAAGAACCTCACCAAAAACGACTTTGTTCAGATCGCCGAAGGCCTGGAACTGGAAGACGGCTTCATCCGGCCGGATAATCTGGCTTATGTAGCCCAGGTGGAAGACAAGAAACAAATCGGTATTGAACTGCATTCCGGAAAAAACCGCATCGTTCGCCGGATTTTCGAACACCTGGGGTATGAAGTGGTGAAACTGGACCGCGTGTTTTATGCCGGCCTCACCAAAAAGGATCTGCCCCGGGGAAAATGGCGTTTTTTAACACCTCAGGAAATTAACCTGCTCAAGCGAATTTAGCCTGTCCTGTTTTCATTTAGAATTTTCCATCTCCCGAAAGGCCCAATTTTTTAGGGTTCTTTGTGTTTTATATAGAACATTTCTATATATTTACTCAAAAATATTTGGATATCAGGTTACTGTACCCAAAGTTTGAATCAAATCTAAACACAATGGAAAATGAAAATACCACTACTTCAGCCAACCTCTATCCTGAAGTAGGTTCCGCTTTTAGCTACGGATGGGAAATTCTGAAGAAGAATTTTGTTCCTTTACTGTTGGTCATCATCGTTATCTCGGTACTGAGCGCTTTCGGCCCAGCCGTTGTAGGACACAACTACTACGGTTTCGGATTTTTTGTTTCCCTGTTCGGGATCTTCTTTTTAGGCCCGGTAAACTACGGTAAAAACTGGGTGTTCCTAAAAGCTTCGCGGAACGAAGCTTTTGAACTGAAAGATATTTTTAATGTTTTCGGACCCCATTACTGGGAAATTGTGTTGGCCTCACTGCTTGTCAGCGTGATCATCGGGTTTGGGATCGTATTGCTCATCGTGCCGGGCATTATCTTCGCCTGCCGGCTTGCTTTCGTTCCCTATCTTGTCGTGGACAAGAATTTCAAGGCTGTGGACGCCATCAGCAAAAGCTGGGAGATGACCAAAGGATTTGCGGGTAAGATTTTTGTCATGGGGATCGTATCCTTTTTTATTGCAATCGCTGGATTCATCTGTCTTTTTGTGGGAATTTTTCCTGCTCAGATCTGGATCAGCTCAGCATTCGCTTCCTTTTATCATGCAGTAGACATTAAATCTTTCAGGGTTATTGAGGTTTAATTTCATTGCGATTCCGCTGATCGAGTTTTGAATATTTCTTCAGGTAAACCTGATGCATGATGGTCGCATTGATTTTCGAGATGGGCTTGGCTCCTCCCAGAAAAGATGCTTCTATGAATGCTCCTGCCGCTTTTTCCAAAATCTGTGAAACCGTAAAAGCTTCCTGCAGGCTGCGACCTGCACAAAGGGCCCCGTGGTTGGCCAGCAAAGCCGCCTGCCGGCCCCGCAAAGCTTTGACAGCTCCCCTGGCAAATTTTTTCGTTCCGGCAACGGTATAACGTGTCACCCTTACCGAAGGACCGATGATCTGGGCCATATCGTCGATGATGGGGGGAATTTCCCTGCGGGCAGCCGCCACCGTGGAAGCATTTTTTTGATGGGTATGGATCACCGCATGGATGTCTTTTCGCTGTTTATAGACTTCGGCATGCAAAAGGAATTCGGAAGAAGGTTTAACCGTCCCTTCATATTTCAAAGTCCGGAAATTCATCAGCACCAGTTCCTCGGGCTTCAGGTCTTCATAGGTACGGCCGCTGGGCGTGATCAGCATGTAGTCGTCGTCGACCCTGACGCTGATATTTCCCCAGCTGCGACTTACCAGTCCTTCGCGTACCAGTTCCTTTCCGGCATCAATCACTGCTTTTCTCTGTGCTTCCAGATCCATGATTTTTTTTGTAAAAATACTGAATCACCGCTTTCGTGCCAACTGTAGATCAGGAGTATCTTTTTATTTCTACCGAAAAATACACGCTTTCCTGCCCGTGTAAATTCTTAATTTTGCGGCTTCTCGCTATCAAAACAACGCATGACAGAAGCCGCCGTCAGGAGTAAAGAAAGGATGAACCGACTGGGAAAAGAGCACATTCCGTTTCTCTTTCTCATCGACTTTGAATTAAAAAAACCGCTGATCCGGCGTCTGGATGAGATTGATCCCGGTGAAATGCTTTATGATTTCAACGGGATCAGAAATGGTAATTCTGTTTTGAAAACGGGAAAACCGCTTCAGTTCCACATTCATAATTTTCCTAAACAACAATATCTGCAGGCTTTTCAGAAAGTGCAGGAAAACATCCGGTACGGGAATTCCTTTTTGCTGAATCTGACTTTCGCCAGCCGCATCGAAACCAATTACAGCCTGAAAGAAATCTTTTTCTCCACGCAGGCAAAATACAAACTATGGTTACGGGATGCTTTTGTTTGCTTTTCGCCTGAGATTTTTGTGAAAATTGAAAACGGCGAGATCCGGTCCTTTCCCATGAAAGGCACCATCGACGCCTCGGTGCCGCAGGCAGAAAGAAAACTCCTGAACAATAGGAAGGAAACGGCAGAACATGCCACCATCGTCGACCTGATCCGCAATGATCTGAGCAGGGTTGCCCGACAGGTGGAAGTGAAAAGGTTCCGATATATTGATCATCTGAAAACACACAAAAATGAAATTCTTCAGGTGAGTTCCGAAATCAGTGGCATGCTGCCGGAAACTTATTTTTCCGAACTTGGCGACATCATTTTCGCCCTGTTGCCGGCAGGATCGGTTTCGGGGGCACCCAAAGACAAAACACTGGAAATCATCCGTGCAGCGGAGGGTGCTGAACGGGGTTATTACACGGGCATCGCAGGAATCTTTGACGGAACCAACCTGGACAGTGCTGTGCTGATCCGCTTTATTGAAAAAACCCGTGACGGGACGTTTTACAGAAGCGGCGGCGGCATCACCGGCCAAAGCAATGCGGAAGATGAATATCATGAACTCATACAAAAGATCTATGTGCCTCTTGCTTGAAACCATTCGCTACGAAAATGGAACATTCCGAAATCTGAGCTTTCACCAGCAACGCATGGAGGCTTCGCAAAGAGTCCAGTTTGGCATTTCCGGGAAGTTCGATCTGGAAGGTGTTCTGATACAAAAACTTTCAGGGGAAATTCCGGTTCCGGAAAAAGGATTGTTCAAATGCCGCGTGACCTATGATACCAACATCAAGAAAGCGGAATGGATTCCTTATCAGTTACCGGAAATTCATAGCCTTAAGATCGTCGAGGCAGATAATATTGAATATGCGTTGAAATATGCCAACAGAGAAGCATTGAACCGTCTTTTTGAAAAACGGGAAAACGCCGATGACATCCTGATCGTAAAAAACGGTTTCATTACGGATACTTCATTTTGTAACATATTGTTTTACAATGGCAGAAACTGGGTCACTCCGGCTTTTCCGCTTTTGAAAGGCACGCAGCGCAGCTATCTGCTGGAAAAGGAACAGGTTCTGACGGCTGAAATCAAACCGGATGACCTGGCAAATTTTTCAAAAGCCCGCCTGATCAATGCGATGATCCGCTTTGAAGATGCACTGGACATCGGCATAAAGAACATTTTCTGAACATACCAGCCGGCCTTTTATCCCTCGTTTGCCTGTCTTTTAACCTTCTTTTCAATATCTTTGCGGCAGTCGTTTGGAAATCATCGAAACACAACAAATCAAATGGAAATATCACACATCGAACACATTGGCATCGCTGTAAAAAGCCTGGAAGAAGCCATTCCGTTTTATGAAAATGTCCTCGGATTGAAATGCTATAACATCGAGGAAGTTAAAGACCAGAAAGTGAAAACCGCTTTTTTCAAAGTCGGGCAAACAAAGATAGAATTGCTGGAAAGCACTGACCCGGAAGGCGCCGTAGGAAAATTTATCGAAAAGAAAGGAGAAGGGCTACACCACATGGCCTTTGCCGTGAAAGATATCGAAAGCTGCCTGGAGGAAGTCCAGAACAAAGAGGTACGCCTCATTGATCTGAAACCGCGCAAAGGAGCCGAAGGTCTCGACATCGCCTTTCTCCATCCCAAATCTACTTTCGGGGTGCTGACAGAATTCTGTGAAGGCAAAAACCTTTAAAAAGATTCATTTTAAATCCCATCGGGATTTACGATTAAACAGGTGAGCAACAGGCAAATGTTTTATTTTTGCTTTAATTTTAGTATATTTGAATAGTAAAACCAGGTTATTATGTTAATTATCGGAATAGCAGGCGGAAGCGGATCCGGGAAGACTACCGTTGTGAAGAAAATTGTAGAGTCGTTACCTAAAGATTCGGTGGCCATCATTACTCAAGATTCCTACTATTACGACAATGGAGATTTGCCTAAAGAAGAAAAGCTCAAGATCAATTTCGACCATCCCAATTCCATCGAATGGACCTTGCTGACACACCATCTCCATCAGCTGCAACACGGGAAAAGCATCGAAATGCCCATCTACTCGTATGTTACTTGTGGCCGGGCCAAAGAAACCCAAACGGTGGACCCCAAAAAAGTGGTCATCGTAGAAGGTATCCTGATCATGACCAATCCGGAAGTCAGGAAGATGCTGGACATCAAACTCTTTGTTTCCACCGACAGCGATGAAAGACTGATGCGAATCATCCGCAGAGACATTCAGCAAAGAGGACGGAATTATGAAGACGCACTGACGCATTATGCCACCTTTGTGAAACCGATGCACCAGCAGTTTATTGAGCCCACAAAACTGCACGCAGATGTCATCATCCCGGAAGGAGGCAATAACCAGGTTGCCATCGATATGGTTGTTTCGCGGATTAAACTGAATCTCGAACAAGAGGTAACTGTATGATATTAAAGAAGTTTTTTTCTTTCTTTGCAGTGGGCGGGATTTTCCTGTCACTGATGTTTTGCGCTTCCTGTAATAAATCATCAACCGGACCGGTTTCGGCAGGAACCTGGATGTACTACAAGGCAGGAAACGGACTTCCCAGCAACGACATCAACTGCCTGGCCCAGGACAGCCAGGGGAACGTTTGGATCGGTACCGATTTCGGCCTATCCCGCTTTGACGGAAAGACCTTCACTTCCTGGCAACAAAACAACGGACTGATCTATCAGGATGTCACTTCGCTGTCCATTGATAAAAATGACAATGTGTGGGCCGGAACGCCTTACGGAGTTTCGAAGTTCGACGGAACAACGTTTACAAATTATACGACAGACAACGGGCTGAGTTATAACCTGGTTTATGACGTGGCTGTGGATCAACAAAACAATATCTGGATAGGCACCGGAGCAGGCGTTTCCCGCTTCGACGGTTCGCAATGGACCATTTACCGGAAAAGTGGCGGCACAAGCCTTGTCAACAATTATGTAAAAAGCGTTTTTGTTGACGACAGCAGCAACGTTTGGTTCGGCACTGAATACGGCGTTTCGAAATACGACAATGCCACCTGGTCTACCTTCCTTTTCAACAATGCTTCTGCCAATTACATTTACAGTGTCTTTCAGGACCATCAGGGCAACATGTGGTTCGGCAGCCTGGCCGGGGTGATGCAGTACAGCGCCTCGGGGTCGCTTTCCCTTACGGAATCGGATGGGCTGGTCAACAACAAGGTGGAAGTGATCAACCAGGACACTGCCGGAAACATGTGGTTCGGAACCGAATTCGGAGCCTCGGAATACGACGGCAAAACTTTCACCAACTTTGGTGAAAACAACGGCCTGGCCAGCGAATGGGTCACCTGTATCCTGGTAGACAAATCCGGTAAGATCTGGTTTGGAAGCAAAAACAAAGGCATCGCGGTGCTGGAGCCTTCCAACCCTTGATAAAGGACACACTTCATTTTTTCAGATTCTTGTTCGTTTCGACATATCAAAAAGTATCTGTACTTTTGCTGCCCGAAAACAATCTCCCTGTTTTTTTGAATTTTAACCAAGAAACAAAGACATAATATGATAAAGAGTCCGTGCATTCATGTATGTACTTTAGACGATGAAAAGGTCTGTTTGGGCTGCTACCGCAGTGTGGAAGAAGTGAGGAACTGGTTCAGGTATTCTGACGAAGAAAAACTTCAGGCAATCAAAAATGCCGAAGAGCGGAGAAAAGCCAAAGAGGACCCCTACGCACATTATGTTTAAACCTGGATCCCTCCAAAAAGTAAGCCTCCCTTTACGAAATCGTATAATAATTCTTGATTTACGGATGCTTTCCGTAACCCTTTTTTCCTGTAATCTCATTTTATCCTTTTGATTTTTTGCATCTTACAATCTGTGGCTTAGAAATTGCTTAAGAAAGGAGCTTTAAAGTTAAAACACATGCTTATCGTTGGAATTACAATTTATCTGGTCATCACTTTCATGCTGACTGTCTTTAAAATAGAAAGTAATGAAGAAGGGATAAAGTTTTTCATTTTGAGCATTATTCTTACTCCTGTTTATGCTGTCTTCGTAAATCTAAAGAGCAAAAAAACTTCTAAGATGTACTATTACTACTGTAAAGAATGCGGATATGTTTACCCTGTCAAGCTGAAACATTGTCCCGTTTGCGAAGAAACTGGAGTAAAAGTTAAGTTGATAGAATATGAAAACCCCTATAAACTAGAATCCCTCTATCAAAAACTACCCTTTACCTGAAAAATTGCCCTGTGGCGGCGGGGCAATTTTTTCCTTTTATTTTTGAAAAAACGCAGCAACCCAACCATACAAAAACTAGTATTAAGAAATCCGGCAGGCGATTCATGAACAATCGCCTGTTTTTTTTAACTTTATTTATGCCAAATTCTTGGTTTTAAAAGCCTCCCGGTGTTGAAATTGGGATAATATTTACTAACTTTGCATTTTTAAAAATTTTTAAGAATCATGGAAAATCAAACAAAACCTAATCAACCCCTTAGCCCTAAGAAATCAAATAACGGCATGATGGCCGCTTTGATTGTGTTGATCGTAGTGGCCGTTGGGCTTGCCGTCTGGATGTTTATTGCTCAGGGAAACATCAAAACCCTGAAAGCTGAAAAACAGGCCCAGAAAGAAGAATTAATGTCTCAGGTGAATTCTCTGATGAAAGAACATGACCAGTTGAAAGCTCAGTTTGGTCAGCTCTCCGATTCACTGGCAAAGAAAGACCAGATCATTCAGACAAATGCCACGGAGATCAAACAGCTCCTCCGGACAAAATGGGAATATGCACAGGTTAGGAAAAAATTCCACGACCTGCAGCTGATTGAACAAGGATTTGTACGTCAGTTAGATTCTCTTTACAAAGTGAATCATACGCTTACACTTGAGAACCATAAGATCAAAGAGCAGGTTAAATCCGAACAGGCGAAGAATCAGAGCCTGATGCAGCAAAAATCGGCACTTACTCAGAAAGTGACTCTGGCCAGCGTTATTCCTACTTACAACTTCGAAGCCGAAGGAGTTCACGTTACCGGGAGCGGAAGAGAAAGAAAAACCGATAAAATCAAAAGAGTTAACAAAATTAAGGTTTGTTTCACCCTTGGTTCTAACAACATTACAGCTCCGGGAAGCAAGAACATTTATGTAAGAATTGCCCGTCCCGACAAAAAGATTCTGACCATCAGCGAAAGCGATGAGTATTCATTCACGTACAAAGGCAACAAGTTGCAATACAGTGCCATGAAGGTCGTTGATTACCAGAACAAATCCATTGGCGTTTGTGTTTACTGGGATCGCAGAATGAGTCAGGCTTTACAGCCAGGTACTTATAACGTAGATGTTTTCATTGGTGACTTCAACATCGGACATACAACTTTCAAACTGAGATAATCGAATTTGAAAACAGAAGAAAAGCCGTCCCGAAATTCGGGACGGCTTTTCTATTTTATCCGTACTTCGAGAGATTATCTTTCACGGAGCCGCTGGGCTACGATGCCTTTGATCGCATCGATGGAAATACGATCCTGTTTCATGGTGTCCCGTTCGCGGATCGTCACTGTATTGTCTTCCAGCGTCTGGTGGTCAACGGTCACGCAGTAAGGTGTTCCGATGGCGTCATGACGGCGGTAGCGTTTTCCGATGGTATCTTTTTCTTCGTAGAAGCACATGAAATCTTCCTGAAGTATGTCCAGAATCTCTCTGGCTTTTTCCGGCAAACCATCTTTCTTCAGCAGCGGGAAAATGGCCACTTTGGTGGGAGCCAGAAAAGGTGGCAGTTTCATCACCACACGTTCCGATCCATCTTCCAGCTTTTCTTCGGTATAGGCAGCACTCATCATGGCCAGGAACATCCGGTCGAGACCGATGGATGTTTCAATCACATACGGAATATAACTTTCGTTGAGTTCGCCGTCGAAGTAACGCAGCTTCTTGCCCGAGTATTTCTCATGGGCTCCCAGATCGAAGTTGGTACGTGAGTGAATGCCTTCCAGTTCCTTAAATCCTATCGGGAAATTAAATTCAATATCTGTAGCCGCATTGGCGTAATGAGCGAGCTTATCGTGATCGTGAAAACGGAAACTACTCTTGTGAATTCCGGTGGAAAGATGCCATTTCATGCGCTCTTCTTTCCAGTATTTGAACCACTCCATTTCGGTTCCGGGTTGTACAAAGAACTGCATTTCCATCTGCTCGAACTCCCGCATCCGGAAAATAAACTGACGGGCCACGATTTCGTTACGGAATGCTTTTCCGGTCTGTGCAATCCCGAAAGGGATCTTCATCCGTGACGTTTTCTGTACATTGAGGTAATTCACAAAAATTCCCTGTGCCGTCTCAGGTCTCAGATAAATTTCAGAGGCAGAATCGGCAGTAGAACCCATTTGTGTGGAAAACATCAGGTTAAACTGTCTGACTTCGGTCCAGTTTTTTGAACCTGAAACCGGATCGGCAATTTCCAGATCTTCAATCAGCTTTTTGATTCCGGCCATGTCGTTGGTTTCCATGGCCGGATACAGACGCTGTTTGATCTCTTCTATCTTCTGGTTTGTCTCCAGTACCCTTGGATTGGTTTCTCTGAACTGTTGTTCATCGAAGGCATCGCCAAATCGTTTCTCAGCCTTGGCAATTTCCTTATCGATCTTGGCTTCCATCTTGGCGATATAATCTTCCACCAAAACATCGGCACGGTAACGCTTCTTGGAGTCCTTGTTGTCGATCAACGGATCGGCAAAAGCATCCACATGGCCCGAAGCCTTCCATACAGTAGGATGCATAAAAATGGCCGCATCAATACCCACAATATTTTCGTGCATCTGCACCATGGCCTTCCACCAATAATCCCGAATGTTTTTTTTCAGCTCTGAACCATTCGGACCGTAATCGTAAACCGCACTCAAACCGTCATAAATATCGCTCGACGGATAAACAAAACCATATTCCTTCGCGTGTGCAATGATCTTTTTGAATAAATCTTCCTGATTTGCCATAATTAAAATTTAATATGCACCCATAAACCATGCCGGGTATCTCAATCCAAACTAATCATCCTGTATTACAGAAACTTATAAACCATTATTTTTCTGAAACCAGCATGTTTTGACTGGCAAAATTAACAATAAACCTTTCTGCACAGGAATCTTCACGACCAATTTCATAAAATTATCAAATTTTAAAATTACATGTTATAACATATAATGGAATAACGTATATTTGTACGAAAATTAAATTTTTTCGAACAGGGCTTATTTTTATGTTGTTTGAACCATCACGAAGCCCGTGCCGTTGCAGGTTCGGGTTTCGTGATTTCAACGAAAAATGTTTAGAAAAAGGATTTAAATGAAGATTGAGGAGGAAATCAAGGGTAGGTTTCGTAATGATTATCACAAAGGGATCATAAACCTAACCTATACTGCCAACCTGTTAAACCATGAGTTTCTGCAATCATTGCGGAAGCATGAGGTGACGGTGCAGCAATATAATATCCTTCGCGTTTTGAGGGGCTTTCGCCCGAAAGGGCCTTTTTCCATCGGGTTTCTGAAAGCACGCATGCTCGACCGCTATTCAGATGTAAGCCGGATTGTGGATAAGCTGTACCTCCGGGGGCTGGTGATGCGGCGTGAAAACCCCGTCGACAGACGGCAGAAAGACGTCGAAATTACAGAGAAAGGCCTGAACCTGTTATCGCAAATGGATGGCATTGAAATGAAAATGGACACCCTCCTGAATCGTTTGGATAAAGACGAAATTATTGAACTAAATCAAATCCTCGATAAGATTCGGGGATAAAAAAGGAGCAAAAATGAAAAAAATCGATAGAATCTATAATCCTCCCAGACCCCATTGGGTTGGTGACGGATTTCACGTACATACATTCTTCCCTTCGCAGGAAATTTCAATTCGGCGTATGAGCCCGTTTCTTTTGCTGGATTACAACCCTAAAATGATCGTGGCTCCGGCCGAAAAGCAAAGAGGAGTGGGCGTGCATCCCCACAAAGGATTTGAAACGGTGACTTTCGCCTTCCACGGGAAGGTGGCTCATCACGATAGCGCCGGCCATGCCGGCGTGATCGGCGAGGGCGATGTACAATGGATGACAGCCGGGTCGGGCGTACTGCACAAAGAGTATTACGAAAAGGAATTCAGCCAAAAAGGAGGCGATTTCCAGATGGTGCAGCTCTGGGTTAATCTGCCCGCAGCCGACAAAAGCACAGAACCCAAATACCAGCCTCTGGTGGGTGAACAGATGAAAAAGTATATACTGCCCGGAGAAATGGGAACCGTCAAGGTCTTTGCCGGTGAATACAAAGGAGTAATAGGTACTGCAAAGACTTTCTCCCATGTCCAGTTATTTGTGTTCCACCTGAAAGAAAACGCCAAAGAGGATTTTGAAATCCCCGAAACTGACAACACAAGCCTGCTGGTGCTGGAAGGGGCCGCCAGGGTGAACGGCGAACAGGCCGATTTGAACCAGTTGGTGCTTTTCAGAAACGAAGGAACGGAAATCAGCATTCGTGCGCAGGAAGAAACGACCTTGCTTTTGATAAGCGGCACGCCGATTGAAGAGCCCATTGCCGCCTACGGGCCTTTTGTCATGAATACCTACGCTGAGATTGATCACGCTTTTCGGGAGTTTTCAAGCGGAAAGTACGGAGACCTGGAAGACTAGAATCAAAAAGAATATTTATACTTTTGGATGGCTTTATTCAACTATGCAATAAGGCCATCTTTTTTTTAAAAGGATGACAAAACGCAAGTCATTATGAAAAAAGTATTTTTAACGATCATAATCATGGCAGTAGGACTGTTCTGTAAGGCACAAACACCTAAAGTCCCGGCAGGGAGCATCAAACATATCTATGATTTTCCATCCACCTTTGTAACACCGCGTAATGTGGATATCTGGTTACCGGAGAACTATAATCCGCACAAAAAATATGCGGTGCTTTATATGGACGACGGGCAGATGCTTTTCGACAGCACCATGACCTGGAACCACGAAAGCTGGAAAGTAGCCCAGACCGCTACCAAATTAATGAAGGAAGGAAAAGTCAGCGATTTTATTGTGGTAGGGATCTGGAACATTCCCAAACTGCGATTCCCTAATTATTTTCCCCAAAAGCCTTATGAATCGCTTTCCGCGACGCAAAAAGATACCATCAGTAAGGAACTTCAAAAAGTCGGAGTTTCCCCCGGAAAGTTTGAACCCAATTCAGATAATTACCTGAAGTTTCTTGTGAAGGAACTGATTCCGTATATCGATCAAAACTATTCGGTTTACAAGGACCGTAAGCATACTTTCATTGCCGGAAGCAGCATGGGCGGCCTGATCGCATGGTATGCCATCTGCGAATATCCCAATGTTTTCGGAGGTGCTGCCTGCATGAGCACTCACTGGCCCGGCACTTTCTCCATGAAAGACAATCCGATTCCTGCGGCTTTTGTAGGCTATCTGAAGACGCATCTGCCCAGCCCGAAAACACACAAAATCTATTTCGACTACGGCAATAAAACCCTGGACGCCATGTACGCAAAACCCCAGAAAGAGGTTAACAACATCATGAAATCCAGAGGATATGCCGCAAAAGACTGGATCACCCGGCTCTTTCCCGGTGACGACCACAGCGAGAAATCCTGGAGCAGCAGGCTACAGTATCCGCTGGAGTTTCTGCTTGGAAAATGACAGGAATCTTCTCCTTTTACTGCTTAGTATTTTGAATTTTCAATTTCTCAGAAATCAGTATTCCTCCCTGAGCCATATTTTCATAAGGATTTTCCTTTATAAAAATCACGAAAGCTTCTTGTGGGATATTGGTGATTTCACTGGCAATTTTTGTAAAACCCTTCACCAGTGCTTCTTTTTTGTCGTCAGGAAGGAAGGGACCCTCCATGGTGATTACAGGCATTTTTTTGAATTTTTGCAGGTTAATAATCGGGATAAACAATTCTTTCTGCGGCAAATCATCTACACGCCTTCAAAATTAAGCATTTCGGGCAAAAATTGTTTATGAAATTTTCTTAAATTCCTGAAATTATCTGGATTTCAACTCGTTTTAAAAGGCGTTTTATATAGAATTCCGAAATATGTATTTCTTCTTACTATTTCCGTACTTTCTTCGAATTTATTAATGTTAAACCGAAGAAGGTACAAAGAAAACACAAAGAAAAATAGAAGAATATAAAATAAGTCTATTTTCTCTCATCCATAGTGCCACGCATCCCAATTCTATAAAATAAGTCACAAAATATTACCGAAACCATGATTTCAATATTAGAAACGCATGATAATAATCTTAAATTTGTAAGAGTCTTCTTACCTAAATACCTTTTAAAATGGCAAAAGTTGTTGTTCTCGGGGCCGGAATTGCGGGTCATACTGCGTCGGCCTGGCTCAAGAAGAATCTGGGCCGAAAGCACGAAGTAGTAGTAGTCGCCCCCACAAAATACTATCAGTGGGTACCTTCTAACATATGGGTTGGTGTAGGCAGGATGACGCCGGAACAAATCCGTTTTGAACTGGAAAAGCGTTACAAACGGCAAAACATCATTTTCAAGCAGGCGAGAGCTGTCTCCATCTATCCCGAAGGCGATCAGACATCTCCGAAAGGGTTCGTGACCATCGAATACACCGGCCAGGGAAAAGAAGGCCAGACAGAAAATGTGGATTTTGATTTTCTCGTCAATGCCACCGGACCCAGACTGGCCTTTGAGAAAACACCCGGGCTGGGACCGGGCCAGCACTCCGTGTCCGTTTGTTCGTTTACCCATGCCGCCGAGGCCTGGGAAAAACTTCAGGAAACCATCTCACGGATGGAGAAAGGAGAAAAACAAAAATTCGTGATCGGAACAGGCCATCCGGGAGCCACATGCCAAGGAGCTGCCTTCGAGTACATCTTAAACGTCTATTACGAAGTAGCCCGGCGAAAACTCGAAAATCTGGCGGAATTTGTCTGGATCACCAACGAATATGAAGTCGGCGACTTCGGCATGGGAGGTGCTTATATAAAAAGAAACGGATACATCACCTCCACCAAGACATTTACGGAATCCTTTTTGAAAGAACGGAACATCCGATGGATCAAACGCGCGGGCGTAAAAAAAGTAGAGCCCGGTAAAATATTCTACGAACTGCTGGACGGCACCGAACATGAAGAAAGCTTTGATTTCGCCATGCTGATCCCAGCTTTCACAGGCCCGGGAATGAAAACTTTCGATAAAAAAGGAGCCGAGATCACCGAGATCCTATTCGCCCCCAACGGATTCATGAAAGTGGATGCCGATTATACGCAAAAGCCTTTTGAATCGTGGAAAGCACAAGACTGGCCTTCGGTGTATCAAAACCCGGTTTATCCCAACATCTTTGCCCCCGGCATCGCTTTTGCCCCGCCGCATCCCATCTCGAAACCCATGTTCAGTCC
>CAYWBO010000009.1:0-12307 GCA_964456625.1 uncultured Lentimicrobiaceae bacterium | reverse complement strand
ATAATCATCAAAGTAGGTTTTGATCTTGCGCATGAGCTGGATCCTGTCCTTTCCCATCACGTTGTGGGGTTGTCCGGGATAGACGAAATAGTCAACCAGCTTATTCTCATCGATGGCTTTCTTCAGGAACAACAGGCCGTTTTGCCACATCACAATGGGGTCCATGGTTCCATGGATCATCAGCAGGTGACCGTGCAGGTTCTGCACATAATTCAACAAACTGGCTTTTTTGTAACCTTCCGGGTTTTGTTGCGGCGTATCCATATACCGCTCGCCGTACATCACTTCATAATATTTCCAGTCGATAACCGGGCCTCCGGCTACTGCCACCTTGAAAACCTTGGGATGACGCAGGAACAGCGACATGGTCATAAATCCACCGAAGCTCCAGCCGTCAACCCCCATCCGGGTAGTATCGACATACGATAACGATTTCAGATAATCCACCCCCACAAGCTGATCTTTCATTTCTTCAGTCCCCAGATGTCTGAAGATCACCTGTTCGAAATCGCGGCCACGATTTTCGGAACCATGATTGTCAAGGGTGAAGACGATGTAACCGTCTTCAGCCAGGTAGTTCAGGAACAGTCCGGCACCGCCGAGCCACGAATCGGTGATGAGCTGATCGTGCGGACCGCCGTAAACATAAACGATCACCGGGTATTTCTTCGTGCTGTCAAAATTGACGGGTTTGATCATCCTGCAATACAACGGGGCCCCGTCGATTTTTGATTTCAGGGTGAAAATGGACATCTTGCCCAGATCATAACCCTTCAACGGATCTTTGTCCCCTACCAGTGTGCGCAAGATCTTTCCCTTGTCGTTCTCCAGATCATACACTCCGCTGACCTCCGTATTGCTGTAATGATCGATGATGTAACGACCGTCTTTGCTCACCAGGGCATGATGCATTCCGTGAACCGGCGAAAGTCTTCTTACCTTGGAATTTTTCAGGCTGACGGAGTAGATATTCTGTTGTAGCGGACTTTCTTTCGTCGAGATGAAATAAACCTCCCCTTTGGGATAATACCCCAGGAATTTGGTCACTTCCCAGTTACCGTGGGTGAGCTGTTTGATGAGCTTGCCGTCGGTATTGTAAAGGTACAGATGATTCCAGCCGTCGCGCCGGCTGTTCCAGATAAATTCGCTATGATTCTCAGGATTGAAATACAGCGGGAACAACGGTTCTACATATTTCGGGTTCTCTTCTTCGAAAAGGGTTTTTACAAATTTGCCCGTTGCCGCATCATACTGATTCATCCAGAAGTGGTTCTGATCGCGGTTCAGGATTGCCGTGTAAATATATTTCCCGTCCGGGCCCCAGGTCACTGCGGTCAGATAATGATTCAAACCGCCGAAATGCCCCGAGTCGGTATCCAGAAACAACGTTTTTCCGGTTTTAATATCATAGACGCCCAGGGTTACGTGCTCGCTGGCTTCGCCGGCCATGGGATAACGGATGAAATGTACTTTGGCAATGCGGTGGTTAATTTCGACCAGGGGATATTCTGCCACATGGGACTCATCCTTATGATAAAAGGCAATTTTATCACCCACGGGTGACCAGAAAATTCCCTTGTCGATCCCGAACTCATTTCTCGAAACGTATTGTCCGTTTACAAAACCCGGGTTTTTATCATCGGTAATCTGTATGATCTTTCCCTGATCCGCCAGGTAAAGGTTGTTTCGCATTGTAAAAGCAACCATCTGATGATGTGGACCCATTGCCTGATTTTCAGCCGTATCGGGAATCTGATTGAATTTCTTGATTTGATGGGTCAGGTAATCGTAATTGTAATAATCTCCTTTCAGGGAAAAGATGGCCTGGCCCGGATCTATGAAAGTAAATTTTGCCAGTCGCTTCAAAGGCTTCATGTCTGCCTTTTTCAGGTCGTTATTAAAGCCGGAAAGATCAAAAAGTGTGGAGACTTTTGCGGTCCTGGCATTTTCCTCCAATAGTGCTTTATTCTTTGCATACACAAAATTACCGGTACCTCCCAACCATTGCAGCTGTTGCATATAAGCCGGAAATACTGCCGGGTTCTGGTAGGCGGCATCGGCTGCCGTCAGCATCTTTTCCTGCGCCGAAACCTGAAAACAGGAGGCAAGGAACAAGCCTGCCATCAAAAAAAGTAATTTTTTCATTTCACCTATCTTTTAATTGTCCTTTAAAATTTTAACGGGCAAACTTAGAGAAAGTTTTGGAAAAGTCAGAAGTGGGAAGAATGAAGTTGGAAGAAAGTGACAGTTTCAGACTCAAAAAACTAATTTTGTTTCTTTGCAGAAACAAAAAACTACCATGGATCTCAATTTTCTGTCACACGAATACTTCATGAAGGAGGCACTGAAGGAAGCCCGCAAAGCTTTTGATGAAGATGAAATCCCGGTAGGAGCTGTGGTAGTTTGTAACAATCACATCGTGGCCCGCGCGCACAATCAGACGGAAAAGCTGAACGACGTGACAGCGCATGCCGAAATGCTGGCTTTTACCGCCGCTGAAGAACACATTGGAAGCAAATATTTAAAAGAATGCACCTTATATGTCACGCTGGAACCCTGTGTGATGTGTGCCGGCGCTGCCTTCTGGACACAACTGGGGGAACTGGTTTACGGTGTTGCCGATGAAAAAAGAGGTTACAACCTGATTCCAGGTAGCCTGCTCCATCCGATGACCCGGGTGACAGGAGGCATCATGCAGGACGAATGTGGGGCCCTTTTGAAAGCGTTTTTCCGGCAGAAACGTCAATAAAACCAGTAACAAAAAAAGAATGCGTGGGTTATTAACTTTTGTTAATAACCATTGTTCAAATCTTGTGTGAATCTCCGATATTTAAATAGTTGACACGGCTTAAACAATGAAGTACATTTGCGTCAGCAGGTGAAGATAAAGTGCAGATTTTAGACCTGTGCAAAGGCTGGCGAAACAAAGACAAAAATGATCCGAAAGGATTGTCGGAGTCGGAAACCGAACCCCTTTACGGAAAGCCGCAAGGAATTCCGGTCTTGAACAAAGAGTGCAACTAAAATCGGTTGAGCACCAGCGAAGTTTTACCTCTTTCGACTCAGACCTGCGAGTAAAAGGCCAAGGTGGCGTGAATACAAAGCCGAAGCCCGATGCCACGCAAACAGAGTGATACGTAAGACCTAGTTCGCGAGACTTGGGGAAATCCGGACCCTACGGGGAAAAGAAAGTAAACAAGCACTGAAAATAGCCAGCCATCGATTTCGAAGCTACGGCTTAGAAAAAGATGAACCGGAAGACAGTTCGCAAGAATTGTTTTCCGGTTTTTTTGTCAATATCCCTTTTTGGTTTTACCAGTTCAAATAGTGAATCTTGAAATGGGTCGCCTGGTAGGAATCCATTACTTCTTTTCTCGACTGTTCCGCTTCTTTTTTCGTCAGGAACCCGTTGGACGTTCGGTGTCCACGGTCGGTTTTATTCCAGTTGGGAACCAGTTTCAGGAGCAGGTCATTAAACCGGTAATTCAGATTATACGCAGATTTTTCCAGGTGCACATTGCTGATGTACATGTGATAATTGGGGTTCTTTCCTCCTGAAGGATCACAATAACAGGAAGAGAAGACATAGTAGTAATAAGGACCCTGATTGTACATGGGCGTCGGGGCATTATTAAAGATACTGCTGGAATAGTTTTCTTCTTCCCGTGGCGGATTGATGTTGTTGCGGTAAATAGCGCCCACAAAATCATAGCAGACATCAATTCCTGAAATCAAAATATCCAAGTCTCCGTCGTGGTCATAATCCCCCCACAAGGCCTTTCCGTTCACGACTCCCGGAATGGTGTTGGGGACTTCAATAAAATTGAAATCCTTATTGTTGTGATAGATCAATGTATACGGTCGTTCACTGGACTCACCGGTCATCAGTAGATCTACCCTGCCGTCATGGTCGAAATCGCCGGCGTCCACACTTCCACGCATCAGCGGGCGAATGGCCACGGAGACATCTTTGAAAATATCTTTCCCCTGGTTGGCGTATAGGTGACATTCAGGATAACCATATTTATTTTTACCGGTCACAAAAAAATCTAATTTACCGTCGTTATTAAAGTCGGCACAAGCAGCAGCACTGTTTTCCAAAGGGATAAACTGTTGGCCCAGCAGCACATATTTTCCCTTCACATAGCGGTAAATGGCGGTAACAGGTCCGTTTCCTTCATTTCCGGTGATCAGGATATCCAGGTACCCATCGCCTTCAAAATCGCCCCAGCGGGCGCATCCATCATAAACGCCCGGGACATCTGTGATGATCTTGGTAAACTTTCCGTCTCCGTCATTTCTGTAAATGATCGTCGCCAGCTTGTTATCTCTCAGCTTCCCGGTGACGAGAATGTCCAGATCACCGTCATGGTCATAATCACCCCACGCCACGGATCCGTCATATTGGCCTTCGAAAGGTCCCAAAATTTGAGTATAACGACCCGATCCGTCACCTCTGAATAAATCCATCTGCGGAAAGCCCTGGGAATTCAACCCTGTCATCACCAGGTCAATACGCCCGTCTTTGTTGTAGTCTGCAGCAGCGGCATCGCCACGGTAAAGAACCGGAAAAGGAGCACTCACGTTTACAAAGTAACGTTTGTGATCGACATTTTTATCAAACCTTGCAATGAGATAATGCTGGTTGTTAGCATAATTTTCACCGGCGAGAAATGCATAGGAGACTGCGTTGGTGTCGCTTGAAATAACCCAACTCATCACCGGATTAATGACTCCGCTGAAATCGGTCTTTACCGGCGTGAATACCTGCGACCTTAAAAAGCCCGGTGCCAAAAGAAGTAAAATAAACAGAACCTTTATTTTCTTCATGAAAAAGAGGCTTGATTTAAATATTAAAAGTAGACAATTTCTACCCCGGGATTTTTGACCGATACGTAATTAATGAACAAAGAATTGTTATTTACTCTGCCGTAATCATCAGGCACAGCCATCCAAACACGATTTATTTGACTAATAGGCAGATTTTTGTAACTTGGTCAAAGCAAACAAAAAGGCAAATGCGCAAAGCAATTGTTTATCTCTTTGTTATTTTGATGATTACGATAAGCTCCTGTCGTAATTTCCGGTCGGGGGATGCCACTGAAAAGTCCAAAAAAGTTTCAGTAAATCTCCTCGACAGCATTCTTGTCCGTAAGAAAATTATCGCCCTTACCGATTACGGTCCCACCAATTTCTTTGTTTACAGGGGCAAAACCATGGGTTATCAGTATGAACTGTTGCAGGATTTTGCCAAGTCACTGGGCGTGGCTGTGGACCTTCGGGTTCAGCCCAACCTGGATTCTGCCATCAGGCAGTTACGCGAAGGAAAAGTGGACATCCTGGCCATGGGACTGACTGTGACTTTAAATCGGGAAAAGGAAATGTCGTTCACAAAACCGCTATTTTATACAAGACAAGTGCTTGTCCAGCGTAAACCGGAAAATTATCAGACAATGACCGCCGATGAGGTCGATAAACATCTGATACGCAATCTTATCAATCTTGGGGGGAAAACGGTTCATATTCAGCGGGGAACAATTTACGACGGACAGCTTTTGACACTTCAAAATAACATTGCTGATACCATCCGCATCGTTCAGGATTCTCTGGCTCCGGTACAACTCATAGCGGAAGTGGCACAAAATAAAATCAATTATACGGTTGCCGATGAGATGGTAGCCCATGTCGCTTCCCGGATTTACCCCAACATCGATGTCGAAACATCCATCAGCTCCAAACAAAAAATAGCCTGGGGCATCAAAAGCGATCAGCATTCGCTGCTGGATACACTGAACAACTGGCTGACCCATTTCAAAAAAACACTGGAAGCAAGGCTCTTGTACAACAAATATTTTAAAAATGCGGGGGCCAAAAGCATCACCAATACACGCTATTTATCCTATCAGGGAGGTAAACTCTCTCCCTTTGATGCCATTATTAAGAAAGCTGCAAAAAAACTGGGGTGGGACTGGCGGCTGCTGGCATCCGTCATTTATCAGGAATCGGGTTTTAAGATAAATATGCGCTCCTGGGTGGGGGCTTACGGGCTGATGCAGATGATGCCCGACGCCATGGTCAGTTACAATCTGGATACATTATCAACGCCTGAAGAACAGATCATGGCCGGAGCCGCCTATTTGAAATCGCTGGAAAAACAGCTCCCCGAGAGCATTACCGATTCGGTGGCACGGATAAAATTTACACTGGCATGTTACAACGGCGGATTCAGCCACATCATGGATGCCCGCCGCCTGGCTGAGAAACACGGAAAGAATCCCAACATCTGGACCGGAAATGTAGATTATTACGTACTGCATCTCTCAGAGAATATTTATTACGACGATCCCGTCGTTACCAGTGGATACATGCGTGGGTGGGAGACGTACCGTTTTGTAAATGACATTTTCAGAAGGTTTCATAATTATCAAAAGCTGATCAACCCGAAACAGCTGGTGCTGGCCAAAATAAAAGCCCGATGAATACTCACCGGGCCTTGTTTCTATAATTTGTAAATCTTAATATTTCATTTCTTTTTTCAACGCATCAGTCCATTTCTTTGCTCTTTGCAGCGTCAGTTCCGGTTGGGTGTCTTCGTCCAGTGCCAACCCGTAAAAATTGTCCTTTTGTAAACCGTCGGATTCTGTGAATTTGTATCCATTCGTCGGCCAAGGGCCAATCACACGTGCCCCCATCCTGGTGATAGCATCATGGAAAATACCAAGTGCATCCACAAAATTGGCCGGATAAAGCACCTGATTCCCCAGTCCGAAAATTGCAAATGTCACACCGGATAAGTCCTGACCTTCAATTTCCCTGAAAAAATGATTCCACAGGTTGTCGTTGGTGGTTTCTTCCCAGCTTTCTGCACCAATGGTTGAACCGCCCAAAACTACCAGCTCGTAACCTTTCAGGTTCTGGGCATTAAAACTTTCGAGATCAAACAAATCAGTCATCTGAGGGTCGAACTGATTAAAAACAACTTTCGCGGCTCTTTCCACACTTCCGCCTTTGCCCCAATACAAAACTGCAATTTTCTTCATAGTTCCATTTTTTTGAACCCAACATCAACAGGGGTTCCGTTTCGCCTGTAAAATTAAAACTAATTTTTCAATCGTTTGATCGATTCATTTATTTATGATCGTTAAAAATTAACATTTGTTTCCCGCGCCATTATTGGAGACGGTGAAGATCTCTAAATCTTCCGCTAACGTTTGTTACTTCACCTTCAGCCGGTTTTGATTGATAACCTGATTATCGACAAAACGTTAACGTTTTTTAGACTTCGTTATTTAAAATAAATCTTAATAAATCAGTACTTTTGCGGCCTGAAATGGAAAACCGTTAAAATATTAACAAACGGAAATACGCCTGAGTCTATGAAATATATCACCAATATTCCCCCGGCCGCAACCAAACGCGTAGTGATTGTTGGAGGCGGTTTTGCAGGAACCGAGCTTGTAAAAGGGTTATTGAAAACCTCCTATCAAATCGTTTTGTTTGACAGGAACAATTTTTATCAGTTTCAGCCGCTGCTATATCAGGTTGCCATGTCGGGGCTGGAACCCAGTGCGATTTCCTTTCCGATCCGGAGGATCTTCCGTCACAGGAAACGTTTCTTCTTCCGGATGGCGGAAGTGACACACGTCAACCCTGACAAGAACGAAGTGGAAACCAGTATCGGGTCCCTTTCGTATGATTACCTGGTCCTGGCAGGCGGCGTTACCACCAATTTCTTTGGCAACAAAGAACTGGAAAAGAAGGCATTTACCATGAAATCCGTGTCGGATGCCATCTTTATCAGAAATGCCATCCTTGAGAACTACGAAAGAGCGCTGGATTATGAAACGGACGAAGAAAGACAGCCTTACCTCAACCTGGTCATCGTTGGCGGAGGCCCCGCAGGTGTCGAGCTGGCAGGATCGCTGGCGGAAATGAAAAAGTTCATTCTTCCCAAAGACTATCCCGAACTGGACTTTAAAAAAATGAAGGTTTATATTTTCGAAGCAGGCCCGAAGATCCTGTCGAACATGCGGGAAAATTCTTCACAAACGGCCCTGAAATACCTGAAGAAACTGGGCATCGAAGTTAAAACGGGCATCGCAGTGAAGGATTACGACGGAGAGCATGTAAAACTTTCTACGGGCGAAGTCCTGAGATCCAAAATGATGATCTGGACCGCCGGCGTGACGGTAAAAAAGATGGACGGGCTGAGTGAAAAAATGTTCGGCCCCGGAGGACGCATGCTTACCGACCGGACGAACAAGGTATTGGGAACGAAAAACATTTTCGCCATCGGAGACATTTCGCTCATGCAAACCGAGAAATTCCCGAAAGGCCATCCGCAGGTCGCCCAGGTGGCCATGCAGCAGGCCCGGCATCTGGCACACAACTTTGCAAAGATGGCCAAAGGCAAACAGACCACTCCGTTCAAATATATCGACAAAGGGATGATGGCCACCGTGGGAAGAAACCTGGCCATCGCTGATCTGCCGATGGTCAGCTTCAAAGGATTCTTTGCCTGGATGCTTTGGTCGGTAGTGCACCTGATCTCGATCATGGGTTCGAAAAACAAGGTCTTCGTTTTCCTGGACTGGGCCACAAACTATTATGTTTACGATCCGTCGCTGCGGCTGCTTATCAAACCTAAATTTCGAAATGGTACCGAATAACTCGCTTAACATTTCATCGATACTCTCTCAAAAACTTATTGCTAATTGATTGCCTTTCCAGACTTTAGAAAAGTTTATATAACTTAGCTAAAATTAAAGGCTTTATGGAATTTTACCCTCTCACCGGGAAAGAACGCGAGGACCGAATTATTTGGGCATCGGTAAGAGCGGTTATTGAGAGTTTTCAGGTTAAATACAAACGTAACGGGAAAAAAAGCAAAAGCCATTGGACGCTCTTTGAAAGACTTTTGCGAGTTTTCGAAATCTTGCTAAAAGTCACTGGCTTATACCAAAAAGGGTTGTCAAATGCAACAGCAATAGAGCTTAACAAGGAACTTCTGGAATTTCACGACTTACCGCAAGCATTTTATGGATTTAAAATATTACATATTAGTGATCTACACATTGACACCATCAAGGGTTTTGAAGAGTTAATTATCAAAAAAATCAACAATACAAAATTTGATTTGTGCGTAATGACCGGAGATTTCAGGCGGGATGTTAGCGGAAGTATAAAACAAGTTGTTCCGGCTATTGAAAAACTCATGGCACATATTAACGCCACTCATGGGACACTTGCGGTTTTAGGCAATCATGACACTTTTAAAATGGTAGAAAGCCTGGAGCCTTTTAATATTCGTTTTTTGGTCAACGAAACGGTTTTTATTGAAAAAAACGGAGAGAAGCTTTATATCAGCGGAACCGATGATCCTTATCATTATTATACTGACATGGCGCTTCTATCCCTGGAAAAAGATTTTCCCGGGTTCAAAATTTGTCTGTCGCATACCAGTGAACTAGTGGATATTGCCGCTAAAAACTATTACAAGCTGTATTTATGCGGACATACTCATGGCGGTCAAATCTGCCTTCCCGGCGGAATCTCTATTATCCATCACCAAAAAGGAAATAGAGATCGGGTTCGAGGGCTGTGGACCTTAAACGGAATGACAGGATACACAAGCCGTGGCGTGGGCGTTTCCGGAACTCCGCTTCGTTTTAACTGTCCTCCTGAAATCACACTGTTCGAACTTCAGCGGGAGGCTCTTTCCGGAAAAAACCATTAGGATAAATAAGAAAATGGATTACACCGTCTTGTCTTTTGCAGGAATATATTTATCTCCCGCTTTCCCCACCACAATAACGATTTCGCCCTTGACAGCGGGTTTGCTCTTGAAATGTTCGGTAACTTCTGCCAACGAACCGCGCACATTTTCTTCATGAATTTTGGTCAACTCCCGCGAAACGGAAACCGGGGTCTCCGGACCGAAAAACTCTGAAAATTGCTCCAGCGTCTTTATCAAACGATGCGGCGACTCATAAAACACCAGCGTATACGGCATTTCGGAAAGCTCTTTCAGCCGGGTCTGTCTTCCTTTTTTGTGCGGAAGGAATCCTTCGAAAAAGAACCGGTCGGTGGGGAAACCCGATTGCACCAGCGCCGGAACAAAAGCCGTAGCCCCCGGCAGGCTTTCCACCTCAATGTCGTTTTTCAGGCATTCGCGCACCAGCAAAAACCCCGGATCGGAAATGGCCGGCGTGCCTGCATCGCTGACCAGCGCCATGTCTTCGCCAGCGGCCAGCCGCTCCACAATCCCGGCCAGCACCTGATGTTCGTTGTGGATATGAAACGCCTGCAACCGGTTTTTGATCTCATAATGCTTTAGGAGATTGCCGGTGGTGCGTGTATCTTCCGCAAGGATCAGGGAGACCTCTTTCAAAATCCGGAGGCCCCTGAGGGTGATGTCTTCGAGGTTGCCGATGGGTGTGGGAATGAGATACAGTTTTGACATGGAGCGCGCTTTATGCATATTTTTTATCCAGGAGAGATTTCAGCTTCTGAAATGCCATGCCTGTTTTTGAGAAATCATACTGGACGCTCAGCTCTGATAAATACGTCATGGCTCCCTGACGGCTCGAAAAACTATTCAGCTCATCCAGCACTTTGTTATACTGATCCATGTCTCCGTTAAACAGCTCGTTGATAAACTGAAATTTATCATTGATTCCAATGCCTTCCCGCAGGTCTCCAACACGAGAATGTTCCAGTTTTTCTCCCAGGTTGGGCTGATTCGATTTTTGCAAGACCGTAGCCAAAGAATCATCCTGAGCCTCGGAGAAGAGATCCAGCATGGTTCTAGGATCGGTATCAACCGGTTCTTCCGGTTCCGGTTCATCAGAAGCCTTTTCAATCATCACGTCTTCATAAACCGCCTCATGATTTTCCACGGTTTCCATTACCGGTTCCTCTTCCACATCGTTCACAGGCTCTTCCGGTTCGGGTTTTTCTTCCATAACTTCCACAGGAAGCTCTTTCTGAATATCTTCAACCTCAGCCTGCTGATAGGCTGCATTTTCAGGTTCCGGCTCCGGATCGATCACTTCACTTCTTGCTTCCTCAAGTTCTACTTCCTCTTCTTCAATGATTTTCTCTTCGGAGGTCGAAGGCATCCTATCCTCATCTTCCGGTGATGAAAGAGATTCCTCTTTTTCCAAAGAAGGGGCCTTCTGCTCAACAGGTCCGTAGGGGACAAGCGCCAGAATCTGCTCGTAAAGTTCCCTTGTTTTTTGCTGTAAAAGATCGACATCTATTTGATGAATGCCTGAAGACGCTTTCATCCTGTCTGTAAGAGATTGCAGTGTTGCCAGCGTTGCTTCAAGTCTTGAAATCGAATCTATATGGGTCATGATCTATGATTTATCAATTAAAAAACGGATGTTTATAAAACGTCAGATTTTGTGAAAAAATTGCCACCGGAATCCGGCAAATTCGTTCCGGATTTGGTTACTTTTGTTACTTCAAAAGTAGCAAGAAAATTAACAATCAGCTCATGTTTCTCGAAAAAGACCGAAATCACTCGGAGCGAATGGGGTGGATAGAAGTGATCTGCGGATCGATGTTTTCAGGTAAGACCGAAGAGCTGATCCGGCGGCTGAACCGTGCCCGGATCGCCAAGCAAAAAGTGGAGATTTTCAAACCCGAGATCGACACCCGCTATGATGAAAACGACGTGGTGTCACACGACGCCAAGGCCGTTTCGTCCACGCCGATCCAGAATGCTTCCCAGATCCTGCTTTACGAAGATGATTTCGAGGTGGTAGGGATCGATGAAGCCCAGTTTTTCGGAGACGAATTGGTTTCCACTTGCAATGATTTGGCAAACCATGGGAAACGTGTGATCGTGGCCGGTCTGGATATGGACTACAAAGGCAATCCTTTCGGGCCCATCCCGAAACTGATGGCCATGGCCGAAGAAGTGACCAAAGTGCACGCCATTTGTATCCGCTGTGGCGACCTGGCCCTATATTCTCACCGGACGGTGAAAAACGACAAGCTGGTTATGTTGGGCGAAACAGAGGCTTATGAACCGCTCTGCAGAAGCTGCTTCAACAAAGCCATGAAAGAGAATATTGAAAAATAAAAGACTTTCTTCGGACATCAGCGTAATTCCAATATTCCGGTCCTGACTCTCCAATAATTTCATTTAGAATTTAATAGAACCGTCCATCCGGTGTTTTTCAGTCAACCTCAACGGTAACTGTATATTCTTTTTGTTAATTTTGCCGGTTGTAATGTTATTACCCTTCGTATGAAGCGCATTTTAGTCATTTTAAGTTTCATTTTAATAAGTACTTCG
>CAYWBO010000008.1:0-49986 GCA_964456625.1 uncultured Lentimicrobiaceae bacterium | reverse complement strand
CCCATCCCGGTAACGGATTCAAAATCCTGAACCTCTTTCAGGGAAATTTTCTTTTCCTGGGCACCTTTCACGATGGCCTCAGCGACCGGATGTTCGCTATTTTTGTCAACGGAAGCTGCAAGTTTAAGGATGTCCGAGTCAGAGAAGGATGCTTCGAAGGATAAATAGGATTTTAAACTGGGTTTCCCTTCGGTGAGGGTTCCGGTTTTATCCACGATGAGTATGTCCACCTTGTTCATTTCTTCAATGGCGCGGGCGTCTTTCACCAGAATACCCGACTGGGCCGCCCGTCCGGTACCCACCATGATCGACATCGGCGTGGCCAGCCCGAGTGCGCACGGACAGGCAATAACCAAAACGGCAATGGCATTGACAAAGGCATATACCACAGCGGGCTGCGGTCCCCAGAAATACCATACGATAAAAGTCAGGATGGCGGCAGAGACCACAATTTGTACGAAATATTTTGCCACGGTATCCGCCAGTTTCTGGATCGGTGCGCGCGAGCGACTGGCTTTGTTGACCATCTCAACGATCTGTGAAAGCAGCGTCTCTGAGCCGATTTTTTCGGCTTTCATTTTGAAGGTCGTTTTCCCGTTGACGGTTCCACCGATGACCGGATCGCCTGTTGTTTTATCGTTGGGGATGGGCTCCCCGGTGATCATACTTTCATCTACCACCGCATCACCTTCTAAAACCACACCGTCGACGGGTAGTTTTTCTCCCGGCCGGATCTGAATGATGTCTCCGGCAACAACTTCTTCTACAGGAATTTCCATTTCCTGTCCGTTACGGATTACCCGGGCGGTAGGCGGAACCAGGTTAAGCAACGCTTTTAATGCGGAACTGGTTTTGCTGTGTGCCCGAAGCTCCAGCACCTGCCCCATCAAAACCAGGGTCAGGATGAAGGCCGCGGCTTCGAAGTAAAGATGGACATATCCGTGGGCATCTTTGAACTGTGCCGGGAAGAGGCTTGGAAACAAAATCCCAAGCACGCTGAAGGTAAATGCGGCGCCCACACCCAGTGTAATCAACGTCCACATGTTGGGTGACCAGCGCCTTACCGAATTCCAGCCGCGGATAAAGAAATCCCAACCGGCATAAAAAACTACGGGGATCGTCAGGGTGAATTCCGCCCAGCGCCAGAAATTTTCTGGAGCCAGTTTGTTGAGGTCCAGAAACAGCCCTGACATGGAAATGAAAAGGACAGGAACGGACAGACTCAAGGCAAGCCAGAAACGTTTTTTCATATTCCGATAGGCCGGATCTTCCTCGCTTTTTTCATTGCTTTTGACTTCGGCAATCAGATGCATGCCGCACACCGGGCAATCCCCGGGTTTGTCATAGTTTTTATCTCCTTCGCAACGCATGGGACAGAAATAACTACCCCCGCTTTTTGCCACGGAAGCCGGCGCCATTTTCATGTTTTTGGACGGCATGGCATGCTGTCCGTTGTGCATGTGATGTTGATGCTTTGGCTTTTCGCCGTTGACCGGCACCAGGTTCATTCCGCAGACGGGACATTTTCCCGGGCCATTGTAGATTTTATCGTCTTCGCACAGCATGGGGCAATAATATTTGTCTCCGCCGTGTGTGTGTGAAGCATCCATTTTCAAGTTTTCGGAAGACATGGCACTATGCTCGTTGTGCATAGGATGTTCGTGTTTCGGTTTTTCGCCGGAAACGGGCACGAGATTCATCCCGCAAACGGGACATTTCCCAGGCTCATCATGAACTTTGTCTCCTTCACAGAGCATGGGGCAATAGTATTTTTCAGCTTTGTGAGCTTTTGGATTATCAGCCATCTTCAATTCACCGGAAGGTTTAGGCTGATGCTCGTGTTTCGGTTTTTCACCGGCTATCGGCACCAGATGCATTCCGCAAACCGGACAATCGCCGGCTTTCTCATAAACCTTGTCACCTTCGCAGAGCATGGGGCAATAATATTTTAGATCACTTCCTTTTACGATTTCTTTCTTGTTTTTACCTGTCGAATTCATATGATTTTCAGTTTATGTTTCTTAATGGTTGGTTCTTAAATAAATAACGGCGGGATGTGTCAGTCGCAACAGGAGCCTTTCGACTTTGAAAAGGGGTTGCTTTTGCCGTTTTTTTTCGGCATCAGTTTGCCGAAAATCCCGCCTTTGTTTGTTTTTGGCGTTTCTTTGAAATTAAAAGACAGATCCATCAGCTTCTGTTGGATGGAATCATGGCTTTGATCCTTAGGGTTAAAATCCACTTCTACAAAATCCAGTCCGAGGTGCACGGATTCCATACCAGTTAACTGCGAAAGCCGTTGGAACAAATTATCGCGATCTTCCGGGGAAATCATTGCCCCGGAATAAAAACGTTCGGTGATAAGACTACTTTTCATGAGATTAAAAGATTTGTCACAAAAGTAGTATGGAATGCCACCTGGAAGTGTTATATAATTCTGGAAAAGACTTGCATGTTTTTTCCGTCAGGAAGAAAGTTTCCTCATGCTGAGGTGAAAACGAAGTTTTTAAAGGCTGCTGATTACCTCTTTTAGTTTTTGTCCAACTTCCGCTGCTATTTTGAGCATTTCCTTGTTATTGAGCCCTTGCATCATGTTTTCGGGATCGATGGAGCAAACTTCGACCCCGTCTTCTTTCTCCTGTATAAGCAAGTTGCATGGGAGGAGGAGGCCGATGTATTCTTCAGCCAGAAGTGATTTGTAAGCATCATGAGGACTGCAAGCTTCCAGGACAACATATTTCCTGAAGTCGGCACCGATTTTTTCTTTCAGCGTTTTTTGGAAATCTATTTCGGCGATAATGCCAAACCCTCTATCCTGTAAAGCCTTTCTGGTCAGATTCAATGCTTCCTCAAAGGAGGCATTTGGTAATTTTTTGGAAAAGTAGTAATTCATCACTTTGGGTGTTTAATTGGTCATGCTTTTAAAAGCATTTTTGCAAAATTAAGCATCAAATAAATTTGAAAACCAGTTTGGTTTATAAATGAGGTATAATATTTTTTTATGTATGGATAACTTATATTTTTTCCGACTGAGGGTCGGTTTCCCGGAATGAAGATCATGATAAATTTTATAAAAAATCACTAATGGGCGACAAAGTGGTGTTAAAAGGCGGTAAAAAAGTGTATTTTTGATTTCGGTAGAAATTGAAAGTTGCGTTCTATAAAACCTGGATGGTAGTGGACGGTTATTCTTGTTTCTTTGACCTTGCCGCCCCATGATTGATGAATCTTAACCTTTGATTGAGTCACTATGGTGATGAAGAGGTAACTTAAATTTCGTTCATTTAACGGAAAAAGAATGAACAAAAAGAAAGAAGGAAGTCTACTTGTCGGAATTGTCGTATTCATGTTTTTCTTTCTTGCTGCATGGGCATCCAGCGAAAATGACGCACGGTTCTTGAAGAGTGTTCCTATCGCCCAGGTAAAAATTGATAAAAACGGAGACTTTATCCCGGACATGCTGGGTGATACGGTTACAATTGCAGGCAGGGCTACTGTTTCTTCAGGAGTATTGCTAAAAAATCATCTGCTGTTTTCTTTGCAGGACTCATCAGGTGGTGTCATGGTGTTTGAACAAAATTACAGAGGGCCTGTCATTAAAGCAGGCGACAGCCTCAGAATTAAAGGCGTGGTTGTGAAGTATAATGGTCATGCCGAAATAGATTTCCCTCAGATTGTTTTTGTTGATACGTCAAACAGGAGGGTCCCCCAACCTGTAAATATGTCGTTTAGGAGTCCTCGTCAACACTACGAGGGAAGACTTGTTTGTGTGAAGACCATCATCATAGATAAAGGGGACAATACTGCCGGGAAATATCTGATCGTTTCGGGGACAAACGGAAGCGATAGTACGGTGATGGTTTTTGTTCAAAACCAGGCAAAGAACCCTAATTTATTGAACCGCTTTTCTATTGGGGAGACCGTTAAAGTAACCGGAATTTTTATGAGTTATGTTTTAAGCGATCAGTACATAGAATATCAAATTGTACCCCGATCGGAGGATGATTTGATGATATTGGAATATAATGCATCACACTATTTAACAATTCTGGGGGTTGTGCTGGGCATTGTACTATTAAGTCTTTTAATGAACTTTTTACTGAGAAAACAGGTTGTCAGGCGAACACGTGAACTTCAAAAAGCAAAAGAAACAGCCGAAGAAAGCGATCGGCTGAAAACCGCTTTCCTGGCCAATATGAGCCACGAGATCCGCACCCCGATGAATGGCATTTTAGGCTTTACCGAGCTACTGAAAGATCCTGCGCTAAGCAATGAGGAAAGGGATGGTTATATCGATATCATCAATCAAAGCGGACAACGGATGCTGAGTACCGTCAACGATATCATAGAAATTTCAAAAATTGAAGCCGGGCTGATTACGTTAACTTCGAATGAGGTTGACATCAATAAAATTCTGGACGATCTGATTTCTTTCTTCCAGCCCGAAGCCGTCAAAAAAGGAACCCGGATTTATGTCGACAAATGGGCAGATGAAAAGGAGACCATAAGGATAACAGACAAGTATAAATTTGAATCTATTCTGTCTAATCTGATCAAAAACGCCATCAAATATACCAGCCACGGCGAGATCAAGACGGGCTATTATCAGCGTGACAAAGGGATCGTTTTTTGTATCCGGGATACGGGAGAAGGGATTTCAGAATCCAGACAAAAAGCCATCTTCGACCGTTTTGTTCAGGCAGACATCGAAGACAGAAAAGCAAAGGGAGGTTCCGGCCTGGGGCTTTCCATTGCAAAGGCTTATGCCGATGCGTTGGGGGGCGATCTGTGGCTTGAGTATTCTGCGCCGGGAAAAGGGACGGAATTTTGTTTCAGATTATCACCTGATATGCAACTCCGGTCAAGAAAACTAAAAACCGACAAGGAACAGGAAAAAAGGGATGAGGTCTTAAAAGCGTTAACCGTCCTGGTCGTGGAAGATGACGAGATTTCTTATCAGTACCTTGAAAAACGCTTAAAACAAATGACCAGCGATATATTGTGGGCAAAAGACGGCCAGGAGGCAGTGAGGATGGTAAAAGAAAACCCCGGGATCAATCTGGTCCTGATGGATTACCTGATGCCGAACATGGATGGATTTGAGGCCACCAGGCAAATTAAAGCGTTTAAGAAGGAGATAATTATTGTTGCCCAGACCGCATTGGCGCTTGCCAGCGAGAAAGAAGAAATCATGGCCTCCGGTTGCGATGATTATCTTTCCAAACCCGTTTCCCTTGCTGCGTTGAAGCATGTCATTTTAAAATATTTTTAATGTTGAGGTCGGAAAATAGTTTTTCCCGATGTTTTATTTCCATGTGCCCGAATGGCCCTTTTTGTTAAATTTGCGCACTTGCTCATCTAATGGACTTCCATGAAATTTAACGAACTTCGTCTCAACAACACTTTACTTGAAGCGCTCTCTTATATGGGGTTTGAGGACGCCACGCCCATTCAGGAACTGGCCATACCGGCTATTCTTGATAAAAAGGATTTGATTGCCAGTGCGCAAACCGGCACAGGTAAAACAGCCGCGTTTGTGTTGCCGGTTTTGAATGCCTTACTGGAGGGGAAAAAAACGCACGCCACCAAGGCCTTGGTGTTGGTGCCTACCCGGGAGCTTGCCATTCAGATCGATCAGCAGATACAAGGGTTTTCCTATTTTACCAATGCTGAATCCATCGCCGTTTATGGTGGAGGAAGTGGCTCGGAATGGGATCAGCAAAAGAAAGCGCTGACTTCCGGCACGGATATCATCGTAGCTACTCCCGGAAAACTCATCTCTCATCTAAACATGGGTTATGTGAAATTTAAGGATCTGGAATACCTCATCCTGGATGAAGCCGACCGTATGCTGGATATGGGGTTTATCGAAGACATCCAGAAGATCATTTCATATTTGCCAGAAAAACGGCAAACCATGATGTTCAGCGCCACGATGCCAACACTTATCCGGCAGCTGGCAAACAAGATCCTGAAGTCGCCGGTGGAAATTACCATCGGGCTTTCCAAACCTGCCGAAGGTGTGTTGCAGGCGGCATATCTGGTTTACGAGAATCAGAAAACACCGCTTATCAACCGGCTGATTGCAGACAAGCCCGGAGTGAAGAGTATTTTGATCTTTAGTTCCACCAAAAAAAAGGTGAACGATATTGTCAGGGGATTACGCGGGAAGGGATTTGTCGTGGAAGGAATTTCTTCTGACCTTGCCCAAAACAGAAGGGAAGAAATTTTGCTGGATTTCCGGTCGCGTAAGATCCGGGTACTGGTGGCCACAGATGTGTTGAGCCGTGGCATCGACATCAAGGACATCGACATCGTGATCAATTATGATGTCCCGGGTGATGCGGAAGATTACGTGCACCGCGTGGGCCGGACAGCACGGGCAGACACTTCTGGGCTGGCCCTTACCATGATCAACGAAGGTGACATGTTCCGGTTTCATCGGATCGAAAAACTCATTGAAAGGGAAGTCATGAAATTGCCTTTGCCCGAAGACCTGGGTGGCGGGCCGAAGTGGGATTTAAAACATACAAGAGAGCCTGCCTTCCGGCGAAGAAGCAACCATGACGGACCGCGTGGTGGCAATGCTCCGAAAAAGAATGGGAATTTTCGTTCTAAAAATTCAGGCCGGAAAAAAGGATAAACAATTCTTGTTTGTCTGCAGGATTTTTTCCTGAGAACAACCCCCACAACAGCAATGCCTTTATGCAATATCTTTGCATCCCATGAGAAACTATGATGTCATCGTGATCGGTGCGGGACCTGCCGGCCTGATGGCAGCCGGCCGGGCAGCAGAAAAAGGAGTCCGTGTTTTAATCCTCGAAAAAATGAGGCTCCCGGGTCGGAAGCTCTTGATTACGGGGAAAGGGCGGTGCAACATCACCAATGTGGCACCCGTGGAAGAATTTATTAGCCATATTTTCCCTGACGGACGTTTTCTGAGAAATGCTTTCTCCAAATTCTATTCGGATGACATCATCCACCTTTTGAAAAAATACGGAGTTGAATCCACTTTGGAAAGAGGCGGACGATATTTCCCGGCAAGCAATAAAAGCAAAGATGTGCTGGATGCCTTGCTGCAATGGGTAAATGAATTGAAGGTCGAGATACAGGGTAGCTCCAAAGTGGATGAACTGTTGGTTGAAAACGGTGCCGTAAAAGGAGTCGTAGCAGATGGCGGGGAGTTTCTGTGTGAAAAGATCATTCTTGCCACGGGCGGAAAATCATATCCCGGAACCGGCTCTGAAGGAGACGGCTACCGGCTGGCAAAAAGTGCGGGACATTCTGTGGTGGAACCTTTGCCGTCACTAGTCCCGCTGGTTTGCAAGGGCAATGTGGCCGAAAAACTCCAGGGTCTGGCATTGAAAAATGTCAATGCCAGCGTTTGGGTGAATGGCAAAAAAGCAGCGGAGGAATTCGGGGAAATGCTGTTTACACATTTCGGACTTTCGGGTCCCATCATCCTGACGCTGAGCAGAAGAGCGGTTGCTGCGTTGCATCAAAAGAGCCGGGTGGAGGTAAGCATCGACCTGAAACCAGCCCTGGATGAACAGAAACTGGACAGTCGTCTGATCCGTGATCTGAATGAACAGGGAAAGAAAAAACTGGGAAATCTTTTCAAAAACTGGCTGCCGGCATCCATGGTTCCTGTTTTCATAGAATTGTTGAATCTTGATCCCGAAAAAGAAAGTCATCAGGTTTCATCCGCAGAGCGGAAACAGATCCGCAATCTCATGAAAAATTTGCGTTTCGAGGTTACGGGTCACCGGTCTTTTAAGGAAGCTATCATCACCGCCGGCGGCATTCCCACCCGTGAAGTCATGCCCAAAACCATGGAATCCAAAAAAATCACCGGACTTTATTTTGCCGGTGAGGTCCTGGATCTGGATGCGGATACGGGCGGATATAATCTGCAGATTGCCTATTCCACCGGCTGGCTGGCCGGTGATTCCTGTGTCACTTAAGTTTTTCCAAGGATTTCCTGAGGGAAAATAAAAAACCCCGGAAGCTATAACTTCCGGGGTTTTAGCCATCTAACCTGTGGTACCACCTGGAATTGAACCAGGGACACACGGATTTTCAGTCCGTTGCTCTACCAACTGAGCTATGGTACCTTGTTGTTTGGAGCGGCAAAATTAAACCTTTTTTTGTTTTGGCAAATAGGAATTCTTAAAAAAGTAAAAAATTCATGCTCTTAATGGCCTTCAAATTTTGTGGATAACCCCTTATAGCGTATTTTTGTACCTTGGAATTAAAATATGGGATTGAAACTCATCGTTGATATTGGGAATACCCGTACGAAGCTGGCTATTTTTCAGGAAAACAAATTATTAGACCTTCAAATATCCGAAAGCCCGGAATTTGTTTTTTTACAGAAAATATTACAAAAGTTTCCAGATGCAGACGCTTCGGTTTTGTCTTCGGTCAGAAATTATCCTGCTGAATTTGATGAAGTTCTTAGCGCGCGTGGTTTTTTTTTGAAGCTGGATGAAAATACGCCGTTGCCCTTTAAGAATTTGTACGCAACGCCAAAGAGCCTGGGCAAAGACCGGCTGGCGATCGTAGCAGGGGCAAGGGCCCGATTTCCGGAAAGCAATGTTTTGGCTGTGGTAGCCGGTACGACGATCACGTATGATATGATCAATCAGGACAATGAATATTTGGGCGGAGGTATTAGCCCGGGAATGTTCATGCGGTTGAAGGCGCTGCATACTTTTACGGAATATCTACCGTTGATTAAGTCTGTGGATGAAGAGCCTTCTTTGATTGGAAATACAACGGAGACGGCCATTCTCTCAGGTGTGATGAATGGTTTGGTTGCTGAGGTCGACGGGGTGATAGACGCCTATAAACAACAATTTGAGGATTTAAAAATTATTGTTGGAGGAGGTGATTACAAATATTTTGATAAAAGATTAAAAAATAACATCTTTGCAGCCCCAAATATTGTTTTGGAAGGTTTAAAGGAAATTCTAAATTTTAATGAGGAAAAATAAGTTAGGTTTACTGGTAGGTTTCGTGTTTCTTGCGGTATCGTTGCATGCGCAGGATATTAATTCACCCTTCTCAAGATTCGGTTTGGGACGTTTATACGGACAAAGCGTTAGCACACAGCAACAAAGTATGGGAGGTATTGGTATAGGTTTTTCTGATCCGTTTACTATCAACCCCGCCAACCCGGCCTCTTATGCGAATTTCGCAACCCAGTCTTTTGTTTTTCAGACCGGTCTCATTGCCGATTTCGGATCGTTGAGTACTACGCAGAATTCTGAATCCTACAACTATCTGACTTTGGGACATATGGAGATAGGTTTTCCAATAACAAAGTGGTGGCGCGCCAGCTTTGGTACCCTGCCTTACAGTAAAACAGGATATGATATTCTCTATAATTTTGGTGTTCCGGGATATGGAACCTTGACCAGTGAACGTTGGGGACAGGGAGGCATTACACGGGTGTATTGGGGAAACGGTTTCAACGTCACCAAGAACCTCCGAATAGGTGTGAATATTTCCTATCTGTTTGGGAATACCCGCTATTACAATATGGTTTATTCTCTTGACTCTTTGGAGGTCTTCGGTACAAAAACAGAACAGTACCTTAAAGTCGGAGACCTCTTGTATGACTGGGGCATCCAATACGATATTCATTTAAAAGACGAACGTAAGATCACGTTGGGAGCTGTTTTTAGCAATAAGGTAGATGTTTCTGCCAACGGTTCCTGGCTTGCCACAAGTTTAACCGGCGGTTACGGCTCAACCCCGGATAATGTGAGGGATACCATTCAATATATTTCGAGTCAAAACGGAAAAGTGTTGGTCCCGGCACACTATGGGGTCGGATTTACTTACACACAGCCCGGACACTGGCTGGTAGGCGCGGATATTGACTGGCAGAACTGGAGTCAGTTCACGTCCTTCGGACAGTCGGATTCGTTGCAGAACTCGTTTAGCGTTGCCCTCGGAGGTGAATTTACACCCAAGCATACATCTATTTCCAATTTGGGCAAGAGGATGTCTTATCGGTTGGGATTACGATACCAACAATCTTATTTATCTTTGTACGGAACTTCGATAAATGCATTTGCCGTGACGGGGGGGGTAAAGTTCCCCTTCAAGAGAAATCCCAGCAATTTGAACGTTGGTTTCGAAATCGGAAGCCGGGGGACTTTACAGAACAATCTGGTTAAGAACGGTTTCTTTAATCTGAGTTTTGGAATAAATATTGTAGAAAATTGGTTCTTTAAAAGAAGATATAGATAATTAACCTAATATTTTAATAAAAATGAAAGCAAAAGTCTTAATTTTACTACTTGGATTGAGTTTTGGTTTCTCAGCGATGGCGTTAAACCCCATACAGAATACTGTCCCGCAGGATAACGGGTCTCGATACGGGAAAGACAGTGTTACCTGTATCATGAATTTATCCTTATACAGAGAATTTTTCAAGCAATGGAGGGAAAATCCATCTGCAAACAGTGTAATTAACGATGCTATGGGGCCTTGGTACTGGACTTTTAACAATTGTCCGCGTGCTAGCGAAAATATATATATTGACGGAGCTAAAATGATCAGACACAGGATTCAAATGGCCAAGACGCCAAAAATGAAGAATGCCCTGATTGATACGCTGAAGCTTATTTATACACAAAGGATGCATTACTTCCCGTATAAGTTCAGAACAACGGAGCCTCAGAAGGGAGAACTTTTGGGAAGAGAAGCCATTGATTTATTAAACGTACAGCCTTCGGCCGAGACGGAAATTTACAACATGCTGAAACAATCCGTTGCCCTGGATAAGGAAAATGCTTTGGGTGCAGTCTTTGTTTATTATTTCAGACTGACTACCCAGATGGCCAACGAAGGTAAAATTGATACCACCGCCGTTGTGGATGCTTATAGTCAGATCATGGGCTATGTAAACCAAAGACTGGACAGCTATAAAGCAGAAAATAATGCCGGTAAAGTGATGGAATATCAGAACATCAAACAAAACATCGACATGACATTCCAGCCCTTTGCCAGTTGCGGTATCCTGGTCAAAATGTATCAGAAGAAATTTGATGCCGCCCCGCAGGATCCCGACGTGTTGAAGCAAGTTATTTCCGCCCTGGATTCCAAACAATGTTATAACAACGACTTATATTATAACGCTAACGTGAACCTGTACAAGGTTTCCCCAACACCTGGAATGGCTTTGTTGCTGGGAAGGATGATGATGCAGAAAAATAAATATGATGATGCAATTAAATATCTCTCACAGGCAAACGTAGCCGATCCCGACCAGACCGTTGAAGTTGACATGCTGATGGCACAGGCTTATCAGCTGATGAACGATTACCCGAAATCACGCGAAATGGCCTTAAAAGCCTTAAAGGTCAATCCTAAATATGGCCTGGCTTATGAACTGATCGGTGATTTGTATGCACAGAGTGCTACCAAATGTGGAAATAACGACCTCACCAAATTGGTGGCTTACTGGGCAGCCGTGGATAAATATGAACAGGCCAAGAGAGTAGATCCTGATCTGACCTCAACCATGAACTCGAGAATTGCCATTTACAAACAGCATTTTCCGACTACCGAGAGTTTATTCTTCCACAACCTGAAACCGGGTGAAAAGTATAAAGTGGGTTGTTGGATCAATGAAGAAACCATCGTTAGGTCTTCCGGAAAATAGTAATGCCCTAACATAAAAATGTTTAAGAAACTCCTACAAAGCGCCTCCCTAATTTTATTGGTGGGGGCGCTTTTTTCTTGTGAAAACTCCATGAAGACCGTTCAGACCCTGACGTCTCAGGATACAATTGCCGCGGTTTCGGCAAGCAATATCCGCTATGAACGTACGGATTCGGGCCGGTTGCAAATGGTCCTTACCAGCCCACTCATGCTTCGGTATGACGGCGATGCGCCTTATACGGAATTCCCCAAAGGTTTTTCGGTTGAGTTTTATGATACGTTGGGAAAGCCCATTTCCCTTTTAAAAGCCAACTATGGAATCCGAAAAGAAAAATTAAGAATCCTTCAAGCCAGAAATAATGTGGTGGTTGAAAACCTCAAAACCAAAGAAACGCTGTATACGGAGAACCTGATCTGGAATGAGTGGACAAAAAAAATTAAAGCGCCCAGTTTTGTGAAAATTATCGGTCCCGATAAAACCATTTTCGGAGACAGCATGGTTTCCAACGAGGCATTTACCCATTATAGCATCTATGGCATCCGCGGCGGCCTGAATATTAAAGAGGACACTGCGCAATAAATAAGAAAACCGTTATTTTTGTATGGGAATCAACGAGGCTGTGAAAATCAGCCTTGCCTATAACAAATTGTAATTCATATGAGTACGGCCTGGATCATCATTATTCTTTCCTTGGTGTTTTCCGCTTTTTTTTCAGGAATGGAAATCGCTTTTGTAAGTTCCTCGCGACTGAAACACGAGTTGGACATGAAAAAGAAGCTGAAACGGGCCCGGATCCTTTCGGCTTTTTATGCCAACCCTTCGCGGTTCATCGGGGCACTGCTGCTGGGTAACAACATTTCACTGGTGATTTATGGTATCGCCATGGCGAAGCTGCTGGAACCGGTGATCGACCGGTATCTGCCGGCATCCATGGATTCGGAATTTTATGTCCTGCTCATCCAGACGATCCTGGCAACGCTGTTGATCCTTGTTGTTGCCGAATTTATCCCCAAGGTGTTGTTCCGTATCCAGCCTGACGGGCTGCTTAAAACCTTTGCTGTTCCGGTGTGGGTGTTTTATTATCTTTTTTACCCGTTCATTTTTTTGTATATCGGGATATCCGAACTCATCCTGAAAGGAATCTTTCGACTGAAAATTTCCTCGGAAGGATACAGCTTTAGCGCCATTGATTTGAACGAATATGTTCAGGATTTAAACGCCGGTGAGGACACAGGCCAGACCATTAACCAGGAGATCCAGATGATCCAGAATGCTATGGGCTTTAAGCACGTAAAACTGCGTGATTGTATGGTCCCCAGAACGGAGATCGTGGCCCTGGAAATTAATGAAATGCCTGACGTGCTCCGGAAATTGCTTTCGGAAACCGGTCATTCCAAGATCATGATCTATGAGCAATCCATTGACAATATTTTGGGATATGTACACGCCTATGATATGTTTTCCAAACCGGCGTCCATCCGCGACGTGCTGAGGCCCGTGGAGATATTTCCGGAGACCACTTCGGCCAAAAGGGCCTTGAATGCCTTTATCAAAAAACATAAAAGTGTTGCCGTGGTAGTGGATGAATTTGGCGGAACCTCCGGCATGATCACCATGGAAGACATCATAGAGGAAATTTTCGGAGAGATAGAAGACGAGTATGATGTGGATGATGAGGAAGTTGTGGAGAAAAGGATTTCCGATCGGGAATTTATCTTTTCGGCCCGGCTTGAGATCGATTACCTGAACGATGAATACAACCTGAAAATTCCGGAATCGGAAGAATATGAAACCCTGGCAGGATTCATTCTGCATCATTTCGGAAGTATCCCGGAGGTGTCGGATCAGATCGAGATATCACCGTTTTTGTTCAAGGTACTGAAAGCTACCGAAAATAAACTGGAGGAAGTCAAGCTGACGATTCTGTAGCTTGAAACGGGAAGCTTATATTTGTAAAGTGTTATTTAAGAGTGGTTTATTCGTTTTGTTTTGATGACGAATATGGAATAATTTTCATCAGAAGATAAGCCGGAAAAATGAGGAAAAGCCGGTTTTTACGTGTTTTGATTTTGAGTCTCAACCTCCTCTTGTGAATTTCGTATCCCGGAAGAAAAAGACCTCTTTAATTTTTCATGATTAACTGGTTGATACTAAAATCAAAATTGATGTTATTTCTTTTATTTATCAATTCAATTCGTACATTTGCAGCTCGATTTAAAAAAAACTATAAAATTTAGGAAAAGATGGCCGCAATTGGAAGTATTAGGAAACATTCGACCCTTCTTGTCGTTGTAATCGGAGGTGCCCTTGCCGCTTTTATTCTCGGTGACTTTTTGAAAAGATCACACCGCAGGGATGTCAATGCCGGTAAAGTGGATGGCGTGGAGATTACCATCATGGATTTTAACAACCAGGTGGATAAGAATATTGCAAGCATTAAACAGCAGCAACAGAGAAGCAGTCTGACGACCAATGAAACATTTCGGGTCAGGGAACAAACCTGGCAGCAAATGGTTCATGAGATCCTGATGAAGAATGAGTATAAAGAATTGGGAATCGAAGTTACCGCTGACGAGATGTTTGACCTGGTCCAGGGAAAGAACCCGCATCCGTTGATCAAACAATATTTCGCTGATCCCAACACCGGTAAGTATGACCGGAACAGAGTCCTGCAGTTCCTGCAGAATTACGATCAGATGCCCGAAAGTGTGAAAGAACAGTGGACTTCTCTTGAAAATTATATCAAAGAAGATCAGATGCGTCAGAAATTCAATACCCTTATCGGGCAGGCCTATTACATGCCGAAAGAATTGCTCCGCGATCAGTACAACAATCTGAATACAACGGCTCAGGTAACCTATGTGGCCGCCCGTTATTCCGACGTACCCGACAGCCTGGTGAATGTAACAGATGCCGACTATCAGGCTTACTACGATACCCACAAGAGCGAATACAAGCAGAAAGATGCGAGAAGCCTGGAGTATGTTGTTTTTAACGTCCAGCCTTCGGATAGCGATGTTGCAAAGGCCAGAAGGAGCTTTTTGCTGACACGGGAAGATTTTATCAAAACCGATCATCCCCGTGAATTTGCCAAAGGCAATTCCGATCATGTTTATGACACTACCTGGTTGGCAAAAGGCAGCCTGCCGGCGCCTCTGGATTCTGTTATGTTCCATTCCAAGGTGGGGACAGTTTCCAAACCGTATTATCAGAACTATTCTTTCACCGTGGCCCGTCTGCTGGCTTCCGAACGTCGTCCCGACAGCATGAACGCCAGTCACATCCTGATCGCTTACAAAGGCGCTTACAGGGCCTTGCCTGAAATCGACCGCACCAAAGAACAAGCCCAGCATCTGGCCGACAGCCTGCTGAAAGTTCTGCAGAGAAATCCTGCCAAAATGAAAACATTGGCTAAGATCTACTCCGACGATCCCGGTGTGAAGAAAAATAACGGTAATCTGGGTTGGTTTGCCGACGGGCAGATGGTAAGTCAGGTCAACAATGCTGTCGCAAAGACGTCTGTTGGAAAGGTGACGCTGGCTGAGAGCCCTTTCGGTTTCCACATCATCAAAGTGGACGGAAAAAAAGATTACGAACAAAAAGTGAAAGTGGCCGTGGTTACCCAGGATGTGGTAGCTAGCAATGGTACCTATCAAAATATGTTTGCCAAAGCCAGTACATTTGTTACCAACGCCAAAGACCTGGCATCTTTCGAAAGCCTGGCTCACAAAGATCACTATCAGATTCGTGAGGCTCCCAGCATTCTGGAAAGTACCTATTCCATCCCTGGTATAGAAAGCGCCCGCGATGTGGTGCGCTGGGCCTTTAAAGACGGTACTGAGCAGGGACAGGTTTCCAATGTTTTCGATATGGAAGACCAATATGTGGTCGCCGTGGTTACCAATCAGTTTGCAGCCGGAATTCCTCCGCTGGATAAGGTGAAATCTGAGATACGCCCGTTTGTCGTAAATCAGGTAAAAGGAAAATATCTGGCTGAAAAAATGAAAGCCTACAACGGAAATATGGCTGCTGTGGAAAAAGCCATGAAACTGACACCTCAGGAAGAAGATAATCTGACTTTTGACGCCCGGAACCTGATGGGCTTTGGTATGGAAGACAAAGTGATCGGTTCTGTTTTCGGAATGAAACCGGGACAGGTAAGCCAGCCCATCGTGGGAAATGCTGCCACCTTTATGGTTAAAGTAGATAAAGTATCCCCTGCTACTGCTCCCGCCAATTACAATCAGCTTGTAAATCAGCTGACGGCTCAGTTCATCCAGCGTGTCAATCAGGATTATCCGTACATCGCACTGCGTGACGCTTCCGACATTCAGGATAACAGAATTACTTTCTACTAAGATATTTTGAATTCATCAAAAAAGCCCGGTTGCAATGAGCACCGGGCTTTTTTATTTCAGCTTCTTTTGAGAAACTTTCCCGTTAAGGGTATTTTTGTCCGTTTTCTCTGCCTTACGGCGATTTGACCTCCGATGACGACATATTCCGGACAACCGCGCGTTAAAACGCCCTCAAAGATGTCCTGATCGCAATGCATGACATGATCTTTCACCGAGATTCTATGTTCTTTTTCGGGATTCCAGATCACCAGGTCGGCATCAGAGCCCACGGCAATTTCTCCCTTGCGGGGATATAGCCCGAAGATTTTGGCCGGGGCGGTCGAAACCATATTCACAAACTGGTTCAGGCTGATCTTGTTTTGCAGCACCCCGTAAGTATAAAGAAGCGTTAACCGGTGTTCCACACCGCCGGCTCCGTTGGCGATCTTTGTAAAATCGTGTATTCCCGCTTTCTTCTGGTCCATCATAAAAGGACAATGATCCGTTCCTGCGGTTTGCAGTGTTTCTTCCGCCAGAGCTGCCCACAGGGCTTCATTATCTTCCTTTTTCCGCAGCGGCGGACTCAGTACGAAAGGCGCCGTTTTCTCAAAATCGCCAAGGTATTTTGAGTCGTCCAGCAGCAGATAATGCGGACAGGTCTCGCCAAAAACCTTTTGTCCTTTCTGACGCGCTTCTGCGATGTGTTTCAAAGATTCTTTTGCAGAAACATGCACCACATAAAACGGGCATACGGTTTCGGAAGCAAAGCCGATGGCTTTTTTCACCGCTTCCGCTTCCAGATGCGACGGTCGCGAAAGTGGATGAAATTCAGGCGTTGTTTTTCCATCCTGAATGAAAGATTTTCTCAGTGCATCGATTTCGTCGCCCATCTCACAGTGGGCTGTCACCATGCCGCCTGCATCGGCTACGGCTTTCATGACTTTTTTCAGATCTTCATCCTTCAGACCAATGGTGTCTTTGTAAGCCAGATAAACTTTAAAGGAGGGGATCCCTTTTTTTTCTTTTAACTCCTTGATTTCTTCCGGAAGGCTCTCCCGCCATTCCACCGGACTCACGTGAAACGAAAAATCTGTCAGGCAATTTTCGACTTCTTTTTTCCGCTCTTCCAGTGCATCCGGAAGCGATTGCCCTTTGTTTGGTGTCACAAAATCGATCAACGTTGTGGTGCCGCCCATCAACGCAGCCTGGCTGCCTGAATAAAAATCATCGCTGGAATATCCGGCTCCTGTGGGTAAATGCATGTGCACATGCGGGTCGATACCACCTGGAAAAACGGGAAAGCCTTTGGCATCAATGACTTCATCTGTCATTTCTGAAGAAATGTGTTGCCGGTCAATCTGAACGATTTTTCCGTCTTCAATCAAAAGATCGGCCGAGAAAATGTCGGTTGCCGTAACAATGATTCCGTTTTGGATGAGGGTTCGCATGATGCAGGTTTTTTAAATTTTTCTATGTGAGATCCATGGTAAAGTTCCCCTTGTCGTCTTCTTTGAATCCCAGCTTTCTGAGGTACATCATATATTTGGGACTGTCGGCAGGGGCAAAGGCCGTTTTAAAGCCGTCGACCACGAACCGGGGTTTGAGCCGCTGATAAATATATTTTCCATTCTTAAAATCGCGGTATTCCGGGATCACATAATCCAGTCCTACATGCAGCACATTTCCATCCTGGCGATGAGCCAGGAAAACACCGGCCACATTCATATTCCTCAGCACAAAGAAGCTGATGGTATTCATCTCAGGTTTGTAAGTAAATCCGGGAAAAAAATTATGAATTTCCTTTCCGTGAAACTGAATAAATTCCTGCAAGTATTTATTGTCGTTGCGGACTTCCAGGATATGAAAGACTTCTTTCTTCGTGTAGATCTTTATAAGGTAATACACATCCACGGTAACGATAAAACCATTCAAAGCAGTAACGGGAATCGCATGGATCAGGAGTCCGTAAACCGCAAAACCCAGTGCCCCGAACAGGTTGATCCATCGGAATTTCACGATGGAACTCATGGTCATGGACAGGGCGATGATCAGGGATGCAAAATAGCCGAACAAACTTAAAATGTCAGTATGCATGAGGTTTGATCTAGTTGTTTTGTGAGATTACAATACTGTAACAGAACCTAAAATTGAAACACAGCGTTCTGTTTCAGTGCCCACTAAAATAACAAAATTAAAAATAAGAAGTTTCTATGAAGCTCAGACTCTGGCTTCCAGCAGCAGTTCCAGCATTTTAATTCCGGCTTCGGCAATCACCGTTCCGGGGCCGAAAATAGCAGCAACACCGGCATCATAAAGGAACTGGTAATCCTGATGCGGGATCACGCCTCCGGCGATCACCATGATATCTTCCCGTCCCAATTTTTTCAGTTCGTCGATAACCTGTGGAACCAGCGTTTTGTGTCCGGCGGCCAATGTAGAAACACCCAGGATGTGGACGTCGTTTTCTACAGCCTGACGGGCGGCTTCTGCCGGCGTCTGGAACAGCGGTCCGATGTCCACATCGAAACCGATGTCGGCGTAACCGGTGGCCACCACTTTGGCGCCACGATCATGGCCGTCCTGCCCCATCTTGGCGATCATAATGCGGGGGCGGCGCCCTTCGATGCGGGCAAACTCATCGGCCAGCTTACGGGCTTTTTCAAAGACAGGATCGTCACCGGACTCCTGCGAAAATACGCCTGAAATGGATTTTATCACGGCTTTATATCTTCCAAAAACTTTTTCACAAGCATACGAAATTTCTCCGAGACTGGCACGTTTTTTTGCAGCTTCCACCGAAAGTTCCAGCAGGTTTCCCTTTCCGGTCCGGCAGGCTTCCGTAATGGCATCCAGGCATTGCTGCACCTCGGCTTCGTCTCTTTCGCTGCGCAGTTTTTTCAACCGGGCGAGCTGGGCTTCGCGAACGGCGGTGTTATCGACTTCAAGAATTTCCAGAGGATATTCTGTTTCTGCCTTGTAGCGGTTAACTCCCACGATGATATCTTTCTGAGAGTCGATGCGTGCCTGTTTCCTGGCTGCGGCTTCTTCGATGCGCATCTTGGGCAACCCGGTTTCGATGGCTTTAGACATCCCACCCATTTCTTCCACTTCTTCGATGAGCTTCCACGCTTTTTCTGCCAGTTCATGGGTCAGGCTTTCCACGTAGTATGAACCGGCCCACGGATCCACGGTGCGGCAGATTTCTGTTTCCTGCTGGATGTAAAGCTGTGTGTTCCGGGCAATACGGGCAGAGAAATCTGTCGGTAAGGCAATGGCTTCGTCCAGTGCGTTGGTGTGCAACGACTGGGTGTGGCCCAATGCTGCTCCCATGGCTTCAATGCAGGTACGCGCCACGTTGTTGAACGGATCCTGTTCCGTCAGACTCCATCCTGAAGTCTGTGTGTGGGCACGCAAAGCCATGGATTTCGGGTTCTTTGGGTTGAACTGTTTTACGATTTTAGCCCAAAGCATGCGGGCAGCCCGGAGTTTGGCAATTTCCATGAAGTGATTCATGCCCAGCCCCCAGAAAAAGGAAAGGCGCGGCGCAAAATCATCAATTTTCAGCCCGGCTTTTAGTCCCGTACGGATATAATCCAACCCGTCAGCCAGTGTATAGGCCAGCTCGATATCTGCCGTGGCACCGGCTTCCTGAATGTGATATCCGGAAATGGAAATGGAATTGAACCGCGGCATATTTTTGGAAGTGTACTCAAAAATATCCGAAATGATGCGCATGGAAGGTTCCGGCGGATAAATGTATGTGTTCCGCACCATAAATTCCTTTAAGATGTCGTTCTGGATGGTGCCCGAGAGCTCTTCCAGCTTGGCACCCTGTTCCAGTGCAGTGACAATGTAGAAAGCCATCACCGGCAAAACAGCGCCGTTCATGGTCATGGAAACGGAAATGTCTTTCAGCGGGATCTCATCAAATAGGATTTTCATGTCCAGTACCGAATCGATAGCGACTCCGGCCTTTCCCACATCTCCCACCACTCTTTCATGGTCGGAATCATAACCGCGGTGGGTGGCCAGGTCGAAAGCCACGGAAAGTCCTTTTTGTCCGGCTGCCAGGTTCCGGCGGTAAAACGCATTAGATTCTTCCGCTGTTGAAAATCCAGCGTACTGACGGATGGTCCAGGGCCGTGTGACGTACATTGTGGAGTAAGGTCCGCGCAAAAAAGGAGCCATTCCCGCAGCAAAATTCAGATGTTCCAATCCTTCCCTGTCGTGTTCGGTATAAGCCGCTTTCACGGGAATTTGTTCCGCCGGCATCCAATCGGGTATCTCCTGTTCCATGTTGTGAGAACCGTTTCCTGCGATACCGTCTATTTTGATATTTTTAAAATCAGGTTTCATGAACAATTTTGATTTAAGCCTTGTTTATTAAATTCCCAAAAGGCTTTGATATTTTGATAATTCCTCCAGCATGTTGCTTTTCACATGAATGAAGTGCTCCATTCCGGCAGATTTTAAATTTTCGATGGTGTGTTGCGGATAGCCTGCCACCACGACGATGCACTGGTTTTTTAACGCTTCGAAAACCGGTAGCGCCATGGTTTCGTAAGCTTCGTCGGAGCTGCAAAGCACCACAATTTCCGGCGCGTCTTTTTTAGCTGCTTCAATACCCGATTCCAGTGTTGGAAAACCGTTATGATTTACAATTTCATATCCCGCGGCAGCGAAGAAATTTCCTGAAAACTGAGCCCGGGCCAGCCGTTTGGACAAATCACCGTAGGTGAAAATCCAGGCCTGCGGCCTTTTGTTTTTTAGGGCAAACAGATCCGTTTTATGACGCAGCGCTTCTAAAGCAGAAGCGGCACGGTAAGGCTTCAGGGAAATTGATTCATTGTTTTCGGTATTGAAAACCTTGTCCGGAATTTTATCGTCCAAATGTTCCGTCGGATTCGGGAACTGGTTCACTCCCAGAATGGATTGTTTTCTGAGGGCAACATTAAAGTCCTTTTTGGAAGCTTCTTTACGAATGCGTTCCGGAATTTCTCCACTTTCAAAAACAGCAAGATAGCCTCCTTTTTCCTCGATTTCCAAAAACAACGCCCAGCTTTTCCGAATCAGATTGTTGGTAAGGTTTTCAATATAATAAGAACCGGCAGCAGGATCTGTTACCTTGTCGAAGAAGGATTCCTCTTTCAGAATGATTTGCTGATTTCTTGCAACGCGAACGGCCATATCATTCGGCGTCTCAAAAACGCCATCGTAAGGTAAAACTGAAATGGAATCGGCACCGCCCAGGCTGGCAGACATGGTTTCAGTTGTGGTGCGCAACATGTTTACGAACGGATCGTAGACCGTTTTGTTTCGTGATGCATTCACAGCATGAATATATGTTTTGGCCTCTTCCGTTTTCATCCCGTAGGCTTCCAGGATTTTGGCCCAGAGGTAACGAAAAGCCCGCAACTTGGCAATTTCCATGAAATAGTTGGAACCGATAGCAAAACTGAACCGTATTCTTGAAGCGATTGCTGCGGCATCGTATCCTTTTTCTGTAAAATACTGCAGACAAGCATTTCCCGTTGAAAGCGCCAGGCCGATTTCAGTAACTGTCGTGGCGCCGCTGTTGTGAAAAACGCCGGCGTCCAGGGTCAGACAATGGAAAGCGGGTAGCTTTTCCATTTCTTTCCACAGATTTTCTGCTGCACTGAAATCTGGTTTTTCACCCTTCAAAGTCAATGTGGAGACGGGATCGCAATAAATGGAACCTTTCATTTTTGCTGTGTCCCAGGAACGGTTTTCAGCCACCCTGACCAGCAACGACGGGATTTCCGCGGCATTTTCAGCCCTGAAATTAAGCTCGGTGTCTTCCGCATCGATGGATTGCAACAGCGTTTCAAGGATACCGAAATCTACATTTCCTTTTAGATCAAAGGCCAGAGAAGTAGCCCCGCTTTTAATGGCGCTCAGAGCAGTATGATTGGCCTTATCAACATCTTCATCAACGATCAACTGGTTCACTTTCCAGTCGTTTCCGCTTTTCCGGTTGCCCCGGATGAACGGAAATTCTCCCGGAAGGGATTGCAGATATTCGAGCCCTTTCATGTCCTCAGGCATATAGACAGGCTGCACGTCAAAACCTTCGGCGTTATGCCATACCAGCTTCTTTTCGTAATCGGCTCCTTTCAGGTCGGCCGTAATCTTCTCCTTCCATGCCGCTTTGCTTACCGGAAGGAACTCACTAAATAATTTTTTTGTTTCCATCAATCTTGGAATCCTAAATTCCCGGCAAAAGTACGACAAAAGAAATTGGGAGCAATAATTTGTTATTGATTTAACAGTAGATTGTTTTTAAATTAGAACAGGCATTCCGGACAATTTTCCGGTGCCCAAAAGTCTGTTTTACAATTGATTTTTTTATGATATTTACATTTTAAAGCTTGGAATAAACCTGAAATTTTTTTTGGAACCTGATTTGTAAAATCATCTAACAAAACAACCATGTTTGATAAAACCTTTGATCTGAAGGCAAATAACACCGATTTCAGGACAGAAGTGCTGGCGGGAATCACCACGTTCATTGCAGGAATGTACATCATTGTGGTAAATCCCAGTATCTTGAAAGATGCCGGCATTCCCTATGCCGCCGGACTGACGGCTACAGTATTGTTAAGTGCATTTTGTACCATTGCCATGGGATGGTATGCCAAAAACCCGATTTTGGTAGCCCCCGGCATGGGCATCAACGCCTATTTTACCTATTCGGTGGTGATCGCACAAGGGGTGAAACCGGAAATTGCCCTGGGCGCCATCTTCTGGGCGGGCGTGTTTTTTGTTGTTATTTCCGCGCTGAACATCCGTACGGCCATTATCAAAGCCATTCCTGGTACCGTCCGGTTTGCAGGCGCCGTAGGGATCGGACTTTTTATTGCGGTCATAGGCCTTCATAATTCGGGTTTCATCGTGGCCAAGGCCCCACTGCTGGGCGTGGGTTCCATCAATGCCATAACGCTGGTATTTTTGGCAGGATTGTTTATCACGATCATTCTTGTGGTGAAGAAACTGAAAGGGGCGATGGTTTTAGGAATGGTCATAACCACTTTGATCGCCTGGCCCATAGGTCGATGGTATGGAGATGCGGCGGCGGTAAATCATGGTGTGAAAACGCTGATCAGTTACAATGGTGTTTATGCAGCCCCTGATTTCAGTTGGTTTTTAAAAGCCGATTTACTTGGATCACTTCGATACAGTTACATCCCGATTATTTTTGCCTTGTTGTTTGTGGACATGTTCGACAGCATCACCACTTTTGTGGGTGTGGCGGAAGCCGGCAACCTGAAGGATGAAAACGGCGACCCGAAATACATCAAGCAGTCTATGATCGTAGACGGTTTTGCCACACTGCTGGGAGGCGTCTTCGGGACCAGTTCCGGAACAGCCTACATCGAGTCGGCCACGGGAATCCACGAAGGTGGAAGAACCGGCCTCACGGCCATTGTAACGGGATTACTGTTTCTTCCTTTTCTCTTTCTCTCGCCTTTGGCACAGTTAGTACCGTCGGTTGCTACCGCCCCTGTCTTGGTACTGGTCGGCGTTTTTATGGCCGTCCCCTTGAAGCAGATCGACTGGCTGAATGTGGAGGATGCCATCCCGGCGTTCTTCACTATCCTGTTGATCCCGTTGACCTATTCTCTGACGCAAGGGATTGTTTACGGATTGCTCAGCTACACGCTGATCAAGGCCATTCTGGGAAAATGGAAGGAAATTCATCCGGTTCTTTGGGTCATCGACGTCTTTTCACTGCTGATGCTGGCCATCGAGTATCATTTGATCTGATTCCCTCACAGGTAAAACCAGCTTTGCTTTTACTCTTCTGAATCCGACGCCGGTTGCCGGATCATATTCCACACAAGCACCAGTAAACTGGTAATGATTAGGGATCCGATAAACATGCCGGCCAGTTCTTCGTAACCTCCGCTTTTATAGAAGATAACGGCCATGTTTCCTGTAAGGAGCGAAAAGATTACGTAAAAAGCGGTCACGTTTTTCCCCAGCCATTCTACGTAATGGGAAATAAAATTATCGTTGCGGTGGACAATGGCGCGGACACTTAGCAACAACCAGAACACATAGTTGATGCAGAATAAAAAGAACATGATCCCATGATGAAAATAAAGCAGCGGCTTGATTGAGACCCGGAATCCGAATTTGGCGGTTACGATCAGTACGATCCCCGAGAGGAACAAAAGCATCACCTTCACGGTCTGGCTGTGTTTGAACTGGTCGGAGACAAAGTAATTCTTGAACTGGAAAAAGCAATAGCCCGCCAGTACATAGGAAAGCCAAGGAATGAGCGGGAAGAAACCATGCGGATATTTCCCGTAGAAAAACGGCAGCAAAACGGACCCGGGAAAAGTTTTTTCCACCGGAGGGATGATGTACTGGAGCAGCAGCAGGATGACGATCAGAGAGAGGAAGATCAAAACATGTCCTCTGAACAACTGAATGATCACGGCGATGGCGATCAGACTCAGTCCGGCCAGGATCAGGATGTCTGTACCGAAGATCAACTGAACGGTGCCGGTGGCATATTCAGGATGCGCCAGTCCGGCCAGGATCATGGCGTTCCGGCCGATATTCACAAGAAAGCCGAGCCCGATCAATTTGATGCCCCGTAAAATATTTTTCCAGAAAGGTTTCCGCTTGTACGCGATGTAATATCCCATCACCGAAAGGAAGATCGGAGCGGTAGTGGAACCACCGATGAACATGGAGATTTTGCCTGTCAGACCGTCCATAATGGGCTGTCGGGCGAAGAATTCCAACAGAAAGACCTGAACCATCGCGATGATGGCCACACCTTTGATCAAATCCGAAGTTCTGCTTCTGTATTGCTCCATGAATATTTTTATTTGGGTATTAAGGTTAAAACAGTTCCATTTTTAATATCCTGCCTTTGTGTGATCTGAGGTCTGTATTCGCCTTTCACATACATGACCGCCTGGTCGGCATAATGGGGACTCAGCACATTGCCCGATTCTCCGGTGGGAATGACGGACAACGCATGGTCCGTGTTGGCGAAGTCGATAAGAAAACGCAGCGCAGGTCCTGAAGTCACCGGATAGACGCCGTGTTCGTTATAGGCAAAAGCTTCTTTGTCGACCACTTCGTTGCTACCACGGATCGGGAAAGGCCCGACGTTGAAATACCTGTCAAAAGGCGGCCGGGTGCCTATGGGATGAACGTTCAGCAGTTGATGTACTTTGCCCCATTTCCACTGCGAGACATCGTTACCCAGTTGATTTCTTAAAGCGGTGACCGTTTCCGAAAATGCCTGTTTGAAGATGTCGGCACGGGTTTCTTTCACTTTGGTGTTCACATTATCCCACCAGACAGAAGTCGAATCTTCAAACAACCGCTCGATGGAGCTGGTAAGGAGGTTCATCCCGCACAGTCTTTTGAAATCCTGCGGACCGGTTTCGTCCATCATGGCATCGCGTAACACAAAATACAGCATCTGGGTATAAATGGTAGCGCCCACACTGGCGGTATCATAATTTCCGTCCCAGTTTTCCAGGGCGTTCACCACTTTCGGAGCACCGGATGTGCCTCCCATGTGGTTCAGAATTAGCTGCACCAGCTTCATATCGCGGTTGGAATGGGTGTCAAGCTGAATTTTTTCCATTTCCTGGATGGTCCACTTGGGTTTGGATTCCAGCAACTGGCGGACCCGGGCGGCACGATAACCCGGATAATAATAACCGGGGTAAACAACGCCGTCGACCGGGGGAGGCATGTTGTTGGAAGTATTCAGAATACCGCTGGCCGGATTTTCCGACTGCGGATTTTTATCAAAAGGATAGAAACCGATCACATCATTAGCCGGATCGGAACCGTCCAGTATCAGTTTGGGATTCACGTGGCTGTCTTTCCGTTCCGGGATCTTTCCGGCGCCCCACCAGGCAATATTGCCATCAGTATCGCCGTACAGAACATTCAATCCCACTACATCAATCTTTGATACGCCTTTTTTGAAATCGGCCATATCCACGGCATTGTTCATCTCGTAAAGTGCCTGCAGCGAGGTGGAATTCAAATGTAGCGGCGACCACCACATGCTGACTTCCTGACCGGTTTTGGGTGTGAGGTTTTTAAAGGCACCATTTAAAATCGGTCCGTGAACCGTGTAACGGATATCGAAAGGAACGTCTTTTTCTCCTTTCACCTTGATCGTCTGGTGGTCGATACTGTCGTTCCGCCAGGCTCCGCTGTGCCATACCTGATTGGGATTTTCGGGATTGACTTTTTCTGCATACAGGTCCATGTTGTCAAAAGGGAAAATGGTCAGTCCCCAGCCATAATGGTCGTTATGTCCGACCAACGCAAAAGGAATCCCGGCAAGGTAATATCCGTACATATCAAAACCGGGATATTGCAAGTAAGCTTCGTACCAGACAGCCGGCTGTGAGTATTTTATGTGCGTGTCGTTGGCGAGCAGCACTTTTCCGGATTTGGAATGTTTTCCGCTCACCACCCAGTTGTTGGAGCCCTCCCAAATAGGCATGGGAATCAGATCCTGCAACGACCGGGCGTTTTTAAACAATCCCGAAAGGATGATGTCTTTGGAATGATTGTAATATTCGGTGTTGGAAATGGAATCCAGACCCAGATCTTTCAAATACGCTTTTCCCCATTTGTCATAAATTCTGGATGCCACAGGGTTCTCAGACAACGAAACGGTGAAAGTCAGCGACATGTAACCGATGATGCCGAAGACATCCTTCACCGTGAATTTTGCCGGTTTGAAGTTGAGCAGTGTAAATTCGACGGGCAATTTGTGATTTTCAATAAAGCTGTTGATGCCGTCCAGATAGGCATGAACTTCATCTTTGATAGGTTGGTCTGCATTTTTCATGAAAGCATCCGCCCACTGTTGTGCCATCTTGTTGATAGACAACGTACGCATGTATTCATCCGTGGAAACGAAATTTTTTCCGAGGATCTCCGAAAGACGGCCTTCCATGACACGCCGGAGCATCACCATCTGAAAAAGCCTGTCCTGGGCATGGGAATAACCGAAGGCAAAATAAGCATCATGCGCATTTTGCGCATAAACGTGCGGCACGCCGAAATGGTCATAGACCACGGCAACCTGGTTCTGTAATCCTTTCAAGTGGACCTTGCCCGAATAATCGGGAGCGGTACTTCTTATCCAGAAATAAACCACGCCTACGACCACAATAATGAGAATCAGTAAGGCGAGCAGAATTCTTTTAAAGATTTTCATGGCATCAGAATTTAGGAAACCAAATGTAACCAAAATTTGCAAAACCCACAGCCACAGAAAAAACAAAATAGTCGTGCGGGTTTTCGGAGGGTTTTTTCTAAAGTTTTGTCAATTCGTAACGGAATACCTGAAAATCATCTTTTTTGGTTGGCGGATCACCACGAGGCCCCAAAATCCTTAACTTTGTATGTTGAAATGGACTGATAATAAGCGATGATCTCATTTATCCTCAACAATCGGCTAATCCGTACCGAAGAACAACCCGGCATGGTGCTGTTGGATTTTATCCGTTACGAAATGAATCTGACAGGCACGAAAGTGGGTTGCCGCGAAGGCGATTGCGGTGCGTGTACCGTGCTGGAAGGAAGCCTGCATGATGGAAAGGTGAATTATAAAAGCATCGTTTCCTGCCTGACCCCGCTGGGAAATGTTCAGGGGAAACACATCGTAACCATCGAAGGCCTTCAAAAAGCACAGATGTCACCGGTACAGCAGGCAATCATTGATAACGCAGGGACCCAGTGCGGTTTTTGTACGCCCGGTTTTGTGATGTCGCTGACGGCACACAGCCTGGATGCCGCGCCTTCGAACGAGGAAAATGTCCTGGCTTCCATCAGCGGGAATATCTGTCGCTGTACCGGATACAAATCCATCGAAAGAGCAGCGGTTGACCTGTCGAAAGCGCTGGCGCATAAAAATGCCCGGAAAAATCTGGACTGGCTGATAGAAAATGCGTTTATTCCCGAATATTTCAGGGAAATAGCAGCACGGCTTGTCGCGATTCAGGATGAAGCCATTCCTTTTGACAGCGGTATTCCAATCGGAGCAGGAACGGATCTGTTCGTACAGAAAGCCGATCAGCTTTTCCTGGCCCGGTTGCAGTTCCTGCGGTCCCATCCCGATCTGCTAAAGATAGAAACCGGAGCTGAAAAATGTTTTATCGGCGCATCGGTGACAGTGACGGATATGCTGGTGCATAAAGGATTACAAAGCATCTTTCCGAAGCTCAGCGAACATCTCAAACTGATCTCTTCCGAACCCATCCGCAACATGGGAACGGTGGCGGGAAACATCATGAATGCCTCCCCGATTGCCGATGTGGTGGTTTTTTTACTGGCGCTGGATGCCAAGGTGCATCTTAAAAATAATGAGGGAGGCCGTCGTTCCGTGCTGCTTCGAAAGTTCTATCACGGTTACAAACAAACAGATCTTAAAGAAGGGGAGTTGATTGAAAAAGTTGAATTTGCAATGCCTGGAGCGGGCGTTTTTTTCAATTTCGAAAAGGTCAGCAAACGCCGGTTCCTGGATATCGCCAGTGTCAATTCCGCCATGCGGATACAGGTGGAAGGGAACAAGATCCTGAAAGCAAATCTGTCGGCTGGAGGCGTATTCCCGTTCCCGTTTTATGCGGAAAAAACCGCGCAGTTCCTGACAGGAAAAATGCTGGATGAACAAATGCTGCTGGATGCATCGGAAATCCTGCAGGAAGAGGTGGCCCCCATCAGTGACATCAGGGGCACCAAAGAATACAAAAGATTATTATTACGGCAATTATTTTTTGCCCATTTTATAGAACTGTTTCCCGGTTTCATTGCTGCGGATCACTTGTTAAAGAAAGCGGTATTATCATGAAGAATATTGATTCACAAGGGCATGTGACCGGGAAATCGTTGTATCTGGACGACATCCCGGTAAGGCAGGGAACGCTGCATGCCGCGATTTTTTTCGCTCCGGTAGCCCATGCGGAAATCAAAAGCCTGGACGTAACCGAAGCCAGAAATTATCCCGGTGTCGTGGCTGTTCTTACGGCCGAAGACATTCCGGGAGAAAACCAGATCGGTGGGATCATTCCCGACGAACCGCTTTTTGCAGAACAGGAAGTTGAGTACATCGGACAGCCCATCGCACTTGTGGTAGCCGAAAGCGAAAGCATTGCGCGCAAAGCACGGCAACTGATCAAATTGGATCTTGAGGAACTGGAAGTAGTTACCGAACCGCGCAAAGCGGCAGAGAAAGGAATGTTTTTAACACCACCGACGATCTTTTCCACCGGAGAACCCGAAAAGAAATGGTCTAGGTGCAAGTTTGTTTTTGAAGGCTCCGTGGAGCAGGCCGGACAGGAACATCTATACCTGGAAACCCAGGGTGCTTACAGCTATCCGGCGGAAAACGGCCGTCTCATGGTGCATTCGTCAACCCAAAGTCCGACGGCGGCACAGCGCACCATCGCCAAAGTGCTGGGCATTTCCATGAATCATATTCAGGTGGATGTGGTACGTCTTGGCGGTGGTTTCGGCGGGAAGGAGGACCAGGCCACGGCCCCTGCCGTGTTGGTGGCGCTGGCGGCTCACAAGCTGGAAAAACCGGTGAAGCTGGTCTTTTCACGTGCCGACGACATGGTGATCACCGGGAAACGGCATCCGTATTCTTCCGATTTTAAGATCGGATTATCCCACGATCTGAAAATCCTGGCTTACGAAGTCACGTATTATCAGAACGGGGGTGCTTCCAATGACCTGAGTCCGGCGATTTCCCAAAGAACATTGTTCCACACGACGAATTCCTATTACATTCCGGATGTCAAAGCCACGCTATACAGTTGTAAGACTCATCTGCCGCCCAACACGGCTTTCCGCGGTTTCGGTGCTCCGCAGGGTATGTTTGTCATCGAATCGGCCATTGCCAAAGCTGCTATGGAACTCCATGTGCCGGCATCGCTGATTCAGAAACGGAATCTTTTAAGGGAAAATGACCTGTTTTATTACGGACAGGTAGCCAAACAGGTGAACATCCGAAAGACGTGGAAAACACTTTGCGACGAATACCACCTTCAGGAAAAGCAAAAGGAAATCGAATCCTTTAACCGGAAAAACCGGATCTTTAAAAAAGGTCTGGCGCTGATGCCGGTAACCTTCGGTATCTCTTTTACCAATATTTCCATGAACCAGGCCCGGGCACTGGTACATATTTATCACGACGGAAGCCTGGGTGTGAGCACGGGCGCCATCGAAATGGGCCAGGGCGTCAACACGAAAATGCTGCAGGTGGCTGCACAGACATTTTCCATCGATCCGGAAAGGATCAAACTGGAATCCACCAACACGACCCGGGTTTCCAATACCTCACCCACGGCGGCAAGCTCCGGTGCGGACCTGAACGGAAATGCGTTGCTCGTGGCCTGCAAAGCCTTGTTGCAGCGGTTGAAAGTCTTTGCCGCTGAACAGTTGAAAGCATCCAAAAAGGATGTGGAAATTGTGAACGAAAAGGTTTATGTGAAAGGAAAGGAAACCGGGCTTACCTGGGAAAAGCTCATCCAACAGGCCTTTCTGAACCGTGTGAATTTATCGGAACACGGGCATTATGCTACGCCCGTCATTCATTTTGACATGAAAAAGGGGAAAGGCCATCCCTTTGCCTATCATGTTTATGGAACGGCGGCTTTCGTGGTGAAAGTGGATGTGCTGCGTGGGATCTATGAAGTGGAAGAAGTGGACATCGTGCATGATTTCGGCGACAGCATGAATCAGATGATTGATATGGGACAGGTGGAAGGCGGTCTGGTACAGGGCATCGGCTATATGACCATGGAAGAGCTGCGTTACGACCGGGAGGGGAAACTGCTTTCCAACAGCTTGTCCACGTACAAGGTTCCGGATATTTATGCCGTCCCGAAAACGGTGAACTGTACACCGCTGAAAACTTCCGGACATTCGTTGGCTGTGATGGGTTCCAAGGCGGTGGGCGAACCTCCGCTGTTGTATGGTGTGGGCGTGTATTTTGCCATTCAGAACGCCATGCGGGAATTCAACCCGCAATTTGCGGCTTTTGATGCGCCCATGACGCCCGAAAAAGTATTGATGGGTTTGTATCCCAAAAGCAAAATGGTTCCTGAACCGGACCAAACCGAAAAGTACCTCCTTAAGGCTGAATAGTTTGGCTTTTCCATTCCCCGAAAAGGAAAACCACGAAAAGTTTTTAAACTTGTTAATTACAGTTAAACAATCTTAAATCAGGCATTTATGAAGCCTGCGCCACTTGATTTTTTATCGAACGACTTTTATTTTTGCCCTGAACGATAAAATGTAGCGTTATGAAAAAGATGATTTTAATTGCAGGCCTTTTGCTGTTGACCGTGATCGTTTTTGCTAAAAACAAACAGGATACGGTGAAATATACGAAGCCACAGAACCCGAAGGTTCAGGTAAAAGTAAACAAGGTTTACGACCAGCATGGCAATCTTATCCGGTACGATTCGACCTATTCCTGGTCCTATCATCACGAAAGTGAAGGAAAACAAATTGATGTGGACAGTGTTTTCAGGAAATTCCTGCCCTACTTCCGGCAGAATTTCCCCAAATCGGATTTTCAATCCATGCAAAATCATTTTCTGGATTTCCCCGATTCGGCCATGATTTTGGATTTTTTCAACAACAAAGCTTTCTTCGATCAGTATCAGGGGCAGCTTTTCGATTTTCAGCAACAGATACACGAAATGGACTCCCTTCGAAATCGTTTCCTGAAGCAATATATGCAGCAGCAAAGGAAGCAGGGGGCCAAAATGCCCAAAGCCGGAATTTACTGAAATACAGGTGCTAAAAAATAAGCGTTCCCGCCCCGGATTTAGTGTCCTGTGACAGCGTGTAAACAAGTGGTCGATTTTCGTATTTTAGCCGCCGCAACATAAAAATTATGATCTCGTTAAAATTTGACTTTAAAAATGCTTTGAAGTTTGTTTCCAAAGCGCAAATTGAACAATTTCAGGAAGCCCTCGACCAGCATTTTATTGCTGTACGCGAAAGAACCGGACGCGGCAATGACTATCTGGGATGGACCGATCTTCCGACTGCCGTCGATGAAAGTCTGATTGCAAAAATTGAAGCCGCTGCTGCACGGTTTCGTGAAAAATCGGAAGTCAGCGTGGTGGTGGGAATCGGTGGGTCTTACCTCGGTGCCAGGGCGGTGATCGACGCGTTGTCGCCGCATTTCAACCTGCTGAAAAAGAAACAGGGCAATCCCATTGTCTGTTATGCCGGCAACAACATCAGCGAAGATTACCTGGCCGAGTTGCTGGAAGTGTTGAACGAGAAAGACTACACCATGACGGTGATCTCCAAATCGGGGACCACCACTGAACCGGCACTGGCGTTCCGTCTGCTGCGCGACCACATGGAGGCCAAGTACGGCAAAGAAGAAAGTAAAAGCCGCATCGTCGCCATCACCGACAAGGAAAAAGGCGCTTTGAAGCAGCTGGCCGATGAGGAAGGATACGAAACTTTTGTGGTTCCCGACAATGTGGGAGGCCGTTATTCCGTATTGACTCCGGTAGGTCTTCTGCCGATCGCCGTTGCCGGTCTCGACATCCGGAAACTGTTGGCCGGTGCCGATGAGATGGCGCAATTCTCGGAAAAGTCATCCGGCATCATGGAAAACCCGGTAGCCGCTTATGCTGCCGTGCGTCATGCATTGTATCTGAAAGGTTTTACCACCGAGATCATGGTAAATTACGAGCCGGCACTGTTTTATTTCACCGAATGGTGGAAACAGCTTTACGGCGAAAGCCAGGGCAAGGAAAGTAAAGGTATTTTCCCCGCCGGCGTCAGCAACACCACCGACCTGCACTCCATGGGACAGTACATTCAGGAAGGGATGCGGAATCTTTTCGAAACCGTGCTTTCCGTTGAAAAACCGACCCATACGTTGCAGGTTCCTTCGGATGCAAAAAATCTCGACAAGCTGAATTACCTGGCCGGCAAAGCCATTCACGAAGTCAATCACATGGCGGAACTGGGTACGACGCTGGCACACCTCGACGGCGGCGTTCCAAATCTGCGTGTTTCCGTTCCCGCGATCAACGAAAATACGATCGGGCAACTGATCTATTTTTATGAAATGGCCTGCGCCGTAAGCGGGTACCTGCTGGACGTGAATCCTTTTGACCAACCGGGGGTGGAAGCTTACAAAAAGAATATGTTCGCCTTGCTGGGAAAACCCGGATTTGAAAAGGAAACCGAAGCCATTCGGAACCGTCTGAAAAACGAAGCGTAGACGCTGACGGCAATCTGTAAAGGTTAAAAGGTTTTAAACCTTTCGGAAAACTTTCGTGTGATGTCATCTTCATTCAGAGGGTTTGGCTATTTTTGTCCTAAAGTTGTTTGAATGATACAGAACAGGCTGTTCAGCAAATTCAAAAAACGATTGATTTTCTTGTGACCCACCCCTACACCCCTCCGAGGAGGGGATTAAATAGGGAATCATTTTTTGACTGATGGTTGTATAATAATTTGAGCAACTTCCCGTATTATTATTTTGAAGAAGAATAGATGCACAGCAGACGACTTTATTTCCTGATACTGATATTTCTTTTATCACTGTTTCAACTGAACGCGCAGACGCTCGATCCGTCGGGCCAGCTGGGAGGCGAGGCGGTGTTCAACGCCATGAACAAGCAGGTGAACGAATTTGTGCGCCGCTTTAACATGGAAGAAGGCCCCAACGGAATGCAGCTGGCCGACACCGACAGCCGGTACCACAACCGGGCGTTGCGCATCAAGCTGCTGCCCTATCTCTTCGATATGTCCAATCCCCGGACTTCGGGGACACTCAAGAAATATTTCATAGAAGATGTCACCAATAAGGAGCATCCGGTATATCTGAATTTTCTGGATAAAAACTGGTATGCGGAAGTTTCGGCTACGTTTAAAAACGATGACCACAACAATGTGAACCTGATCCTGTTTCTGACGGTGCAACGGGACAGCCTGGGCTCCAAATGGATCATCAGCAATGTTTTTGATGCCGATCTGCACACGCTTTTCCCCACCGAAACCAAAGCCGGGCAGATGAAGTATTTTCTGCATCCGCAAAGTCATGAAATTGATTTCATGAATCTCAATAAGGCTTTCGACGATCCGAAACATATCGAATATTACGCTGCCACGAACTATCGCCCCGATTACTTAACTTTGTTCTTTTATCTGATGAAAACCGGGGCCCTTAAATTTGAATACATCGATTCGGTAAAATTTCACTTCTTTCAGATCAAAAACTGGTATTTCGAGCTTAAGTATTTTAACCGGAACAGTGACAATTCGGGATGGCTGATCTCAAATTTGAAATATATTAGCGAAAAAGATAAGAAGCAGGTATTAAGATTTTTCAACTCATGTTCAACAAGATAACAGCTTTTGTTTTTGTTTTTCTGTTTACGGCTCAGGGACTTTTTGCCGATCAAAAAACCGTGAAGCTGAGTCCGGCAGAACTGAAAGCGTACAAACAGCAGTGCAGCCAGATGATGGAATATCTGACATCGACGCTGAACTTTTTGGGTGATCCCGGCAATCCGCCGTCGGAAAAAGAGATCATCATCAACAGCAGTTATTTGAAGGTCTTCCGCGACGACAAGGTGCAGATCGAAGACGACCTGGCTCATCGTCAGGTGCCGTTGAACAAAGATGTGCAGGCTTATCTGAAGGATGTGGTTTTCTTTTTCAAACAAGTTCATTTCTCTACCCACATCAACAGCATCGACGCGCTGGTCAATCCCCAGGGAAAAATTTACTTCAAAGTGAGTCTGATCCGGACTTTGCAAGGGATCACCGTCAACAACGATACAGTGGACAATGACATGCCGCGGTATATCGAGATCAACCTGAACACCGAGAAGAATGACCTGAAGATCGCCAGCATCTATACCCATAAACCCAACGAAAATTCGGAACTGCAGTACTGGTGGAACCATCTTTCTCAGGGATGGAAAGACTATTTCGGGAAGTCCATTCTGGTGTATGATACGCTCCCACTTTCGAAAGTGATGTGGTTTTCGACCGACACGCTGATCACGGTGAAGCAGGTGTTGGTCACGGATACATTAAATAGTTCGGATTCGCTGCAAAGACAGCCCGACAGCCTGACAACAGACAGCACGCTGGTGCTGAACGATACGGTTTATCAGCCGGTACCCGATACAATCCTGGTGAACACGGAATTGCTGTTCCAGGTGTTGCATTACATCAAAAGAACACAACACGTAGGCGTTTCAGGGAATCTGAATATAGATAACCTGGATCCGCTGAGCGAGTTGCCGGATCTGTTTTCCGTGGATGTTTCCCACACGCTGATCGACAATCTGAAGCCGTTGCGAAGCCTGAACAAACTGGAAGTTTTAAATATCAGCGGATGCCCGTTACGGAGCCTGGAACCGCTGAGGTATGCTTCCGGCCTTCGGGAACTGGATGCTTCCTTTACCATGGTTTCCAACATAGAAGTTCTGGGCAACCTGCGAAACCTGGAGTCTGTCAACCTTTCGTTTGCTCCGGTGGATTCGCTGAGAAACCTTTCGGCATTGGTGCACCTGAAAGTGCTCAACCTGGCGGGAACAAAGATCCAAAGGATTGATTCCCTCGCAGGGATGTCTTACCTGGTGAGCCTGAACCTGGCCCGCGATCAGGTGAAAAATTACGGAGCGCTGGCTTCCCTGACAGGATTGCAGAGCCTCGATCTGGACAGCTCGAACGTATCGGATCTACATGCGCTGCAGCATCTTAACAACCTGTCCGTATTGCACATCAACAACACGAAGGTGAAAGACATCATGTTGCTGGCAGGTCTGAAAAACCTGAAATATATTTATTGCGACAATTCGGGCATCGGTCAGAAAGAAGCGGAACTGTTCGCCGAGAAGAATCCCGGTTGTCAGGTGATCTACAATTCGCAAAAGCTGGAAACGTGGTGGAACAAGCTGCCGTCGGCATGGAAAGAGGTCTTCATCAAGTTCCTTCCGAAAAAAGAAACCATCACCAAAGAAGAGCTGCATCTGCTGCTTCAGCTGGACACGCTGAATCTTTCCGGAAACAAAGATATTCATGACCTGGCACCACTGTCCATGCTGTCGCAGCTCACACGGCTGAATGTGTCGGGGACTTCCATCAGCAGCCTGGGACCGCTGAGTGCCATGGGCGGTTTGCGGGAACTGAACATCAGCCATACGGCCGTGAGCAGCCTGCATCCGCTGGAAAAACTCAGAAGTCTGAAACTGATCGATCTGGATTACACTTCCGTGAGCAACCTGATGCCGCTGGAAAACAACAGCAACCTGGTACGGATCAATGCGGATCAGTCCGGTGTAAAGCAAGCCGAGGTGTTGTCCTTCCGCAAGAAAAGGCCGCAAACGCTGGTGATCTATCAGTCGCCGTATCTGCATTACTGGTGGAACCATCTGAGCAGCGGCTGGAAAGCGGCTTTTTATAAGCTGGGCAATCTGGATTCCGTCCCCACCAATGAACAGTTGCAGCAACTGGTGAACCGGGAAAGCCTCAGCATCGATTATACCGGTCTGCGTTACGGTCTGGGTGTTTTGAAAGAATTTGCAAGCCTGTCCGCATTGTCCATCAACAACAGCAACCTGGTGGATATTCATGGTCTGGAAGCGATCAAAACACTCCGTTCGGTGCGGTTTTCCAACTGTCCGCTTGCCAACATCGGCACGCTGGCTTTGTTAAAGCATCTGCAGGAAATCAACCTGGAAAATACCGGCGTGGAAGATCTGACGCCGTTGCAGGGCCTGCGGCATCTGGAAACGCTGAACCTCTCGGGAACGCGTGTAAAATTGCTGAAACCGCTGGCAGGCATCCGGTCGCTGCAAAGTCTTTACATCAACAACACCCCGGTACGAAGACTGAAATACATCATGGATCTGCCGGCCATAAAAATGTTGCGTTGCGACCATACCAACATCAGCCGGAAGCAGGTGGATGAATTCCGCCAGAAACACCGCGGGGCTCAGGTGGTGTATTATTGAGAGGATTTCAAAAGAAAAATGGGCGTCATTGCGGTCCCGATTTATCGGGAGAAGCAATCTCATTCCTTCATTATTGATCCTGTTCATTTCTTTGCTTCTCCAAAGAAAGAAGGCCAAAAACGATGGGTCCTTCCGCCTTGATCAAATGCAACGATGCGGGCAAACGCTAGTTTTTCGAGGGAAGCAGACGCGGCCTTGACTTTTTTGATTACTTTTTTATGTCAAGACAAAAAAGGAATTGGGGTTTGGGGCAACGCCCCACAAATCTTTGGTTTTTTAATTTTCTTCCTCGTCCGTAATATTCATTTTCTTCAGCAGAAAAGTAGCATTGAGGTTTTGTGAAATGCCTTCTTTGAGCGTGTAGTCGAAGGTCATTTCATTGTTTTCGATCTCCACTTCGAAGCGTTTGTTGTGGATCTCGCCGGGGAACTCACGGGCCAGGTCGCCCAGTGTCAGGTCGTGGGTAGCGATCAGTCCGGAAGCGTTGTATTGCATCAGTTGCCGCAACAGGGCCATGGAGCCTTTTTGTTTGTCTTTCGAATTGGTGCCGCGCAGGATCTCATCGAGGATGATCAGGAGCTGTTCTCCTTTCCGCAGACGGTCCATGATCTCTTTCAGCCGCTGCAGTTCGGCAAAGAAGTAAGAAGCCCCGTCCTGCAGCGAATCGCTGGTTTTGATGCCCGTAAAGATCTGAACCGGGGTAAATTCAAACCGATCCGCCAGCACCGGCGCGCCGCATTCCGCCAGCACCAGGTTGATGCCCACGGTGCGCAGATAAGTGCTTTTGCCGGCCATATTGGCACCGGTAATAATATGAAACTGATGCCATCCGGGAAGAGACACCGGGTTGCCCACGCACACCTCTTCGGCCAGAAAAGGATGTTTCAGATTTTCGGCTTTCAGCGTAAAATCATGTTCCGACACCACCGGCATCACGGCATCGGGATGGTTAAAGGCAAAACCGGCAAACGACACCAGTTCCTCCATAGCCGAAAGGGCCGCAAACCACCCGGGGATTTCCAAGGCATGTTGTTTTTTCCACTTTTCAAGCCGGACGAGCTGCTTGATATCCCACAGAAAGAAAACCTCCAGAAGAACCCCTAAAACCATATTCAGACGCCAGTCGAATACTTTCAGGATTTTCGACAGGTGCAGGAAAGCGTTATGGGCGGAAGTTTTTGTTCCTGCCAGTTTTGAAATTTCTTTTTTCAGGATCGCCGATTTAAAATCAGGTTCTTCTGTTTTTTTGAACAAAGCAGCATATTTCCTCAACAAACCGGCCTGTCTTTCCAGTAAGTCATATTCCAGGTTGATTTTTAACAATTGGGTCCCAAAAGTGAGGCCGGGCATGAACAGAAAAAGTAAGAAAGCTGTTTCATTCAGCACGCCCAAAACAATCAGCAAAACGACCGAAAACCCAAGGATCGGATTAAGCCAGAGTAAGATTTTGTAAATGGGTTTGTTGAAAGAAATGGTCGAGATCTTACTCCATTTCAGGAGTTTTTCCAACGCCGTTTGATTGGAAACGTCTGCTCCGCCGAGCGCCTGGAATTCCTGGCGCCACAGCGGCAGGTTCTTCAGTTCTTCGATGGCTTGTTGGCGCTCGATGAGCTGTGGAACGTGGGCCATGGGGTCCTGCAGTGTGGCGGCAAGCCGCTCGCGCCCGCTGGTGGTAGCGCTCCGGTCGAGGAGCTGAAACAGCGAACGGGGTCCGAAAATGTCCAGGTCTGCGGCAAAGGGATGCCCGGTATCAAGATATTCCCTGCCATCAACTTGATGGGTAGTATCCCGGTCCAGCAGCTTCAGCTCATTTTGATTGATGGACAGCAGGGCCTCCGTATTCCGTTTCCTGGGAAATAACGAATCATGCCTGTTAATAAGCGCAATAAAAACAGAAAATCCGGCAACAGCCACAATAATCAATCCGGTTAACGAACGCCCGGACAGGACATAGATACCAACAAGGGTCACCAAAAAGACGATGACCCTGAAAGCAGAAATATTCTTAATTTTTTTCTGCAGAACCGCCAGTACCTCAGTGAGCTCTCTGACGCGTCCCTCATAAAATTGTCTTACGGCTTGACTGTTTTCCAAAAGGATTTGATTTTCCCTGCAAAATAACGAATAAATCGGTTTGGTGTTTCATGGTTTCTGATTTGCACAGGGGCTGACCGGAATCGGACAGGTGTTGTCGGTTAGGCGTACACCTGTGCCCCACTGATTTTTCTTACAAAAAGCAAAAAGTATTCATATTTTCTTAAAATTAAACAGGTTATGAATGCTGGCATAATTCATGATAAACAAAACGGAAACAAAATAACTGAACCATGATTCAACTGGACAACATACATAAATCGTATCAGACGGGGAAAAATAAGCTTCATGTGTTAAAGGGGATCGATTTAAACATCAAAAGGGGGGAGTTGGTATCAATTATGGGGTCTTCAGGTTCCGGGAAATCGACACTGTTGAATATTCTGGGTGTACTGGACAACTATGATGAGGGTAGTTATTACCTCGACGGCAAACTCATGGCAGGGTTGAGCGAAAAGAAAGCGGCTTATTACCGCAATCAGATGCTGGGGTTCGTATTTCAGTCGTTTAATCTGATCCCGTTTAAGAATGCCATGGAAAACGTGGCGTTGCCATTGTATTATCAGAAAGTCAGCCGGAAGAAACGCAACTTACTGGCGATGGAGTATCTTGATAAAATGGGATTACGGCCCTGGGCCGAACATCAGCCCAACGAGCTTTCGGGCGGACAGAAACAGCGTCTTGCCATTGCCCGTGCGCTGATCACCCAACCGAAGGTTATTCTTGCCGACGAACCTACCGGAGCGCTGGATTCAAAGACTTCCTTTGAAGTGATAGAATTGTTGCGCGAAATCAACCGGCAGGGCATCACCATCATCATTGTGACCCACGAGCAGGACATTGCCGGGAAAACCGACCGCATCATCCATCTGAAAGACGGCCTGATAGAAAATGATGCCAACGGTTTTGAAATGAAAAGAAAAGTTTTTGAAGCCATCGTTGAAGAAGAAGCCGTATGATTTTTGCAAGAGACAACTGGGAAGAAATTTACGCCACCATCACCAAGAATAAACTCCGGACTTTCCTGACGGGTTTCAGCGTTGCATGGGGGATCTTTATGCTGATCATTTTGTTGGGTTCCGGACAGGGTATGCAAAACGGTGTGCAGCATCAGTTTGCCGATGTGGCCACCAACAGCCTGTGGGTATTCTCAGGACAGACTTCCAAGGCCTATAAAGGCACCAACACGGGAAGAAACATTCAGTTTACCAACCAGGATTACCAACGGGCAAAAACTTTTGATTCCCACATTGACCACATCACGGGACGTTACAGGCTGGGAAGCCGGGTGATCAATTATGGGACTAAATACGGAAACTACGACGTTCGCGCCGTCAATACCGGGGCACAGTATCTTAGAAATATCAAAATGCTGAAGGGCCGGTTTTTAAATCCTTTCGATGTAAATAGGTATGATAAAGTAATGGTCATCAGTGATGTTGCGGAAAAGGACTTGTTTACGAAAGACGAAGATCCGTTAGGCAAATACTTACAGATGGGAAACATTCTCTTCAAAGTAGTCGGAGTTTTTAAACAGGATCAGCAGGGACAGAATGAAAGAAGATCGGTTTACATTCCGATTACAACGGCACAAAGAGTTTTCAACGGAGGCAATAAAATCAGTTGGTTTTCTATGACATTGGGGGATGCTACGGTGAAACAATCCCAGGAAATATCGAAGGATATGAAGCAGAAACTGGCAGAGATTCACCACTTTGATCCTACGGATGACCGGGCCGTTCGTGTGGAAAATGTTTCGGATGAATATCAAAAAGTCATGAATCTTTTTCTGGGCATCCGGATCTTCGTCTGGATCATCGGGATCGGAACCATCATCGCCGGCATCGTAGGTGTGAGTAATATTATGATGATCGTAGTGAAAGAACGTACCAAGGAAGTGGGGGTGAGAAAAGCGCTGGGCGCTACCCCGGGTTCTATCATCAGTTTGATTCTGCTGGAATCCATCGCCATCACCAGTTTTGCCGGTTATGTAGGCCTGATGCTGGGGGTGGGCTTGCTGGAGCTGATAAAAAAATATGTACCGCCTTCAGACTTTTTCAGGAGCCCCGAGGCCAACATACACATCGCGTTGATTGCCATGGTGCTGCTGATAACCGCCGGAGCGATTGCCGGGTTTATTCCTGCCCGCAGAGCCGCCTCGATACGGCCAGTGGAAGCTTTGCGCGATGAATAATGCGAATCGTAAGTACAGAATGATAGCAATGAAAAGAAATAAACATATCAACTTCAAGGCAGTGTTGAATTTCATAAAAAGAAAGGGTATTTTATCATGAAAATATTCGACTTGGACAACTGGCAGGAAATCTGGGCTGCCTTGAAAAAAAATCCGGTGCGGACGTTCTTTACCGCTTTCGGGGTTTTTTGGGGAATCTTCATGCTGGTGTTGATGCTGGGCTCCGGAAAAGGCTTAAAAAATGCCGTTTATGCAGGATTCAGCGATTTTGCCACCAACAGTTTCTTTATGTGGACACAGAAGACCTCCATGCCGTACGAAGGATTTAAACGGGGACGCAGCTTCAGCTTTAACAATCACGATGTAGAGATCATCAGGAAAAATGTTCCTGAGGTGAAACTGCTGGCACCGCGTCTTCAGGGCGGCGGTTTCAATGGCGCCAGCAACGTGGTTTACGGAAAAGAAACCGGTGCGTTCACCATTTACGGTGATTATCCCGAATACATTAAGATCGATCCCGTGGACATGACCTCCGGCAGGTTCATCAACTGGAACGACACACGAGAATACAGGAAAGTGGCTGTCATCGGAAAAAATGTGGTTTCCAGCCTCTTCAAGAACGGCGAAAAACCGATGGGCAAGTATATTAAGATCCAGGGCGTTTATTTTGAAGTTGTTGGTGTTTTCAAGTCGAAGAAAAGCGGCAACCAGGCCGATCAGGAAAACAACAGCTTATTTCTGCCGTTTACGAGCATGCAGCGGACTTTTAATTATGGCGACAAGGTAGGCTGGTTTGCCATCACTTCGAAGGATAATATCCCGGCTACCGTCACGGAAGCCAAAGTGTTAGAAGTTATGAAAAAAGCCCACCATATCAACCCTAAGGATGATCAAGCCATCGGCCACTTTAACTTAGAAAAGGAATTCAAAAAAGTGCAGGGTTTGTTTAACGGTATCAACGGCCTGATATGGATTGTGGGCACCGGAACCTTGCTGGCCGGAATTATCGGGGTTTCAAACATCATGCTGATCATTGTGAAAGAAAGAACCAATGAAATCGGCGTGAAAAGAGCACTCGGTGCTACGCCGCTTAATGTTATCTCACAGATCATCCTGGAATCGGTTACCCTTACCGCCGTAGCAGGTTACACGGGCCTTGTAATCGGCGTGGGACTCCTGGCACTGATCGATAAGGTGCTGGTGAGCAGCGGAGCCAAGTTACAATACTTCCTGCATCCCGAGATCAGTTTTAAAGTGGGCATCACGGCACTGATCATTTTGATAATATCCGGCGTTTTTGCAGGATTGATCCCTGCTAAAAGAGCGGTGAGCATTAAGCCGGTAGATGCCTTAAGAGACGAATAAAGAAATTGATAACAACGATTAGGTCGAAAGACACGGAAACAGGAGTCGGCCGAAATGAAAAAACAATTATTAACAACAAAGTAAAATCAATTGTAAGATGAAAAAGTTTTTTAAAATACTGGTAATCTTTCTGGTGCTGGGTGTATTTGGTTACACACTTTACTTCCTGTGGAGTAAATCAAAGCAAAAGGCGGTCGTTTACAAAACAGAATCGCCGTTTTACACCAACATCATAAACAAAACGGTGGCAACCGGATCGGTGGTTCCCCGGAAAGAAGTGGAAATCAAACCGGTGGTTTCCGGTATTGTTTCTGAAGTCTACGTTACCGAAGGCCAACGGGTAAAAGAAGGCGATCTGATCGCCAAGATCCGCCTCGTTCCCAACATGATCACACTGAATGATGCCACCTCGCGCGTGGAACAGGCTAAGATCAACCTGACGGATGCCAAACGGAACTATGACCGTGAATATGCATTGTTTCAGAAAGGTGTAGTGGCCAAAGCAGATTACGAGGCCATCCAGACAAAATATGATATCGCCAAACAGGAACTTCGAGCTGCCCTGGATGACGTGGAGCTGATCAAAGAGGGACAGATTAAAAAGGAAGGGGCCCCGACCAACACCCTGGTGCGTTCTACGATCAACGGGATGGTGCTGACGGTCCCCGTAAAAACCGGTACCCAGGTTATTGAATCCAATAACTTTAATGCCGGAACGACCCTGGCCACCGTGGCTGATATGGGCGACATGATTTTTAAAGGGAATATCGATGAAACCGAAGTGGGAAAGATTAAAGTGGGTATGCCGTTGATCCTTACCATTGGAGCCATCGATGATGATAAGTTTGATGCGACTTTGACCAAAATCTCTCCGAAAGGAGTGGAAGACAACGGGGCCATTCAGTTTGAGATAGAAGCCAACGTAAAACTTCAGAAAGGTCGTTTTATCCGTTCCGGATACAGTGCCAATGCCGATATTGTTTTGGGCCGTGCCAACCATGTACTGGCTATTCCCGAGAAACTGCTGCACTTCAAAAATGATACTACCACTTTCGTGGAACTGGAAACCGCTCCGCAGACTTTTAAAAAGCAATACATAAAAACGGGTCTTTCCGATGGTATCAATATTCAGGTTCTGTCAGGACTTACTGAAAAAGATAAAGTACAGGTTCCGAATTAGAAAAGGATTTAGTTACTTTGTAGTGATGCCCGTGAAAAACAAAAAACTACTTATATGTTGTCCAACAAAATTATTTAAAATGAAAAGATTCACGTATTTTCTGGCTGCCGTATTGATGTTCGGCAGCTTTTCTTTAAAGGCGCATGAAGGCATGTGGATACCCATGCTTCTGCAGCAGAACTTTGCAGAAATGCAGAGAATGGGGTTGAAACTCACCCAGGAAGAGATTTACAGTGTTAACCATTCCAGTCTCAAAGATGCTGTAGCAGGGCTTTCCAACAGTGCCGAACCACAGGGCTTTTTCTGTACTTCGGAAATTGTTTCTCCCAACGGGCTTTTGTTTACAAACCACCACTGCGGCTATGAGTTTATCCAGAAACACAGTTCCGTTCAGCACGATTATCTGAAAGACGGTTTCTGGGCCATGAGTATGAAAGAAGAGCTCCCCAATCCGGGACTGACGGCTTCTGTTCTGGATCGCATGGCTGATGTTACTGACAGCATCGTTCCTTTTTTGAACGATACGATGACCGAAGCACAGCGTTCTCAGAAAGCGTCTGAGATCATTTCCCGTCTCAAGAAAGAAAATTCCGATCACGGTAAGTATAACGTGGTGATCAAACCTTTTTTCAATGGAAATAAGTATTACATGCTGGTGTATATCGTTTACCGGGATGTAAGGCTGGTAGGTGCTCCTCCTTCCTCCATTGGAAAATTCGGCGGGGATACCGACAACTGGATGTGGCCGCGTCAGACCGGTGACTTCTCGATTTTCAGGATCTATACCGCGCCTGACGGTTCTCCGGCGACCTATTCGAAGAACAATATTCCTTTAAAACCCAAACATTTTCTGCCCATTTCGCTGAATGGCGTGAAACCCGGCGATTTCGCCATGGTTTGGGGATTCCCGGGAAGCACCAACCGTTATATGACAGCCCCGGAACTCGAATTCAGAATGGCGCATTACTATCCTCCTTTGATCACCGCTTTTGGCAAAAAGCTGGAAGTCTGGAAAAAACACATGGATGCCAACCAGGATGTCCGCATTAAATATTCTTCCGATTATGCCATGATCGCCAACAGCTGGAAGTATTTTCTGGGTCAGACACAGGGCGTAAAAGATCAGCATGTAATTGCCGAGAAAAAGGCTTTTGATGCTCAGTTTGAAAAGTGGGCCAATGAAACACCTGAAAGAAAAGCCAAATACGGCAATGTATTGAAAGACATTTCAGATGCTTATGCACAGGAGAGTTCCAGCATCGAACCGTTGATTTATGCCAGCCTTACCGGTGCTTCAGGCGCTCAGCTGATTGGTTTTGCAAAAGGTTATTCCGCATTGAACGGCTTGCTCAAACAATATAAAGATGAGAAGAACAAGCAGAACAAAGAACGCAAGCTGAAACAAATTCAGGAAATGGCGCAGAAACTGACGGAAAAGCTTGGTGAGACCTATAAAGATTATGATGAGTCGACTGATCAGGATGTCTTTGCAGCAATGACGAAGATGTATTTTGATAAGGTACCGGAAAGTTTGCATCCGGCATATCTGGATAAAATGGTGAAGAAATTTAAAAATAACTACGCTAAGTTTGCTGCGTATGTATTTGAAAAATCCAACTTCTCAAACGAAGCCAAAGCCAAAGCTTTCCTGGCCAATCCTGATTTGAAGAAACTTGAAAAAGATCCTGCTTTCATGCTGATGCAGGGATATATGGGCGATCTGATGACTGCTTCTCAAAGTTATCGTAAAGGCACTGGCGAATTAGGAAAAGCAAAGAGGCTTTTGATGGCAGGTATTATGGCCATGGAGCCCAACAAAGCGTTCTATCCCGACGCCAATTCCACACTTCGTTATTCTTTCGGAAAAGTGGAAGGATACGATTCTCAGGATGGTATTCATGACCTGTTCCAGACACATCTCTACGGTGTTATGCAAAAAGGAAGAAAATATCAGGGTAATCCTGAATTTGTTGTGCCTGAAAAGTTGAAAGAAATCTTTAAAACTAAGGACTATGGCCCTTACGGTCAGGATGGCAAGATGGATACCGATTTCCTAACCACAAATGATATTACAGGCGGAAATTCTGGTAGCCCGGTGATCAATGCTAATGGCGAATTGATTGGCCTTGCGTTTGACGGCAACTGGGAAGCCATGAGCGGAGACATCAAATATCTGCCCAAGCTTCAACGCACCATAGTTGTTGACATACGTTATGTTTTATTAATTATAGACAAATATGCCGGTGATCATCGGTTAATTAAAGAATTGACTTTGGTCAAAAACCCCCAGCCTCACGCAATGCAGCCACAACCGATGGCTCAACAATAAGACGATTAAAAATTGACGGAGGTAATGGCTGTCTCGAGTTTCGGGGCAGCCATTTTTTATTTTTCACTTTTGCGAATCTCGGTCTCCCGGATTTTTGTGTCCGAATTTGGGTTGTTTTTTGATTTTGTTACGTGACTTTCGGATATTTTTTCTGTCATTTTTAATTATTTTTTTCGTTTCTCTACTTGAAAATGGACAATTTCCGGAACTTTTTTGTGAATTATGTCACAAATTAACATATTTTGTAACCAACAGAAAGATAGAGGTTAAGAGGAAGGATAGTCCCGGTTTTTCTCGTTTTAATCAAAAAGAATCTTAAAAAAAAGGATCGGATTTTATTTGGTGAAGAAAAAAATGTACTTTTATTCAGTTTAAATAAAAATAAGAGTTGGGTTTTATCTGGGAAGGTTTCCGATTCGGCAATCGAAAACGCGGAAACATAAGAGAATCAGTGAAATATAACTCATGTTTTTGGAACAAAATAATGCGCTCTGGCCTTTTGTCATTTTCGCGATTTGCGTAATAGCGATCGTGGGTGCCATGATTGGGCTCTCCTTCGTTCTCGGAGAGCGCCACAATGAGAAAACTACCGGCGCACCCTATGAGTCCGGTATCCCGCCAACAGGCGATGCACGCCTGCGGTTTTCCTCAAGTTTTTACCTGATCGCCATGTTTTTCGTCATCTTTGATCTGGATGCTGCTTTCATCATGCTTTGGGCGGTATCCTTCCGGGAAGTCGGATTGATGGGATACATCGGCGTTGCTGTGTTCATTGGACTGCTGCTGGTCCTACTGATTTATGAACTCAGAATCGGGGCACTGGATTTTGGTCCCGATGGAAAAAAGATTTTGAAATATTATAAAAAAGAAAAGTCTGGATGAGATACACCATCGAAAAACCGAACATCAAAAATATCAACCCGGAAAAAGGATTGCAGGATGATGCCCTTTACAAATCGGTATTATTCGGCAAACTTGATGAAATGATTGCCTGGGGAAGAAAAAACTCCATCTGGCCATTCGGATTTGGCCTTTCCTGCTGTTTCGTTGAAATGGCAACCTCACTAACAAGTCGCTATGATATTGCTCGTTTTGGAGGGGAAGTCATTCGTGGCACACCCCGCGAAGCGGACCTGATGGTTATTGCCGGTACCGTTTTTCTCAAAATGGCACCTGTCATAAAAAGATTGTATGAACAACTCATGGCTCCCAAATGGATTATTTCCATGGGTTCCTGTGCGAACTCAGGAGGTATGTACGATATATATAGCGTGGTACAGGGTGTGGATAAGATTTTGCCTGTAGATGTTTATGTGCCCGGCTGCCCGCCGCGGCCCGATGCATTTCTCGAAGGATTACTGTTGCTTCGGGAGTCCATCGGAAAAGAACAACGCCCGTTGAGCTGGGTCATCGGCCCGGACGGCATTCGCAAAATGGAGAAGATAAGTATGAGAGATTTGAAGAAGGAAGAAAGGAATAAAATGGGAAATATTCGCCCGATGAATGAGGTATAAGGATTTCAATATCCGGAATTATATGAGTGATAACGGAAGACAAGTAATTGATGAGCTGGCATCCAAATTTGGGGCGGAGACCATCTTGTTTCAACAGCACACACAAGACCAAACAACAACTTTCTGGATTAGTAAAGACGTTCTGATACCCGTCTTAAGCTACCTCAAAAACGAGGTTCCGAAGCCTTTCAAGATGCTTTATGACCTGACCTGTATCGACGAACGGACCCGGAACCACCATGACGGACAGCCTCCCAGCGATTTTACCGTCGTTTACCACCTGACATCTTTCTACAGAAATGAGGACCTTCGTATTAAGGTACCTCTCAAAGGCAATAATTACGTACTTCCCAGCATCACGAAAGTTTGGGAATCTGCCAACTGGTATGAACGCGAAGTTTACGATATGTTCGGTGTTACTTTCGAAGGCCATCCGCGGTTGACGAGAATTTTGATGCCGAAATCCTGGATTGGCCATCCGTTAAGAAAGGATCACCATGCCAGGGCTACAGAAGTCGATCCTTTTTCGCTGACGGATGAAATGCGCGAGAACGAAGACCTCAACCTTACTTTTAAACCGGAAGATTACGGGATGGAAAAGGAGAGTGAAGATAGCGATTTCATGTTCCTGAACCTGGGCCCCCAGCATCCCGGAACACATGGTTTGTTGAGGTTGATTTTGCAGCTTCATGGTGAAGATATTGTGGACATCGTGCCGGATATCGGATTTCATCACCGCGGTGCGGAAAAAATGGGTGAACGGCAATCCTGGCATACTTATATTCCTTACACCGACCGTATCGATTACATGGCTGGTGTGATGAACAATCTTGCTTATCTGTTGTCGGTGGAAAAATTAGCCGGAATAAAAGTCCCCGAAAGAGCTCAGGTGATTCGTATCATGATGAGTGAGCTTTTCCGCATTGCCAGTCATTTGGTATGGCTGGGTACTTTCGCTCAGGATTTGGGACAGTTGTCCCCGGTGTTTTACACTTTTAGTGATAGGGAAAGGATTTTTGATATTGTCGGGGCTTTTACCGGTGCCCGGATGCATCCTGCGTGGTTCCGTATTGGAGGTGTGGCGCACGACTTGCCGGACGGATGGGATAAGATGATGCAGAATTTTGTGAATTACCTTCCAAAAAGGCTGAAGGAATTCGACAAAATGATCATCAGAAATAGCATCATTAAAGCCAGATCCGTGGGTATCGGCGTGTTTACTACTGAAGAGGCCATCGATTGGGGTGTCACAGGTCCGGGACTCAGAGCCACAGGTTACGACTGGGATTACCGTAAGAAAAGGCCGTATTCCGGTATCGATCAATTTGAATTTGATATCCCCTTGGCTCAAAACGGAGATTGTTATGACCGTGCCATCGTCCGGATGGAAGAGATGCACCAGAGCCTGAGAATCATTCAGCAATGTATCGATAACATGCCGGCTGGACATTATAAATCGGATCATCCTTTGGCTATTCCACCCAGAAAAGATAAAACTATGATGGATATCGAAACGTTGATTACACATTTTGTGGGTGTTTCGTGGGGGCCGGTTATTCCGCCCGGCGAGGCGATGGTTCCGATAGAAGCAACTAAAGGAAGCAACGGGTATTACCTGGTGAGCGACGGAAGCACGTCGTCGTACAGAACGCGGATACGGACTCCATCTTTTCCGCACGTACAGATGCTGCCGTTTATCAGCAAAGGTTACACCATCCCCGATGTGCTTTCAATCATCGCCGCGATGGATTTTGTGCTGGCGGATATTGACAGATAATAAAATGAAAAACAACAATCGCAATGTTAACTGAAATAGAAAAAAAAGAGATTCTGGAAGAAACGAAGCAGTACCCTTCGCCGCATGGTGCTTGCATTGATGCGTTGAAGGTGGTTCAAAAGCATCGTGGCTGGATTTCTGATGAATCGGTGAAAGACGTTGCAGGAATCCTGAAAATGTCGGATGAAGAGGTGGACGGGGTGGCTACTTTTTACAGTCGTCTTTACCGGAAGCCGGTGGGTAGAAACGTCATTCTGATTTGCGACGGGATCAGTTGTATGATCCTGGGATACGAATCGCTGTATGAACACATTTCCAAAAAATTGGGAATCAAATACGGAGAAACGACATCAGACGATCGTTTTACGCTGCTTCCCATCTCCTGCCTCGGCGATTGCGATCACGCTCCGACGCTGATGATCAATGACGATCACTATCATGATTTGACGTTGTTAAAGATTGATGAACTGCTTGAAAACTATAAATAAAG